>JBDTRZ010000004.1:0-71066 GCA_039931395.1 Gemmatimonadales bacterium
CTTCTCGAGGACCGCGGCGAGATAGTTGTCGTCAGCCGCGCGGCTGTCGTACTGCCCGATGAGGAGCCCAGTGAGAACGATCGCCACCGCCAGGAGGCCAATGCGCAGCAGCAGTTTCCCCGCGCTGCCGCGCTTGCGCTGCGGCCCTTCCTCTGCGCTCTCGGCGCTCACATTCGCCACGCTCTCTACCTCCATCAGAACTGGAAGTAGATGAACGCCTTGGCCTCGGTGCTCAGTCCAAGGAGCCAGATGGCCATGCATGTCACGTAATACGCAGGCCACCGAACCCACACCGGCTGCATGCGGAACTGCCGCATCAGATTGACCCGCGTCGAGGCGAGCTCGACGCCCATCAGGCCTGCAATCAGCATCAGCGAATAGAGTACCTCGAACTTCGAAATTCCTTCGGCGCGGATTGCATCAGGAACTATCTGATGAAGCGTCGGCCGGACGATTACCGACGAGAGTATGTGGAAAGCGTCAGTCACGGTATTCGCGCGGAAAAAGACCCAGGCCACGCAGGTCAGCGAGAACGTCACGGCAACGCTGATGATGGCGTGAAGTGTCGGTCTCGAGGCGAGTCCAATCGCGCGAGTCACAGCCGCCCGCCAATGGGCCGTCACGAGCGAGAAGATGAGATAGAACCCGTTGAGCGCTCCCCAGATGACGAAAGTCCAGTTCGCGCCATGCCAGAGTCCGCTCAGCAGAAACGTGAGAAACAGATTCCAGTACCAGCGTGGCCCGGACACACGGTTGCCGCCCAGCGGGATGTAGACGTAATCCCGGAACCAGCTCGACAGGGAGATGTGCCAGCGGCTCCAGAACTCGCCGATCGAGCGGGACAGGTACGGACGGTCGAAGTTCTTCATGAGCCGGAAACCCATGACCTCCGCGGCACCGATCGCCATCAGCGAGTATCCCGCGAAATCGCAGTAGATCTGGAAAGCGAAGAAAAGCGTCGCGAATACGAGGGTGAGACCTTCGAAGCCGGTGGGATCGTTGTAAACCACGTTGACGTAGCGTGCGAGCCGATCGGCAATGACCACCTTCATGAAAAGACCGATCGCCATCTTCAGCAGACCGTCGGTCACGCGCTCGTAGTCGAATGAGTGCTTCTCCCGGAACTGTGGCAGAAGATTCTGAGGCCGCTCGATGGGCCCGGCGACGAGCTGCGGAAAGAACATCACGTACAGCGCGTAGATCCCGAGGTTGCGCTCAGCCGGATAGCGGCCGCGATAAACCTCGATCGTATAGCTCATCGCCTGGAAGGTGTGGAACGACAGTCCGATCGGAAGCACCAGACTGAGCGGTGCCAGGTCGTACGGCCAATGAAATACTTCGGCGATGGCGTGCGCGTTCGCGTTGAGAAAGTTGAAGTACTTGAAGACGGCCAGCACCCCGACGTTCGCGAAAATGCTCATCACCAGGTACCACTTTCGCTTCCGGCCCTGCGCGCCTTCGATCAGAATTCCCGCGACGTAGTCGATCGCGATCGTGAAGAACAGGATCAGGATGTAGACGGGAATGAACGCCATGTAGAAGTAGCAGCTCGCAGCGAGCAGCCACGCCCAGCGCCACCGGTGAGGCAGGACGAAATAGATCGTCGCCACCACCGGAAAGAAAATCAGGAAGGTGAATGAGTTGAAAAGCATCGGCTGCGAATTAGGGCCCGCGAAGAATCTAACCACCCGGCGCTCGCCATTCGTCAGCCGCAGGGCGCGGGGTTAGATTCGCGCGCGATGATGTCGCATTCAACGCGCGCGCGGATTCTCGCCGCGGTGATCTCGATCGGTGCTGCGCTCGCCGCCCTTTATGGCCTCGAAGCGTTGTTCACAATCGCGAGCCCGGCGTGGATCGACAAACTGGGGACCACTCTCAGAAGGGGTCCGAACGTCCTGGACGAGACGAGGCGCATGCGCGCCGCGGGGATCTCGGCCTACCCATACCTTCAACCCGATACGTTCACCGACTCCGCACTGGTCAGGCTGAGGATCGCGGGCGACACGCTCGTCGCTCCGCTGGCGGGAATTCCCAGTGAGCTCACCATTCTCTGCACGGAGCGTGGGCCGACCGTCGGCTATCGCAGCGATTCCCTCGGCTTTCGCAATCCGGCTTGGGCGTGGGCACCCGAGCCGGATATCGCTCTGATCGGAGATTCCTTCGCGCAGGGATTCTGCGTGAGCGAGTCGGAGTCCGTCGCGGGTGGTCTGCGATCCGCGGGCTGGCGAACGGTCACAACGGGGCTTGCCGGCGCGGGACCCATCACCGAACTGGGGATCGTGCGCGAATACCTGCGGCCGCTCGAGCCGCGGCTTGTGCTATGGATGTTCTACGAGGGGAACGACCTGATCGACATCTGGTCGGAAAAGAAAACTCTGCTGGCGCGGTACCTGGATCCGTCGTTTTCGCAGAACCTCGCCGCCAGGGCGCCGCTTCTCCGCGAAGCGATGAAGACGTTCGCTGATTCCGCGATTCGCGCGCATCCCGCGCCTGGATTTGCCGACCATCTGCGCGCGTTTGTCACGCTGCGGCGGCTTCGGACGGCAACCGGGCTCAACAGGCAACCGACTCTCACGAAAAGCGCCGACGAGAAGGGCGACCTGGAAACGATGCGCGAGGTCCTGTCCCAGGCGCAGAGCGATGTCGCCAGCTGGGGTGGAGAGCTGCGTCTCGTCTACCTGCCGGAACGGCGGAGGTTCAACGCGCACACGGCACCCATAGCGGGAGAGAATCACGACCCCCGCGCGGTGCATCGAGACATTACAGCAATCGCCTCGGCGCTCGGCATACCCGTGATCGATGTCGCGACGGCTTTCGCCCGGGAAGACAGTCCCAGCACGCTCTGGAACTCGAGGCGCCTTCATTACAACGCGAGAGGTTACAAGGCAGTGACCGAGGCGATCGTTTCGAGTCTGGCGAAGAATCACGGCAGGTGAGGGATTCCCGAGCAGGTGCTTTGCAGTTGACGCGCAACTAATTCGCAGGCGCGAAACAGAACTCCGGCGCCGCGGCAGGGGCTTCAACGTCTTCGCGCAAGCACGTACACCCTCGTGTCTCGATACTCCCGGCGAAAGCGGCTCGTGTAGAGTCGCTCGTCGAACGATCTCACGGGAATGAGATCTTTCGACACGACCGCCTCCATGACCGCATTCCGCATCTCGCGTCCGCCCGCGAAGTCCGACCAGTCGCGGTCCTCGTAGATCACGTAGGAGTATCTGTCGCGGTCGAGCATTGACGACAGGGCGCGTCCTGTAGCAGTGCGTGGCCAGTCTACGACTCCGCTTAGCCAGGGGTCGGCACGCCTGTAAGGCCGGTCGAGATAATAAGTCTGCGCAGACGAGACGATGACGAGGAAGTGGTCGTTCCTCGGCGTCGAGCGGTTCACCCACTGGAACACCGAATAGAACCAGGTGAATCGATGATACTCCCGCTCGTCGCCCGTCACGGCGAAGCGAATGCTGTCGCGCGTGACGAAGGCCGTCAGGATGATCCCGGTGATCAAACCGACGGTCGAGAGATAGCTCAGCCCACGTTCGGGGGCGAGTCTGGTCATCCGTGTCGCCAACAGCAAGCCAACCGCAAGCACGGTAATTGGGACCATCAGCAGGATGAAGCGCGGATAAAGAAGTGGCTGCATCGTGAGCCAGAGCACGAAAAACACGACACCGACTCTTCCGAGCCGCTGAAGCGGTTTGATTCGTGAGAACACCGCCAGGAACACTGAACCGATGATGACGATCGGAACCGGAAAGAAAACCGGATTTGTGAACAGTGTCCTGAGCGATTCGGCGATTGCGGCCGGATCGTGGCTTCCGGTCAGCGACCGCGAGTACATCGACGCGACATAATCAGCGAAGCTCGCGGTGCCCTCGGGGTTGTCGATCATCAACGGCCAGACAGGATTTCCGAAAGCCCGGAAATTGGTGATGTAGAATGGCGATGCCAGCGCTACAGCTGTGGCGGAGCCCACAGCAAATGCGACGAGGTCGCGTCTCCAGTGCGGTCTGCGGACAATCACGAAGATGGCAACGAAAGTTGCGGCGACTCCCATCGCCGCCAGCTGGTATCGGCTTTGAATGCCGATCCAGCTCACGAACCCGAGCATCGCCGGATGTGACGATTCTTCGCCCAGCCGCATGATCAAGAGGCAGATCGTGAAAACCGCGATGATCGCGTAGGCGTCAGCGGTCGGCTCCGCGAACACGCGCGCAACACCGGGATGAAAAAGAATCAGCAGGGGAACCGCTGCGATGGGAGGCGGCACTCCGCGACTGCGCATGGCTCTCAGGATGCCGCAGCACAGCAAGAGAAACAGAACCACTCCGACGAGCGCGGCACCCTGAGGCAGACCGATCAGCTCGAATGGGAGGAAGGACAGCGACCATCCGAACGGAAGCGCGTAGTGGTAGTCGGAGATGGTCTGCCATCCACCGTCGCGGATGATCTGCCGGATATGGGCGAGGTGGTAACGCATCGCGTCGGCGGTGCGCGGCGGAGCGATTGCACTCAGCCAGAGCACGACACCCATGCCGATGATTGCAGCTCGCGCAGACCAGTGCAGTGTTCGGTCTGTCAATGGCGCGAGTGCGGCGCGCAGGATGCGCAACGTTCGCTTGCGTCGAGCAACGAGTGCTGCTGCGATGACAACGAGTACGACGACGACTCCGCTGTGCACCAGCCCGTTCCGCGTCACCAAAGCAAGGGCGAATCCCGACACGCCACTGCCGATGACCACTGCGACCGGAGCAGCGGCCTCATCGTCGTCGGCAGTGCCGCCAAGCAAAAAAGAGCCGACCGCGACCCAGCCGCCGACGAGTGCAAACGCACACACCGTTGCGACGAGCCCGAGAGCAACTGGCATCGGGCTCAGGTGAGCCCTCTCGCCGATGACTGGTGACGTGAATCGGTCAATGTTTTCTCCGCGGGAATTTCAAGCTCGCGCGGCTATCACCGCCGCCCGGCGTCACGCAAATTAGACCGCCTCGTGCGACCACACACAATCCCGATGAGCCTCAGTCGATGACAGACGAACGCCAATCCGACAATTCCGGCCCGCGAAAGCGCGCATTGATCTGCGGCGTATCGGGACAGGATGGCGCGTACCTCGCCCGGCTCCTTCTGTCCAGGGGATACGAAGTGTTCGGAACTTCGCGCGACGCACAGATGTCGTCGTTCGCGAACCTCCGCCGGCTCGGACTGGTCGGCCAGGTTGCGCTCGAATCAATGGCCGTCACTGATTTCCGCAGCGTCCTCCAGGCTCTCCGCAAGACGATGCCGGACGAGGTCTACAATCTCGCGGGCCAGAGCTCGGTCGGACTCTCTTTCCAGCAGCCGGTGGAGACGCTCGAGAGCATCGGCCTCGGCACCCTCAACCTTCTCGAAGCCATCAGGTTCGTCGATCGCCCCGTCCGATTCTACAATGCGGGGTCGAGCGAATCATTCGGCGATACAAACGGCGAGGCCGCCACCGAGACCACACCGTTCAGGCCTCGCAGCCCGTACGCAGTGGCGAAGGCGGCCGCATTCTGGGAGGTCGCGAACTATCGCGAAGCGTACGGACTGTACGCATGCTCGGGAATTCTGTACAACCACGAATCGCCGCTGCGCCCCGAGCGTTTCGTGACACGGAAGATCGTGGCCGCCGCTTCTCGCATCGCGGCGGGAAGCGGCGAGACGCTTCGCCTCGGCAATCTCCGGATCGAGCGTGACTGGGGATGGGCACCGGAGTATGTCGAAGCGATGTGGCTGATGCTCCAGCAGTCGGAGCCGGACGACTTCGTTATCGCCACCGGGCAGCTGAATCCTCTCGAGCGTTTCGTCGACCTTGCATTCAGCGAGCTTGGGCTCGACTGGAAGGAGCACGTGGAGATCGATTCCGCATTCCTCCGCCCGACGGATTTGCGGCGGGGCCTCGGCGATCCGACTCGTGCGGCCGAGAAGCTCGGTTGGAGAGCGCACTATCGAATGAAGGACGTGGTCAGAATGATGCTGGAGGGGGAAAAAAAGCTGGCGGCCGGCGACAGACTCTAGTCGCTCGGAATCCGTGCCTACTTACCGAACACTTTTCGCCAGAACCCGAGCTGCACTTCCTCGAGCGGCTCGACTGGAAGTGGCAGCTCGGAGCGCAATATCCTTTCGGGATTCGTGACGGTGAGAAGCCGGTGCTGCGCCGAGCCTCCGCGTTCGTCGAATGCGGCCTGGGCGGCCTTGATCGCGCAGCGGCCGCGAGCGTGGTAATCGCTGCACATGTAATCGGCGAACCCTCGCTCGACGATCAACCATGCGAGCCGCTTCGCGGTGGACCCGTACTGCCCGACGAACGACCCTGAATTGACCTGGATGGATGCCCCTGCATCCCGCCAGCTCTCCACCAGCTCGAACCGCCCCGCCATGTTCGAGTATCGCTCCGGATGGGCGATGACGGGATTCAGCCCGCTGGCGCGAATCTCCCGAATCGCGACAGCGCTATTTGGCGGTATGCTCATGTAAGGGAACTCGAGCAGCACGAAGGTGCTTCCTGCCAGACGCAGGCGAGGATCGCTGACGTCAGGAGCCGGAAGGTCCAGCATCATCTCGACCCCTCTCTCGATTCGCAGCTCGGGGAACTCCCGCGTTGTCAGGTCCTCGAGCGCGGAGAACGCCGAATCGAGGAGTCCCAGATAACGCTCGAGCTCCCGTGGCTTGTCAGTCAGGGAGCCGCGGATATGGGGAGTCGTTATTATCGTGCTGACCCCCTGCTCCCGCATAACGGCAAGGCCGGCGCGCGACTCATCGAGGTCGGCGGCGCCGTCGTCGACACCAGGCATCAGGTGGTTGTGGAAATCAAGCATCCGATACGAATCTAAACCGGTGCACGTGGCGAGCCTCATGCAATGGTATTCGTGGCAGGGGCGGGCACGTGCACCTATCTTATGTTTCTCGTCGCCGCACCTCGCCGTCGAGCGCTTCCTAACTTTGGCAACTTCCAGCAGGAGTCCGTCATTCCGGCCGACACCGTGAGCTCTGCGGCAGGCTCTTCCGACATACCGAGCTGCTCGGTCGTGATCCCGACCCACAGGCGCCCGGACGATCTCGAACGGTGCCTGAGCGCGATTGCGGAACAGGACTATCGGCGCTTCGACGTGATCGTCGTGGACAACTCCGCCGGCGATTCCGAAACGCGAGAAGTCGCCAAACGCTGGAAGGCGCGTTACGTCACCGAGACCAAACGGGGGCTGTGCCGCGCGCGAAATCGGGGTGCGCTCGTTTCCTCGGCGGACATCATCGCATACCTGGACGACGATTCCATTCCCGAGCCGAACTGGCTCGCCGGTCTGGCGAACGAGTTTCGCGACCCCGACGTGATGGGCGTAGGCGGGAAGACGGTTCCGCTCAGGATCGTCACCGATTCGGAGCGACTCTTCGCGCAGGTGAGAGGCGGAGCGTACAACCGCCCTGCACCGCTGGTGGTCGATCGCAACACCCCCTACTGGTTCGAGATCTGTGGCTTCGGAGGAATCGGAGCGGGCTGCAACATGGCTGTACGGCGCGCGGCGTTCGAGGTCTGGCCGGGATTCCACGAGCGCACGGACCGCGGCACACCCGTCTACGGCGGCGGCGAGCAGCACGCGTTCTTCTCTCTGGTCGACCGTGGATTCAAGGTGTGCTACACCCCGCACGCCGTCGTGAGGCACCCGTTCCCACCGACGATGGACATGCTGAAGCGCCGCTACCTTCATGACCTGACCGCAAGCACAGCGTATTTCACGATGCTTCTCGTCGAGGAAACCGGGCACCGCCGCTCGACGATGCGTTACCTGTGGGAAGCGATTCGCGGAAAGGAGCGCACCTGGCGCGGCGACGTCACCCCGCGGCCCAAGGTCGTCTCGCGCCTCAGCACCACCTTCGCTCTGCTGCTGGGTCCGGTGCGCTACATTCAAGGCGTGCTGCTGAACACACCGAACTAGAGCGAGTGGTTCCGAAGCGCGGCATGGCGCTCGTGCGTGAAAAGCTCAAGCAGGTTCCCGGCATTCGCAGCACCTACTATCTGTCCATGGTCGTCGCTCAGATGGCCGCCGACAGGTGGCGCAAGCCTGCATCGTTCGACGAGATCTTCCGAGCCACGCCCGATCCGTGGCAGTCCGGCAGCGAGGCTGAGCGCGAGCGGTTTGCGTTGACTCTGTCCATGCTGCGCGCGTCGGGGGAGGACACGTTCGACACGGCGGTCGAGCTCGGATGCGCCGAGGGAATCTTCACGGAGATGCTGGCACCTCTCTGCACACGTCTGCTCGCACTCGATTTTTCCAGGGTGGCACTGGATCGCGCGCAACAGCGGCTCACCCACTTTCCCGGCGTCACGTTCCAGCGCTGGGACATGCGCAGGCAGCCGTTGCCGGGACCTTTCGATCTGGTGGCGGCGATGGGAGTCGTGACATCGCTCAACCGTCCAGTGGATGTGCGACGCGTTCTCGAAATGATCGTGCGCGCCATGAAGCCTGGCGGGTTCCTGATCTTCTCTGACGTCAGGCAATCGAAGGTGTTCGAGGATGCCTGGTGGGGACGTTTCATGCTGCGGGGCGGCGAGCAGATACGGCGGCTATTCACGCGACACCGGGAGCTGGAGCTTCTATCCAGTGCCGACACACCCAGTCACGTTTTCGCACTGTTCCGCCGCTCGCTTCATTCGGCTCCGAGAGAGACGAGGCATCCACGATGATTCAATCGTCCCTGGACAGCTCCACCTCTGAGCCCCTCGTGTCGGTCGTGATAGTCGCGCACGACAACTGGCCGGATCTCGAGCTTGCAGTGGAAAGCGCGCTGTGCCAGTCGTGGAAGCGGCTCGAGGTCATCGTGGTCGACAACGACTCGGCCGACGCGACGCCGGCCGAGATCGCGAGCCGGTACGGCGCGAGAGTCCGATATGTGCGCCAGGCGAACAAGCTCGATGGAGGCGGCTACAACCGCGGCATCGCCGAATCGAACGGCGACTACGTGCAGCTCCTCGACGGTGACGATTTTCTCGCCCCGAACAAGATTGCCCGTCAGCTTGAGACATTCCTCGAGCATCCCGACGCCGACATCGTCTATGGAGACGTGCGTCAGTTTCAAGGGCAGGCCGGACGCCCGCAATGGTCAGACTGGGACACGCGGGCTCACACCGATATGCTGGCGACACTGATAAGCCCCGCCGGCGCTGGGGCGGGCCTCGTACCGCATTCGGCCCTTTTTCGCCGAAGCGCACTTGATAGAGTCGGACCATGGGACGAGTCGCTCGTCGGAGCGGATATGGACTTCTGGTTGCGGGCATCGTGGGCCGGATGCGTCTTCGTGTATTCGCCCGGTTCATGGTGTTTTCACAGGCGCAGACCTTCCCAGATGAGCGCCGACGCTTCCGCGATGGTCAATCGGACAGTGACGACGCTCGAAAAGGCACTCATCTACATAGACAGGGAACCGTACCGGTCGATGACGAGGTCACGCCTGGCCGGCCTCTATTACGGTTCGGCCATGACAGACTTGCGTCTCGACCGCTGGGCCGCGCTCGCCGCGCTTCGCTCGGCGCGCGACCTCGATCCACGGAAGGTGTCTGCGCTGCCCTTCGCAATCGGCGTTACCGCTGCCTCCATACCGGGGGCCCGGCGCGTGCTCAAGGCGCGTCCGTTCAGGGCGATCCGCCGCGCCGTCGCGCGATCGCTCGGCGTGCTCGACTGATGCAGTCGTCGGGTCAGGTTGCCGCACTCCTGTATCATCACGTCGGTCCGGTCACCGAGCCGGCGTGCATGGGACTCACGGTGACACCGGAGGCCTTCTCGCGTCAGATGTCAACGCTGGTGGCGCTCGGGTGGAATGCTATCACGCCCGAGGAGTGGGCCGCGCATGTACGAGGCGAACGGGACATGCCGTCCCGAACGGTGATGATAACGTTCGATGACGCCTACGCCGATCTCGCGGAGCACGCGTTGCCGGTCCTGGCGAAGCATTCGCTCCCATCGACTGTATTTGTTCCAACATCGCTCGTCGGAAAGACGATTCCCTGCAACCCTCGCTCTCCGGCTGCGTCGCTTCCACTGATGTCAGCTTCGCAGATACGGGAATGGGCGGACCGGGGCGTATCGTTCGGCGCCCATTCGCGGACGCACGCTGATCTCACGACCTTGGACGCGGCGCAGCTCGACGCGGAGGTCATCGGCAGCCGCGACGATCTCGTCGCGCTGACAGGCCGGGCAGTTACAGCATTCGCCTACCCGTACGGCAAGCTCGATCCGGCGGTGCATGATGTGGTCGCGCAATCGTACGATGTGGCGTTCACCATCGACGAAGGCCTGAACGATCGTGAGACACCGCTTGCGGCACTTCGTCGAACGATGGTGCAGCACGGTGATTCGGTGGTTGACGTCTGCCTGAGGGCGCGCTACGGCAAGAGTGTTCTGCAGTCGATTCGGAACGTCGCTCGCGGAGGAACGCGGCCGGAACCCGCTCGCTCTTGAGCGCTCCCGTGCGGGTTCTCCACGTGCTCGGCACAGGGGAGGAGTACGCGAAGGGAATCGCGCACACTGTGATGAATCTGGCGCGACACGTGGATGCCAGTCGTTACAGGCTTTCAGCAGTCATTCTGCGCGGGGACGGCCCGGTCGGCGACCAGCTGCGAGCAGCAGGGGTGACTGTGAAGGCGGTGGGATGGGAGGACGGCTGGACCGACGTACCGGGGGCTCTTCGTTTCATGGGAGCGCTGCGCCAGTCGCGCGCGGACATCGTGC
Source organism: Gemmatimonadales bacterium (assembly GCA_039931395.1). Taxonomy (GTDB): domain Bacteria; phylum Gemmatimonadota; class Gemmatimonadetes; order Gemmatimonadales; family Gemmatimonadaceae; genus UBA4720. Next base: position 10,737 of record JBDTRZ010000004.1, read on the forward strand.
ACCTGCATGCTGGTGGTCTGTCTCCCCGCTTCGTTTCGAAGATCGCCGCGGGCGCGCGGGTGGTGGTGCACTACCACTCACTCGAGCAGGAGTCTGGCAACGGCTCCGGTACCCCCCGCTCCACTCTCGCGGCGGATCTGGTAATCGTCAACTCGGAAGCGACGGCGGCGAGCGTTCGGGGACGCAAGCCTCTTGTCGTTTATCCTGGCGTCAACGTTCCGCCGCGCGCGAAGCCGCGTGATGCAACGGGACCCGTCATCCTCGGCGTCGCTGCCCGGCTCGCTCCGGTGAAAGGGATCAGCTACCTGCTCTCCGCGATGAAGCAGATCCTCATCGATGATCCCGACACAGTCCTCCAGATAGCGGGTGCCGGGCCCGATCGGCACAAACTGGAGAGCGAAGCAGAATGGGCGGGCGTGGCCGGAAGCACCCGCTTCGTGGGCTGGCAGGATGACGTCGCGACGCTCATGAACAGATGGGACATTTACGTTCAGCCATCGCTGTCGGAGGGCCTTGGCATAGCGGTACTCGAGGCAATGGCGATCGGCCTGCCGGTTGTTGCGACCGCTGTTGGCGGGCTTCGTGAGATCGTGCTGCATGGAGAGACCGGCTATCTCGTGCCTCCGCGTGATCCGGACGCGCTTGCAGGAAGCGTGTGCGAACTGATGCGGGACCCACGACTCCGTGCACGCATGGGCGACGCCGGACGCCGACGCGCGACCGAACACTTCTCTCTCGAGCGCGAAGTGACCGCGATCCAATCCGCCTATGACAGGTTGCTCGCATGATCGTGCTCGGTTTCACTTTCTGGAAGGGGAGTCATGACTCGTCAGCGGCGATCGTCCGCGACGGGTCGCTCGTCGCAGCTGCAGAGGAAGAGCGTTTTTCACGAGTGAAGCACGACGGAAGCGTGCCGCTCGCCGCGATAGACTTCTGCTTTCACGCCGCAGGTGTCACGATGCGGGACGTCGACGTGATCGCGTACCCTGACCGGCCCTTCAGAACGGGACGCAATTCGCAGATTGCAGAGATGAAGAGCGAGACGCTCGCGGCGATGGTCGAGACGGGGCACGCGCGCAAGCGGTCGCTCCTTCACAAGAAGGCACTCGACATCGGATTGCGAATCGGTATCGCTCCGGACGCCGGAATGAATCCGATGGTGGCCGAAGGCTTCCGCGCTGTCGAGGAGAGATATGGAACGCTGCCGCGGATGCGATACTACGGACACCATCTCGCGCACGCCGCTGCGGCCTACCTGACGTCCGGATTCGAGGAAGCCGCAGTCGTGACGATCGACGGCCGCGGAGGTCCCCTCTCGGCGGCGACGTGGCACGGCCGGTCCTCGGCTTTGGAATGTCTGGACGAGGAGCCATACACGAACTCGCTCGGCTGGTTTTACAGGGATTGCACTCGCTTCGCCGGGCTTGGCGATTTTGGAGAGGGAAAGCTGATGGGACTCGCGCCCTATGGCCGGCCGTCAGCGCAGCTTGCGACAGTGAATAGTCTACTGGACACGACCGACCCACGATGGTTCCGGTACCGAGCCGCTCCAAATGAGGAGCTCGCAGGATTTCCAGCGAGGCATGACGAGGATGTTCTGTCGGGACCCTACGCTGACTTCGGAGCAGGAGTCCAGCATGCGCTCGAGCGTGGTTACGAGCGTGCCGTTCGGTCGGCTGCCGGAACTTCGGGCTCACGAAATCTTTGTGTCGGTGGCGGTGTGGCGATGAACTGTTCGGCGAACGGAAAGCTGCTTGCGGCTTCTGTCGCCGACGACATGTGGCTCTTCCCCGCCTCGGGAGATGCGGGGCTCAGCGTGGGCGCCGCACTTCTCGCGTCGCGCGATGCCGGAGAGCGGGTCACCCAAAGGATCGAGTCGCCGTACTGGGGCCCCGAGTTCGACGATGCCGCGATCGAGTCTGCGCTTCAATCCGAAACGCGCGTCAAGTACTGCAGACCGGCGAGTCTCAGTGCTCACGTCGCGAGCGCCATCGCGGCTGGCAGCGTGGCCGGATGGTTTCAGGGAAGAATGGAGCTCGGCCCTCGCGCGCTCGGCAATCGCAGCATTCTTGCGGACCCGCGTACGATCGAGATGCGCGACAAGGTGAATCGCGTGAAGGGACGCGAGCTGTGGCGACCGCTGGCTCCATCCATACTCGCCGACAGGACGCATGAATACTTCGAGCGCGTACCGCCAAATGCGTTCATGCTCTTCGCCACCCAGGCCCGGGCGATCACGAAGGAAGTTGCTCCGGCGATAGTTCATGTCGACGGAAGCGCGCGACCACAGCCCGTATCGCGCGATCTCAATCCGCGTTTTCATGATCTGCTCGAGGCGTTCGACGAGCTGACCGGCGTTCCCATCCTGCTGAATACCTCATTCAACGCCGCCGGAGAGCCGATAGTCTGCACACCTGCCGACGCGCTGCGGACTTTTGTCTCCACGAATCTCGACATCCTCGTCATGGGATCGTTCGTGGCGACAAGATCGGCGTGACGATGGCGACTGATTCGGCCGCGGTTCCGGTCGCACAGGCGATCAGTGGCAAATGGTACGACGACGAGGCGCTCGTCAGTGCCCTGCCCCGCCGCTATCGCGCGTATGCGCTCTACTCGCATCTGGTCGGAAACGAGGGCTCGAGGAAAATACCGGGTGGCTCGTTCCTGCTGCGCGCACTCAGGACTGCAAGCGCTGCGACCGGCTTGCCCACAGCCGCACACGTCCGTGGAATCGACGGGCTCGTCGTGGTAACGGACTTCGCTGATGAGCGGGTGCTCGACGTCATCCATGAAATCCGCGGTGAGAATCCCGAGTACCGCGTGCTGCGCGGACTGTTGTCGAAGGGAGACACGTTCGTGGATGTCGGAGCGAACTTCGGCACATTCACCCTGCTCACGTCGCGAATGGTTGGAGATTCCGGAAAGGTGATCGCGATCGAGCCACAACCAAACCTGGCGCGCGGCATCGCGGAATCCGCCAGGCTGAGCGGCAGCACCAACTGCGAAATCCTGCAGGTCGCGTGCGGAAACCTGCCTGGCACCTCCGACCTCCTCGTCCCCGCCCAGGATACTGGGCGAGGTGGATTCTTTGCCGGCTTTTCAGGTCGCGGGCATCACGCCGTCCTACCGGTGAAGGTCGCGACTCTCGACGGGATAATGAGTGAGACGACCAGTCCCGGCGGTCTCGTGATCAAGCTCGACGTCGAAGGAAGCGAGATCGAGGTACTGCAAGGCGCGCGAAAGCTGATCGAAGCGCGACGGCCCGCGATCATCGTGGAGATCAATCCATGGAGTGCGCGCGCGGCAGGAAGATCGCCGGGACACCTGCTCGATTGCCTGAAGGAGTTTGGCTACAGCACCTTTGCCACGATCTCCTCATTCCCCGATACGGTCTCACGCTCGGGAATCGAGACTGACCGGCAGAGCAACGTCGTCGTGCTTCCATGACACGCAGCGATGGGGTGCGAGCTCTCGCCCTGGTGACCGACGCGTACGGCGGGACGGGAGGCATCGCCCAGTACAGCCGGGACCTGATCGAGGCTGTAGCCAGTTACGGAAAGGGCACGAGTGTCGTGGTCGTCCCTCGCGTGATAGCCCGCGAGATTCAGTCACCGCCTTCCAACGTCCGCCACGTGACATCCGCAAGCGGATCAAAGATCAGGTTTGCGGCGACCGCGCTTCGCGAGGCGATTGCGCACCCTGTCGATCTCGTGATCTGCGGGCACGTGCATCTGCTGCCGGTCGCATGGGCTGCGGCACGGGCAAGAGGCGCCCGACTCATCCTGGTGACGTACGGACTCGAGGTGTGGGACGACAGAGGAACCATCGACAGGTTCCTCGTCGCGTCGGCTACGTCAGTCATCTCGATCAGCGATTTCACGCTCGAGAGAATGCGCTCATGGTCGCGAATTGCGGAGGATCGAACTTTCATCCTTCCAAATGCGGTGGACCTCGAGCTCTACACCCCGGGCCCGCCCAGCGAAGCGATGCGAGAGCGTCTTCAGCTGGGAGAGGGTCCGATAATCCTCACGCTTGGACGCATGGCCGCTGACGAACAGGCCAAGGGTTTCGACGAGATACTCGAAGTACTCGGAGAGCTGACAGACGAATTTCCTGGACTTCAGTACTGTGCCGCAGGTGATGGCACTGACAGGGCCCGACTGGAGGAGAAGGCTGCAGCCCTCGGACTTGGAGATGCAGTGAAGTTTCCCGGGTACATCGACGAAAGCGACAAGCCCGACCTGTATCGGCTCTGCACAGTCTTCGCGATGCCGAGCCGGCTCGAGGGGTTCGGATACGTTTTTCTCGAAGCCCTCGCATGCGGAATCCCCGTTGTCGCAAGCAGCATCGACGGAAGCCGCGAAGCCGTGATGAACGGCGGGCTCGGGATAATGGTCGATCCCCGCAACCGGCCGCAGCTTCTCGATGGATTGAGGAGTGCCCTTCGCTCTCCCTTCGTCCCGTCGCGTGATGCTCTTGAATACTTCTCACCCGGAAGCTTCGAGCAGCGAGCACATCGGATTGTGGATGCGACGCTGGAAATGTCTCGCCATGTGTGATAGGCTGATTCTCCTTATGCACACCGGCGCACGGCTCACGAGCGGAACCACAGCGGCGAAATGAACCTCAAGGGACGAAAGGTGCTCGTTACGGGCGCCGGCGGATTCATAGGCAGTCACCTCGTCGAGGCACTCGTGTCGCGCGGCGCGGAAGTGCGCGCGATGGTGCGGTACAACTCGCTCAATCGGGTTGGCCAGCTGGATTCTCTCGACGAGAAAACGAAGAACGCCATCGAGATCATTCGGGGCGACATCGGGGACAGCCGCTTCGTAGATCACGCAGTGAAAGGGACGGATGTCGTTTTTCATCTCGCCGCTCTCATCACGATTCCATACTCGTACATTGCTCCCGGCAGCTACGTGGAGACGAATGTCGTCGGAACGATGAACGTGCTCGAAGCGGTTCGGGACAGCGGGTCGGCACGCATGGTCCACACATCGACGAGCGAAGTGTACGGCTCCGCCGTTTATACGCCGATCGACGAAAAGCATCCGCTTCAGGCGCAGTCGCCATACTCGGCGTCCAAGATCGCCGCCGACAAGCTTGTCGAGAGCTACGTGCGATCGTTTGATGTTCCGGCAATCACAGTCCGGCCATTCAACACTTACGGCCCGAGGCAGTCACCTCGCGCCATCCTCCCCAGCATCCTCATTCAGGCGCTGGCCGGCGACACGGTTCGACTGGGGTCTCTCGATCCAATCCGCGACCTTACGTACGTCACGGATACCGTCGAAGGCTTTCTTCTCGCTGCGACCGCGGACGATCTCGAGGGAGTTACAGTGAACCTGGGAATGGGTGAAGGATTCTCCGTCCAGGAGCTGGTGGAGCGGGTGAGCGCAGTCGTCGGCCGCAAACTTCAAGTTGTCGTAGAGAAAGCGCGTATCAGGCCTGAGGCGAGCGAGGTCACTCGACTGGTCTCGGACAACACGATGGCGCGCGAGCGGCTGGGATGGAAACCCAGGGTTTCTCTGGATCAAGGCCTGCGGCTCATGCTTCCCTGGTTCCGCGACAATGCCGGGTATTACGACGCGAGCCGATACAATGTCTGACGAACGATGCGCGCTGTAATCCTCGCGGGAGGCCGTGGAACCCGGCTGGCTCCGTACACCACGGTCTTTCCCAAGCCCCTGGTTCCCGTCGGAGAGTATCCGATAATCGAGATCATACTCAGGCAGCTGCACGCCCAGGGCGTTCGACGAGTCACTCTCGCGGTGGGGTATCTGGCTGAGCTGATCCGCGCCTATCTCGATCAGCGCTCCGCCGTGTTCGACGGGCTCCAGATCGACTACATCACCGAGACCGCCCCAACAGGAACAGCGGGAGCGCTCGGATCGATTCCGGATCTCGCAGACGAAGAGTTCTTTCTGGTGATGAACGGCGACGTGCTTACGACGATCGATCTGGCCGCGATGGTGAGGCATCATCGCGCATCGAAATCGGATCTCACGATCGCGACAGCCGCTCGCGCGGTTGACGTCGACCTCGGGGTACTCGAGATCGACGCGGAAGAACATGTCGTCGGATATCGCGAGAAGCCGAGGCTCGAGTACGATGTGTCGATGGGCATCTACCTCTATTCTCCGCAGGCCCTGCGCTGGATCGAGCGGGGAGTGTACCTCGACTTTCCCGATCTCATCCTGAAAATGATCAGCGAAGGCCAGCGCATCGGTGCGTATCGAACTGACTGTCTCTGGCTCGACATCGGGAGGCATGAGGACTACGCCACCGCAGTGGAGACATTCGAGGCCAATCGCGAGGCGTTCCTTCCAGTATCCAAAGGCGACGAGGAGAAGCCCTCCCGTGGCTGACTGGCTGATTCCCTTGTTCGACCTCGACTACGGCGAGGCCGAGGCGTCGGCGGTGTCGGAGGTTTTCAAGAGCCAGTGGCTCACAATGGGCGAGAGAATCATCGAGTTCGAGCGAGAATTCGCTCAGCTCTGTGCTGTCCGCCACGCCATTGCGATGAACAACTGCACAGCTGCTCTTCACGCATCTTACGTTGCAGCCGGAGTGAGGCCGGGCGATGAGGTGATTGTGCCGTCCCTCACGTTCGTCGCAACCGTCAACACCGTCATTTCAGCGGGCGCATTGCCCGTCTTCGCCGACATTGCGAACGCTTGCGATCTCTCGATCTCACGAGAATCCATCGAGCGTGCGATCACGCCGAGGACTCGCGCAATCGCCGTGCTGCATTACGGGGGATTCGCGTGCGCGATCGCGGAGATTCGAGAGCTCGCGGATTCGCGGGGCCTTGCCCTGATCGAAGATTGCGCTCATGCACCCGGCTCCTCCTCTCACGGTCGCATGCTTGGCGCCTGGGGCGACGCCGCCGCGTTCTCGTTTTTCTCGAACAAGAACCTCTCCACCGGAGAGGGCGGAATGGTCACCACCAACGACGACGATCTCGCCGTGCGGCTCCGCTTGCTCCGATCACACGGCATGACCACGATGACGCTGGACCGTCACAGGGGACATGCGTTCAGCTATGACGTCACGCTCGCGGGGCACAATTACAGAATGGACGAAATGCACGCGGCCCTCGGCAGCGTGCAGCTCGACAAACTGCGGGCCAAGAACGCACGCAGGCGCCTCGTCACTGCCCATTACAGGGAAAAGCTCAGCTCGGATCTCCCCGAGGTCGGCATTCCCTTCCCGGTCGTGGATCTCGAGCAGTCGGCGTGTCACATCATGGCGGTGGTGCTCCCCGAGAATGTGGAACGGGAGCCGGTTATGAAGGCCATGGCAAGGCAGCGGATTCAGTCGAGCGTTCATTATCCGCCGGTCCACCATTTCAGCTACTATCGCGAGCGATTTCCCGACGTCCAGCTGCCCGTCACGGAAGGCGTCGCTGGCCGGCTGCTGACTCTTCCGCTCTTTCCGCAGATGACCCATCAACAGGTGGACACGGTCGTGGCCGCGCTCGCTGAGGCGATCCTCGAAGAGAGCCATAGACTGCGCTAGACTCCGCCGTATGCGCGGCTCAACGCTTCGAGCACCACTTCGGGCGAGCTCACCTTCTCATACAGCATCCGCGCATCTGCGCATCGCTCGGCGTAGACCTGCTGCGGCTCGGTGAGAATCGTCGCGATCGCCTTCTCCAGAGCGGTGGTATCGGACGGGGGAACCAGAATCGCGCACCTTCGCTCGCTGAACAGCTCGGGAATCGACCCGACTGTCGTCGCGATCACAGGCTTTCCGAACGAGCAGGCTTCGAGCAGCGACAAGGGATACCCCTCGTGCAGCGAAGGGAGCACGACGGCAGCACACGCGGAAAGCCGCTCATCGAGCTCCTCGCCGCTCACTGTTCCCCGCACCTCTACACCATCTGGCGGATTCCGCAGCTCCGGAATTCCATCCGCGCTCCCACCGCCGCATATCGCCAGCGTTACGTCGCCGATCTGACGACGGACATTCTCGAATGCGGGCAGCAGATACCTGAAGCCCTTGTCAGGATCCATTCTCCCAACGAACAGGAGCGCCCGGGATCTCTTCCCCGTCGAGGCGGTGTTTCCGCCTGGAGCCCGGTCCTCAGTCCAGAAAGGAAGTATCCGCGTGGAACCGGCGAACGCATACGTTGCGCGGACATTCTCTTCCATCGTCTTCGACGGCACGAGCAAAGCGGCGCATCGCGCGAGCCGCTCCGCGATCCTGCGGTCGACAAATTTGTTCAGCGGCTTCGCTTCAGTGGTTTCCCAGACGAAAGTCGGAGGAATGAACGGCAGCGTCAGAAGGTGGCTCGCTTCGCCGGTCAATCCAACGGCGTGGACCGCTCCGGGACGCTTCATCCGGGCAGCGACCCAGAGTTGAACGGCTATGGACTTTGCCGGAATTCCGAAGCGTGAGCCGCGCGACAGGAGCGCGGAGTGGATGCGGATTCCTGCATTTTCAAGTCGGTCGCGCGTCAGGTTGTCAGTCGGAAATGTCGAGAACAGAGTGACGCCGGACCCCGCACGTCTCAGCGCCTCGCACAACAGCAGGGTCGCCTTGGCGGCGCCTCCGACCATTCCTGCCTGATCGGACAACACATAGACCAGACGGGGAATCGCCAAGCTCAGGTCTTGCGCGCAGCGAGTCGAAGGAGCGGGCCCTTCGACGCGATGCTGTTGAGCCCATGCTGCATCAGGAAGTACAGTCTGCCGAGGGGAGACCGGAATCGCATCGTCTTGAGCTTTTCGGCGAGTGATGGCTGGTACGTCTCGCACAGGACTACGTCGAATCCACGCCTTCGCACGACGTCGGTAAGCGTGTCTTCGTTGAAGACGAAAGTGTGCTCCGTCGCCGTCGAGAAAGGCGGCGGCAATCCGCGAATGCGGCTTGCCGCCCTCTCCAGATAATGGCTGGAATTCCTGTAGCTCTCCGTCCCGATCCAGAGCAGTCCACCCGGTTTGAGCAGGGCCCGTAACGCACCGATGAACGCGTCCAGATCGACCACGTGCTCGATGACGTGCCACGCATAAACGACATCGAACGAAGCCGGTTCAAAGCGTTCAGTTGGAACCGAATCCTGGACCACGTTCGTCAAGCCAAAAACTTCCTGTGCGTGCAGAACAGCTGCAGCCGAGGTCTCGACCCCCCATACGTCGTAACCGGCATCGCGCGCTGCGGCGAGGAAGCTGCCGGTCCCGGCGCCTATCTCGAGCAGCCGGCCTTTCGGAAACACGGCTTGCACACGCTTTACCTCGGCTCTCTGATCATCCACCGAGCGGCGCACAGCGTCGCCGTCGCGGTCGAGCGCTTCGGGCCAATGGGACTGCCAATAGTCGTCCCGGTAGAACTCCTCCAGCTCCCCCCAATCGCATACCGGGTTGCTGAAAACGAGACCGCAGTCCCTGCACACCGACTGCGAGTAGTGCAGGCGCCCCGGACCGACACTGAGTCCCCAAGGGCGCATGCTCGCCGATCTGCAATTGGGACACTCGCTTCGGAAATGCAGGCGTTACGCTCTTCTTTGACTGGGGGGCCGCGGCATCGTGGCGAAAAATCTAACCGGCTCCGCATGCGAGGGGCGCAAGCGGAACGCGCGGCATGCTTGAATCATCCTTCATCACCCGGGGCCGTGATGCTAAGTTGAGCCCCATGTGGCGTTCGACTGTACATCGGAGAGGAATGAGGGCATGAGCCGGCAGGTGCGGCGGATTTCCGTCGCAGAGTGGGAGCGATGGTGCGCCGACGCTTCAAATCTGCCGATCGCCTGCGATCCATACTGGGCACAGTCTCTACGGGTCCTTCCGAGTTACAAGGGGGAGGCGATCCCCTTTCTGGTAGACGATGAGTCGGATGAAGCGATCGTCGTGATGTATCCGCGAAATCAGCAGCCGCTGGATAGCGCAACGCTGTCGCCGCTGGGACTCCCGGCCGCGTTTCACACGAAGTCATCGGGTTTTCGCAACCTCGCTCTCCTCGGAATATTCCTCCGGGAGCAGGCGCTTCGCTGGCGCTCCATCGGATTCACCCGCGGACCGTATTGGGGGGCCAACGCGCCTGGACTGGCGAGCGCCGACCTCACGCATGACGAAAGCACTCACGTCCTCGAGCTGGCTGGTGATTACAACACGTTGTTCAGCAATGATTTCAAGGGTGCCACGAGAACATGCATTCGACGCGCGGAGAGCGAAGGAGTCGTAGTCGAACGCGCGACCGATCCCGACATGGTGCGCCGGTATTACCGGATTCACTCGAAGCTCGCTGAGGAAAAGGGTGGATACGCGGAGCTTTACCCCGAATCGCTGTTCGTCAGTCTTGCGGAGCGATGCCAGCGGTTCGAGCTCCTCGTAGCACGAAAGGGTGACGACGTCATCGGCGGAGCGGCATTTCTCGACGATGGACCGACGACGTTCTACTGGCATGCCGCTGCCGATCGCACGTTTTCGAGAATGCAGCCGGCGTATGCAATCCTCGACTCGGCGATCAAGTTAGCGCTTGAAAGACGCAAGGCCGGCGTAAATCTGGGCGCTTCCGCGGGAATTGACTCGCTCATTTTGTTCAAGGAGAGCTGGGGCGCGCGTCCGGTCGCCATACGCTCCGAGGTCCACCGAAATCCGCTCATCAGAGGATTGCGGTCGATCGGTTCGCGGGTTCGCGCGATCCGGGGTTCGGTTTTCACGCAGCTCGGCGGATAGATGATGAAGCTGCGCAGACTCGCAAAATCCGCCGCTGCGTTCCTGCCCCCCGGCGCTGAGCGCAGGATCAAATCGGTGCTCGCCGCACGCCGGGACTCGGGCGTCATCGATGCACTTTCGCAGATGGGTCCGACGGGCGCGCTGGAAAATGCTGCCTGCGAGATCTGCGGTGGCACTATCACCGCTCCGCATCTGACGAAGCACGGATTCAGGATCGTGCGCTGCGTCAACGACGGGTTGCTCTTCGTCTCGCCACGCCCCGCGGATCTCTCGCCCTACTACAACTCGCGCTATTACACCGGCGGAGTGCCGGGTGTCTATAGAAGCTACGACGAGCATGCAACCGACATGAGGCTCAAGTGGGAGTCACGCCTCGCCGAGCTTTCGAAGGCGTCCGGCGGCAACGGACGACTCCTCGATGTCGGCGCGGCGAGCGGTCAATTCCTCGCGCTCGCAATCGCCAATGGCTGGGACGGGATGGGCATAGACTTGAGCGAATGGGCTGCGGAAAAAGCCCGGCGGGTTCACCACGTGAATGTCGTTGCGGGAACGCTTCCCGACTCCCGCGTTCCCGAGTCCTCATTCGACGCTGCAACGATGTGGGACTGCATCGAGCATCTGGCAGAGCCGCGCAAAGTTCTCGAAGCGGTGAGGCGCACACTGAGGCCAGATGGCATTCTCGCCTTGACGACTGGCGCACTCGCGCATTGCGACCCGCGCGCCGTCTCCGGCTGGTACTACCCTCCGTGGCACCTGTTCTACTTCGCGAGAGAGACGGTGACCGCCTTGCTGAATGTCGCTGGATTCGAGGTCACCGCCTACTCCGTGGATGACAAGAGATCTCCGTTTGCGGTCATGACCGTGATCGCGCGCGCCACTCCCGGCTCTTAGCATGGGCATCGTGGCGACCCTTCGCTTCGTGATGCGGCACCCTCTCAACCGCGGGAGAAAGCTGGGTGCCGCCTGGCGCTTTCTCGAATGGCAGCTCGGCAGTCGACTGGTTCCGGGACCGGTGATCGTCGGTTTTGTGGGAACATCGCGATTGATAGTGACCCGAGGAAGCACGGGCGCCACGGGCAACCTGTACACAGGCCTCGGCGAGTTCGAGGAAATGGGATTCCTCGGACACTTCCTGCGACCTGGCGATCTGTTTGTCGACATCGGCGCCAACATCGGCGCCTACACGATCCTGGCCGCGGGATGGATTGGTGCGGACGTGATCGCGGTCGAGCCGGGACCGGAGGCTTTTGAACGGCTGTGCGAAAATGTGAGACTCAATGGCGTTGCCAACCGCGTGCAAACACGCCGCGTCGCAATCGGAGAGCATGAAGGCGCGGCGATGCTGACGCAGAATCTCGACACGATGAACCACCTCATTCCGGCCGGGGATTCGGAATCGGGAATGAGCGTCGATGTCGTCACTCTCGACGGTTTGCTCCGCGACTCGAGCCCTGTCGCCCTCAAGGTTGACGTCGAGGGATTCGAAACGGCGGTCTTCTCACGAGGAGAAGCGGTCCTCGCCGCGCCACAGCTTCAGGCGATGGTCGTGGAGATGAACGGCTCGGGGAAACGATTCGGTTATGACGAGACGTCACTTCACCGGACTATCCTGTCGCACGGCTTCAGGCATGTGCGCTACGATCCGGTCACGCGTAGAATCGACGCTGGTGATGTTCAAGGTGCGGGCGACAACCGCATATACATCCGGGATTCAGCCGAGCTGAGGTCGAGGCTGACTAGCGCGCCTGCAATTCCCCTCCCGTTCGGCCGAGCACTGTAGCGCATTGTTTGAGTCATCACCCGCATCCGTGCTGAATCGATTCTACAGATTGCCCGCGTCTCTTGCGAAGAGGTCGTGGCAGACATCGCGCTTCAACCTGTTGATGTTCGTGGGGGCACCCTCGTCCGCGTCTGCGCCAACAAGGATCCGCTTCACGGGGCAGAATTCGCTTGCGCAGCCGGGAGATGCGGCGCACGCGACGTTGCCTGATCTATATCAGGGATTCGCCGCGCGAGGTGACGCTGGAGTGGTCGCGAGCCTCGACGGGAGAATCGTTGGCTGGGCATGGGCGCGCGAAGGTCCCTTCGTCGAGCCTGCGGGTTGCGGGCGCATCGCGTTCGGTGGCGGTCAAACCGTAGTGCAATTCTTCGAAGTCATCGAGGAACACCGCGGCCTGGGATATGGGCAGCTGATTCTGGACGAGCTGACGCGACGGCTGATCGCATCGAGTGCCTCCAGGCCTGTCGTGGCCATTGTCGGCGTTGCAAACGAGGCCTCGCGACGGTGCTTCGTGAGATCCGGATATCGCGAGGTCTCCCGTGTGAGCGCCCGGCGGGTTCTGGGCATGCGGCCCGTGAGCCGCGTACCCGCGATGGTTCCATCGAGCGCGGACAATTGACCGGCGCGCCCGAAGCGACTCTCTCGCGGCACGTTCCGGCTCTGGACGGAGTGCGGGGCCTGGCGATTCTGACGGTTTTTCTTTTCCATGTCGCCGCCTACGCGTGGACCGGCCCGACGACCGGACTCGACCGTGTGATGCATCGCGTGATGGAAGCCGGCTGGATCGGCGTCGATCTGTTCTTCGTACTGTCAGGCTATCTCATCACCGGCATCCTCGTCTCGAGTCGCGGGACGCCTCGCTACTTCCGGAATTTTTACATCCGCCGCGCGCTTCGAATCTTTCCACTTTTCTATTTGAGTCTCCTGCTGTTTGCGCTCGCGGCGCAGTGGTACCCTCAATTCCGGCCGGCCAGTTTGGAAGCGGCTCTCGCAAACTGGACCTACACGTCGAACATCTACATGGCGGTGCACGGCTGGGACGTCGAGCCAACCGTCATGCAGCCGTTCTGGTCGCTCGCGGTGGAGGAGCAATTCTATTTCGTCTGGCCGCTTGTCGTTTATGCAGCCCGCGGAAGCAGGCTGATGACGGTCAGCATTGCCGGGATCCTGCTGTCGATTTTTGTGAGAGCTTTCCTTCTGGCCAGCGGACATGATCTTGCGGCGTACATGCTTCTGCCGGCGCGCATGGATTCCCTCCTGGCAGGATCGCTGGTGGGACTCATCCTGGGCTGGGGTGCGCCGTCTCGCCCGAGCTGGATGCGCCGCCGCCCGGGTTTGAAAATTGTTGCAGCAGCCGCAAGCATCGCGATGATCGTCGTCCTGCGGATGTTTCTGTGGGATTCGGTGGCAGTCCAGGCGCTGAAATCCACGCTCATCGCTCTCGGCTTCGCGGTGCTGCTCGCGGCGTCTCTCCTGTCGACTCGGTCGGGAGCTCTCTCGGGTTTCTTCACGGCAGCGCCACTCCGATTCCTCGGACGCTACAGCTACTCCATCTACATCTTTCACGCGGCTGTGATAACCACGCTCGCGAGACAGGTCAGCGTTCGCGATCTCCCCGTCATTTTCGGATCGCGCATTCCGGCAGCCATTTTTTTCACGATTGTGTCGGTGGGAGTGACAATCCTCATTGCGCTTGCGACATGGCACCTCGTGGAGAAGCATTTTCTCCGCATGAAGGATCGTTTCGCGAAAGGCCGCGGCGGCGAAGCCGTTCCGGATCAGTCCTTTCCGAATCCTCCAAGCGTCGAAGTGCGCGCGGTCATGGGCGAGTGACAGGCGTAATCGATACTCCGACGAACGAGGTGGCCCAGGGCGCACCTCCTCTCAGCACGCGACTCATCGCGGGGGGCGCGTGGCTTGCCTCCGCGCAGATCGTCAGGCGGCTCACGGGCGTTCTGGTTCTCGCCGTTCTCGCGAGGCTGCTCACACCGGCTGACTTTGGACTCGCGAGCCTGACCTTCATAGTCGTCGGATACGTTTCCCTGTTCAGCGAGCTGGGTGTCAGCAGCGCGCTCGTTCAGCGTCAGACGCTGACTGAGGATCACCTTCGCTCAGCCTTCTGGATTACAACCGGTGGTGGAATCCTTCTCGCGGCTCTTGCTGCGCTGTTGTCATCTCCGATCGCGAGGCTGCTCGGCAACGAGCGACTTGCTCCCTTGATCGCCGTGGCCATGCTCGTCGTTCCGATAGGGGGAATGGGACAGGTTGCAGATGCCCTCCTCCAGCGACGACTGGCATTTCGGTCGATCGCTCTCATCGAGTGGGCGAGCACGATTCTCTCCGCGGTCGTCAGCGTCGTACTCGCCCTTTCGGGCGCCGGCGTCTGGGCTCTCGTTGCCCAGTCGATAACTGCCGCACTCGCGCTCGCTGTTGGACGAAACTTCGCCGCAGGATGGCGCCCGGGCCTTTCATTCTCCGCTCCTGCGGCGCGCGCCATCATGGGGTTCGGCGGAGCAGCGCTCGGCGTCACCGTAATCGGATATCTCACTCGCACTATCGACAACCTCGTAGTCGGCTCCCGTCTGGGAGCGGAGGCACTCGGTTATTACTCGATGGCGTACGGGCTCATACTTCTGCCGCTGGTGACCATCGGCGGCATCGTGATCCGAACTGCGTCTCCTGCACTGGCCTCGCTCCAGACAGATCGGCCGCGTTTGACAAAGGCCTACCTGCGAACTGTGCGCACATTGGCGAGCGCGACACTCCCGATGGCGCTCGGCATCGCTGCGGTCGCTCCCGAGCTGGTCGCCACCGTATACGGTCCACAGTGGCAGCCCGCCGTCAAGCTGCTTCGCATACTTGCGATAATTGGCAGCCTCGACGCGTTGAACACCTCAGGCCTGATTTTCTTCTCCATCGGCCGCCTGCTTCTGCTGCTGCGATACGCGTGCGTGTCGCTTGCGGTGATGTTCGCCGCATTCGTGATCGGCTCACGATGGGGTGTGGACGGCGTCGCATGGGCTTATGTCATTGCGAGCCCCGTGATCTTTCTCGGACCGCACGTGCTGGGTGACCGGCTCATATCGCTGCCATTGAGAACACATCTTCGTGCGGTCGCCCCTGCCCTGACCAGCGCGCTTCTGATGGCTCTGGTCGTGACCGCATCCCGCTCGGTGGTCGAGAGGCTGGTGAACCACGTCCCCGCCAGACTTGCGGTGCTCGTGACAATTGGAGCCGTAGTCTACGCGGCTGCACTGTTCACCTGGAATGCCCTTTCTTCCGAGGACGAATCGCCTTTGCCATTTCATTTCGCATCCATGCTCCGTCGCATCAGAACTGGGAGCGCAAGCTGACCGGCAGGTCTCAATCAGGCAGCCGTCGTGAGGCGGTCGTGATCGAGCACGGTGGCCGGCTGGGTAACCAGCTGTGGAACGTTGTCGCGATCGCAGCATTCGCGGCCGAGAGGGGATATGCATTCCGCGACCTGAGCTCCACGTCGCTCGGCTCCTCCTTTCCCACGCTCTCGAGCGATCAGTCATCCCGCAAATCGCCCGTCGCTCGTGTGAATCGAATGGCGGCACTGCTCGAGGCGAAGCTTCATTCGCGCGCCGTCATTCAGCCGAACGACAGCGTGTTCTATCTGCCACCATCTGCGCAGCCCGCTGCCGAGGCTGCCGAAAGACTCACCGCTGCGGAGCAGTCGGCGAGCCGGCGGCTTTTTTTCAAAGGGTGGCCATTCAAAAACCCCGTCGGGATCCACAAGCACCGTCACACACTGCTCGCGATGCTCACGCCTCACCCCGATCTGTCGGAGGCTGTCGGACAATTCCTGCAGTCCGTCCGCAATCGCTCCGCAATCGTCGTCGGATTGCACATCAGGCAGGGCGACTACATAAACTGGATCGGGGGCCGGTTGGCGATCACAGCAGCCGAGGCAGCCAGGGCCGCGAACGAGTTCCTCGAATGGCGGAGGCTCAATGTCGCCGATGTTGGATTCGTTCTCTGCAGTGACGGGCCGCTCGACCTGGATGCGTTCGCCAACCTGCGGGTGGTTGGCGGACCTGGTGAAGCGACCGCCGACCTCCTCGCCCTGTCTGCTTGCGACTGGATCCTCGGCTCCAACAGCACGTTCGGAGGGTTCGCCTCCTATTACGGAGACAAGCCCTTCGCGATACTCGAGCGCGACGGGATCGACTGGACCCGGTATGCCGACCGGACCGGCTACATCGAAGATCCTCGTTTCGTCATGAATCTTCTGCGCGGAATCGACGAAGGGTTCACCGCCGATGGAACCTTTTTTGAATAGAAGCGGCGGATCGGATACCGGCCGAGTGCTCTTTCTGCAATACGCCAACCCTGCAGCGTACCCGCCGGTCGTAAGCGCTTCACGTCTCCTCGCAAAAGCGGGCTGGCGAGTTCGCATTCTCGATCCGGGATCTCGCGACACCGAGAGCATCTCGTTCCCGCCTGAAGAAGGCGTCGATGTCGTTTCGCTCGCCTATGTTCCGCCCGGGTGGCGCCAGAAGGTGCACTATGTTCGTTACGGCATCAGTGCACTGAGAACCGCGGCGACATGGAAGCCTCAGTGGATCTACGGGTCCGATTTCATCGTGACCCCAATTCTCCGTTGCCTTGGTCTCCTGACGGGAATCAGAATCATCTATCACGAGCACGACACGCCTTCGGCATCGCAGTCATCTTTTTTCCTGAACTTCTGCATGCGCGCACGACGCGCGGTGGCGCGCGGCGCCGCCGCTGTCGTTGTTCCCAACCGGGAGCGGGCTGCCGCCGTGGAGGCAGATCTGGGCATCACTCCACCGTTGCTTGTGTGGAATTGTCCGACGCGCGAGGAGGTGAGCGACGATCCGGCTCAATCACACGACGGTCTCCGCCTGCTGTACCACGGCTCGATCAATGATTCACGGGTACCGATGACGCTGATTCAGGCGCTCGCGCTCGCAGGCGATTCGGTCACCATGACAATCGTCGGTTATGAGACGATCCATTCCCGGGGTTATTCCGAGGCGCTCCGTCGCGAGGCCGAAAGGCTCGGAGTATCCGGCCGAGTGACGGTGTTGCCTTCTCGCAACAGAGAGTCTCTCGAATCACTGCGCCTCCAGCACGATGTCGGCATCGCGATTGTAACTTCGGCGCCGGCCGACTTGAATCTCGCACATCTCGCTGGAGCTTCCTGCAAGGTCTTTGAGTACATGTCGGCAGCGATGGTGCCTCTGGTGTCTGCGACGAATGACTGGAAGACCGACTTCATCGATCCCGGCCTCGCAATTGGATGTGATCCAGGCAGCGCCGAAAGCATTGCTTCCGCGATTCAGTGGCTACGCGAGCATCCGTTGGAGCGACGAGAGATGGGCGCCCGAGCGCGCGAGCGGATCGCCGATGAGTGGAACTACGAGACCCAGTTCGCCCCTGTCATGTCGCTGCTCGACCGCGTAATGGACGGAACGGAGAACGATGCCTAGAGTGCTGATCGCGGGCGAAGACATACCCGGCTCCGTTGGGATCTCGTTCGCCGATGCGTTTCGATCGCTGGGCTGGACAGTGGACTATTTTCCGCTCTCCGCCGCGGGCGCAACTCACAGTGGACTGCTGGCCCGGGCCCGGGCCCGGCTCGCATCGCGTATCGATGAAGCGACAGTGGACCGACGCCTGGCCGCCGAAGCGCAGCGCCTCAATCCCGATCTTTCTCTCGTGATCAAGGGACACCGTCTCAGTGCGGAGACCATATCGACCATGCGTCGTGCGAGCTCGAGGGGCGTTGCCAACTTCTACCCCGACGATCCGTTCAGCGCCGCCGCTGTCAACCGGGTCTCAATCGAAGCTCTCAGGGAATACTCTTCCTGTTTCATCTTTGCCGAACACCTGCTGCCGGCGTACAAGTCCGCGGGCGTGAAGCAGGCGCATTATCTGCCATTCGCCCGAGACCCCGGCCTCCACGCGCCGCCGCAGGATCCGAAACCGGAATTCGACGCGGTGTTCGTCGGCAACCTCGACCGCGACCGCGTCGCCTGGCTCGAGTCGATCGCCGACTACAAGCTGGCGGTGTTCGGACATCAGACGAAGTCTGCCATTCCTCCGCGCAGCCGGCTCAATGAAGCAAGGTTCTTTCGACCGGTCTTCGGACGTGACCTCGCCGAAGCGCTGGGTCGAGGCCGGGTGTCGCTCAACTTCATGCGCCGACAGAACTCGGGCAGCCACAACATGAGGTCGTTCGAGTCTCCGGCGTGTGGGGCTTTCACTCTCAGCCAGCGAACCCCGGAGCTCACGCAGCTATTCGCCGACGGAGTGGAGATCGACACCTTCGCGACGACGCAGGAGCTGAGAGACAGACTCGCGGGATCGCTTTCCGATCCGGGAAGACGAAGACGGATCGCCGACAATGGCTTTCGGCGTGTCGAGCATGATACCTATGCGCGGCGGGCTGAGACCATTCTATCCCACATGGTCTGAGTGTCGATCACGACTGCGAGGCCGAGACTGGCAATTTTCGCGAGTCATCCGACCCAGTATCAGGCACCCGTCTTTCGCGCATTGGCGGAGCGACCGGACGTGGATCCCACCGTGCTCTTCGGAAGCGACCACGGTGCTCGCGAGAGTTACGATTCGGGCTTCGGGCAGACGGTCCGCTGGGACATTCCCCTCGTCGATGGTTATCGTCACGAATTCCTTCGCAACACGGCGCGCCGTAAAGATGTGAACTCTTTCACCGGAATATCGGTCCCCGGGGTTCGCGAACGCATCACACGGGAGAGCTTCGACGCTGCGTTGATCATGGGATGGCAGACACGCGGTCACGTGCAGGCGATCCTGGCCGCTCGCCACGCCCGGATTCCGACACTTCTCCTCGGCGATTCGACTCTCGAGATGCGGCCCGCAAAACAGTGGAAGGCGTGGCTCCGCGCAGTTGCATGGCTTCCTGCCAGGCAAATGATCTATTCGTCCTTCCTCGAGCGAATCGACGGCGTCCTCACAGTCGGAAGTCGGAATGAAGCCTATTTCCGCTCGTTCGGCGTTTCGAACGAGAGAATGTTCCGCGCAGGACATGCCGTCGAGAATGAGCGTTTCGGCCTGAACCCAGCCGCAAAAGCGTTGGCACGGAGCGACATCAGAAGTGAGCTTGGGTTCGCCGCATCCGATTTCGTTTTCATATCGGTAGCGAAGCTCCAGGACAGGAAGAGGCCGTTCGATCTCCTCGACGCGTTTGGCGAAGCGGCCGCGGTACGCCCGGAAGCCGCGCTGGTTTACGTTGGCGACGGCCCCCTGCGCCAGGAGCTGGCAGCCGCTGTACGGCAACGTCACCTGGAAGACCGGGTCAGGATCGCTGGCTTCGTGAATCAGGCGGACCTGCCCCGCTGGTATGCGGCCGCCGACTGTATGGTGCTGCCCTCCGACTCGCGCGAAACATGGGGTCTCGCGGTGAATGAGGCATTAGCTTCGGGTATGCCTGTCATCGTCAGTGACGCAGTCGGATGTGCCCCGGATCTTGTGATTGACGGACAGAACGGCAAGGTGTTTACCTTCGGCGACGCCGCCGCTCTGTCCAGGGCGATGGTCTGGACCGCCGGCTTGAGCCCTGAGGCTCGGTCGCAGATGGCGCAAGTGGCTGTCGCGTCGGTCGCGGACTACGCGCCGTCACGAGTCGCTGAGAGGATCGCCGAATCCATCTGTAAGGTCATCGCGCAACAGCAGGCAGACCGATGATACGGTCAATGCCATCGACGTCCATCAACCGCGCGAGGCCTCGGCGCAGCCCGAAGGTTCTGCTTTTGCTGGCAGCGACATTTCCCGTCTGGCCATTGCTGCTGGTCAGCTCGCCGGTGCCATGGTCTACACGTGTGATTGGCGGCGTTCTGTGGGCGCTCTGCTTCTACCCCGCCTGGACGTATTTTCGAAACCCTCCTTCGCAGCGCTCGCCGGTTCCGTTTGTCGCGGTGATCGGTCTGCTGTACGCGATGTACTACGCCCGTCCTCTCATTTTCGGGCAGTACAATCAACACTGGCGGATCAGGCTCGACCCTTTGACCGAGTACAACTATCCGGCGCAGCTCGCTCTCGAAGGGTGGATTGCCCTGCTGCTCGGATTCGGCTTCGCGCGTGGGTTCGTGCGCCGGAGCTGGGCGGACATCACCGGCCCGTACGACGCACGCAGGCTGGCAAACATCGCTCTGATACTTGTCGCCGCGGGTGCGGCATCCGCCGCTCTTCAGGAATTCATTGCGATCCCCGTGTTGATAGCGGGACTTTCACGTTTCGTTGCGGCGATGGGCCTGTTCGGCACCGGCCTCCTCACGATGCTTTTCGTGAGACGCGAGCTGCCCATGGTCAAGAAGATCGCGTTCATCTGCCTCGCGGCGTTGCCACTGCTCTACCAGGTTCTTTCGGGCTTTGTCGCAGGCGCGCTGATAATGGCGGCAGTGATCTTCCTCTCCATCTGGGTGGGACGAAAGCATCTGAGCCTGCGCTTTCTGGCATCCGTCGCGGTCGTCGTGATCTGTACGCTGACGCTGAAAGCGGTGGTGGGAGACTACCGAAAAATCGCGTGGATCCAGGGAAAGGATCTCAGCGTTGCGGACCGGGCTCAGCTGGTAGTGAGAATGACCGAGGCCAGAATCTCCAACGATGGCTGGATGGCCACGCTCGGAGCCGGAACATTCTCGACGACCAAGCGTTCAGCGAACATGGATCTGATGGCCGACATCGTGCGCCGAACGCCGGAGCCGATTCCCTACTGGAACGGCGGATCGTACCTGTCACTCGTCGGCCTGGCAATCCCGCGATTCCTCTGGCCCGACAAGCCGACGAAGGAGCTGGGCCAGCGTTTCGGCCACCGCTACTCCATTCTCGATTCGGACGACAATCGCACGTCGTTCAACCTTCCTTTTCTGGTCGAGTTCTACGCGAACTTCGGCGAGATCGGGGTGATACTTGGAATGTTCCTCGTCGGCATCATCTATAGAATCATTCAGAACGTGGCGAACAAGCCGGGGCACGACGCCATAACCGCCATCGCGGGGATCGTGCTCGTGCTTCCGTTGCTCAATATCGAATCCGACTTTTCACTTACGTTCGGTGGACTGCTGATGGACGGCCTGGCCCTGTGGTACGTTCTCCGGAAAATTCAGAAGCAGGTGCTCACAGTCCCCGACGAAGTGGGTCGTGCGCGCGCGGCGTCACTCAGGGGTATGCAACGAGGCAACGGCGCAATCCGCCGCGGCGGACTCACTGCTCAGAACGGCAACACTCCCCTGGCACCGGCCGGCATGTCGCGCCGACTCGGACCGGGCGGCTGAATGGGAGTCCTTAGCTGATGTGCGGCATATCGGGAATCCTTTCGCTCCGCGACTCGCGGGCTGCGACAAAGCTGATGACTGACGCGATACGTCATCGCGGTCCGGACGACGTTGGCCTCGGGGAGCTCAGAGGACCACAGCAGACGGTGCACGGAATGTTCGGACACAGGCGACTGGCGATCATCGACCTCTCGAGCGCCGGTCATCAACCGATGTTCACCGCCGATGGCCGCCTCGCGATCACGTTCAACGGTGAGATCTACAACTACGCGGAGCTGAAGCGAGAGCTGGAGCGCGAGGGCGCCGTTTTCCGAAGCTCATGCGATACCGAGGTGCTGCTCGTCGGATGGCTTCGTCACGGAGCTGATTTCCTGAGCCGGCTGCGGGGAATGTTCGCATTCGCGCTGTGGGATTCCGAGCTGGATCGCGGTTACCTCGTCCGCGATGCATTCGGAATCAAGCCTCTCTATGTGGCGGAGCGTGACGGCGAGGTCTTGTTCGCGAGTGAAGTACGCGCCCTGCTCGCGTCGGGGCGCATCCGACCCGCACTGTCAGCGCCCGCTGTCGCGTCGTACCTCTCGACCGGTTCCGTGGCAGAGCCATTGACGATCATCGAAGGGATGGTGGCCGTTCCGCCAGGATGCGTGGTCGAAGTGGCGCTTGGCAACGCCGGCTTCAGAACCGTCGGTGCACGCCGCTTCGCGAGAGCGTACCCGCCGGAGCCCGACATCCATCGTGATCCTCGCTCGCACATCCATCGGGTCAGGAACGCGTTGCGTGAGTCTGTTCGATATCATCTGGTGAGCGACGTTCCCGTGGCGCTGTTCCTCTCGGGAGGCATCGATTCTTCCGCGGTGGCCGGACTGGCGAGCGAAGTCTCCGACAGCCAGCTCGAGAGTTTTACAGTCACGTTCAGCGAGGCCGACTTCAGCGAAGCGGCGCCGGCGCGCGAGGCAGCACGTCGGTTCAACACACGGCACCACGAGATTCTGCTTTCCGGGGATGACCTTCTCAGTGCGCTGCCAGACGTGTTCGCGGCGATGGACCAACCATCACTCGACGGGCTGAACACGTTCGTGGTGAGCCGCGCGGTTCGCTCGTACGGAATCAAGGTCGTACTGTCGGGTCTCGGCGGTGATGAGCTGTTCGGCGGATATCCGTCCTTCCGTCGCGCACGGTACATCGCGCCTCTGTGGAAGCTGCCACGCCCCGTGCGCCACGTGGGCGCAATGGGAGTGAGCCGGTTTGCGGATTTGCGCGCCGACCGCGTTCACACACTGCTCGACGAGTCGAGTCCTGCCTACGCGGCCTACCGCGGCTCGCGCACTTTGTTCAGCGCGCGCCAGCTTGCATCCCTCACTGCCGGACCTTCCAGGCAATCGCCCGTGCCACGTCCTGACGATGCCGACGTAGATGCACTGACGCTGACGCAACAGGTGTCGCTGTACGAGCTGACCGGCTACATGCGCAACACTCTGCTGAGGGACAGCGATGTGTTCAGCATGGCTCACGCACTCGAGCTCCGTGTGCCCCTCGTCGACATCGGCGTCGCACGCGCAGCCGGCTCTGCTGCCGATGCATTCGGCGCGCGGAACGGTATGCCGAAGCCTGTCCTTGTCGAGTCGGTCAGAGACCTGCTTTCCCAGGAGACGATAGACCGGCCAAAGCGCGGCTTCACGCTGCCGTTCGAAACTTGGATGCGACGTGAGCTGTTCGACGAGGTGAACTCCGTTCTGACAGGTGTTCGCGCGGATGGCATCGGCTTGCGCCGCACAGCGGTGGCCGACGTCTGGGACCAGTTCCAGCGCCGCCGTCCCGGAGTGAACTGGAGCCGCCCATGGGCGTTGTACACGCTCCTTCGATGGGCCGCGCAGAACGGACTGGCTGAAGTGGCTGTGACTGACGCACTGCCAGCGCATGTCAGTCTTGCCGCGGCGGGATGAGGGTACTGCACGTCGCTCCAAGCATCGCGCGAGCTTACGGCGGACCCACACAATCACTCGCGGGCTATGTGAGGGCAGCGGCCCTCGGTGGGATTGAAACCGTCGTCGCCGCACCGACGGCAAGCGCTGAGGAAATCGAGGCGCTCCACTCGGCTGGCGCGTCAGAAGTACGAACTTTCTCCAGCTTCGGCCGCCGCGCAATGTGCATGTCGCCTGCTCTGGTCAGGTGGCTCCGTGGCGCGTCGAAGGAATACGACGTCACTCACGTTCACGGGCTGTTCAATCCGATCAGCACATTCGGCGCACGCGCGGCCATTCATGAAGGCTCCGCCGTAATCATCAGACCCTTCGGCACTCTCTCCCGCTACACGTTCACACATCGGCGAGGCACTCTGAAGCGCGCATGGTTCTCCGCTCTCGAGAGGCGCAACATCGAATCGGCAGCGGGACTTCACTTCACAACGGCCGCCGAGCGCGAGGGATCCGAATGGCACGGACTTTCGGGCGCGACGTCATACGTCGTACCCCCACCGTGGATCTCGCCGAATGAAACACCCAACCATGGCGGCGACGACGCACGTCCCGTCGTGCTCTTTCTCAGCCGGATCAACCGCGTCAAGAACATCGCCGCACTGATCGCGGCATGGCCGGCGGTAATTCGCTCTGTCCCTTCCGCGCGATTGGTGATTGCCGGCTCTGGTGACGCAGCCTACGAAGCTGAATTGCATTCGCAGGCTGCCGGGCTCGGTGTCGAGTCCAGCGTCTCGTTTCCCGGCTTCCTGAGTGGTCGGGAAAAATCCGACGCCCTCGCGGGCGCGTCATTGTTCCTCCTTCCGTCGCATCATGAAAACTTCGGCATGGCCGTGCTGGAGGCGCTCGCCGCAGGAACT
Organism: Gemmatimonadales bacterium; assembly: GCA_039931395.1. Classification (GTDB taxonomy): domain Bacteria; phylum Gemmatimonadota; class Gemmatimonadetes; order Gemmatimonadales; family Gemmatimonadaceae; genus UBA4720. The sequence continues at coordinate 35,337 of JBDTRZ010000004.1, forward strand.
CCGGTCGTGATATCGCCCGAGGTGCAGCTCAGGGATTTCGTCACGACGCATCAGCTTGGGAGAGTCGCCGAAGCCAATCCCGCAGACATCGCCTCTGCGATCGTCGATGGACTCGCTGATCGGGCGCTTCGCGATCGCGTCGCCGCTCACGGACACAGGATAGTGGAAGAAACCTACGGAGCAGCCGTCGTCGGCGAGCAACTGTGCTCGATGTATGTTGGGGCGATGCACCAGCACCGCTCGAGAAGGAAAATCAGCTAGCCATGTATATACTCGGCATCAACGCCTACCACGCGGACGGGTCCGCCGTTCTCATTCACGACGGCGAGCTCGTCGTCGCACTCGAGGAGGAAAGGTTCAGGCGAATCAAGCACTGGGCCGGCTTTCCGACAGTGACGATCCAGAGGTGTCTCGACATCGCGGGCATCACGGGTGCGGACATCGCGCACGTCGCGATCAGTCGCGATCCGCGAGCGAACCTTTTGCGGAAGGCGGCATTCGCGGTCACCAACCGGATGAGCATCTCGAACATCGTCAACCGCACGCGGAATCTGAAAAAGGTGAATGAGATTCACGAGCCCCTGGCGGCTGCTCTCGGCGTGGATCGCCCGGCATTGCCGAAGGTGCATTTCGTCGAGCACCACCCGGCCCATCTGGCGAGCGCCTTTTTTGTCTCGCCTTTCGAAGACGCCGCGGTGTGTGCGATCGACGGTTTCGGCGACTACATCAGCACTTCCCTCGCGGCAGGAAAGGGCAATCACATCGATGTGCTTGCGAAGGTGTCATACCCACATTCGCTTGGCGTCTTCTACACTGCGGTCACCCAGTTTCTGGGCTTCCACAATTACGGAGACGAGTTCAAGGTCATGGGGCTGGCGCCGTACGGCGCGCCCGATTACGTGGACGAGCTGCGGAAGCTCGTGACACTCGAGCCGGGCGGAATGTTCGAGCTGGAGCGCACGTACTTCCGCCATTGGGATGAAGGCGTCGAGATGGAATGGGAGGGCGGATCGCCGAGCATGGGGCGTCTCTTCACTCCTGAGCTCGAGAGCCTGCTCGGACCGGCGAGGCAAAAGGAGGAGCCGCTCACGCCTCGGCACGAAAACCTCGCCCGCTCGCTGCAGGCAGTTTACGAGGAGGCCGCGTTCCACGTGCTGAACGGGCTGTGGGACCGAACGCACAACCCTCGTCTCTGCCTGGCGGGTGGATGCGCGATGAACAGCGTCGCAAACGGAAAGGTCAGGGACAACACCCCCTTCCGCGAGGTCTACATCCAGCCCGCCGCGGGCGACAACGGCACTGCTCTGGGTGCGGCGTTTCACGTCTGGAACCAGGTGCTGGGAATGCCCCGCGGCTTTGAGATGCATCACGGCTACTGGGGAACGGAATACCCCGACACCGATCCGCGCTCGCTCTCGCTTCCCGACGATGACGCGGAATGGATCTTCGATGCCGAGACTCACGCAGATGAGCTGGACGTATGCCGCGTGACGGCCCAGCTGATAGCGGATGGGAACGTCGTCGGATGGTACCAGGGGAAGATGGAGTGGGGCGCGCGCGCTCTCGGAAATCGAAGCATCCTTGCCGACGCGCGGCGCGGCGACATGCGCGACCTCATCAATCTCAAGATCAAGTTTCGTGAGAAGTTCAGGCCGTTCGCTCCGTCCATACTCGAAGAGGCTCTCGACGACTATTTCGTCGATGCCGCCGCCGATCCGTTCATGCAGCAGGTCTATCCGGTGAGGCCCGAGAAGCGTGCGGTGCTTCCCGCAATCACTCACACCGATGGCAGCGGAAGGCTTCAGACAGTCAGTCCAAAATCAAATCCGCGGTACCACCGGCTCATCAGCGAGTTCGCCTCGCTGACCGGCGTACCGGTGATCCTGAACACCAGCTTCAACGAGAACGAGCCAATCGTGGATACGCCGCAGCAGGCCCTGGACTGTTTCCTCCGCACCAGAATGGACGTAATCGTGGTCAACAACACCGTGATCCGGCGCCGTCCCAGGACAAATCGGCTGGACGGTTCAGGGTCGGGGTACTAACTTTGACAGGATACTCATGAGTTTTCGCCCGCCCGCCTCCCCCCGGGCGGTGCACAATCGCAATCCCCCGATGATTTCAGCAAAGCGCCTCGTACTCGCGTTCGCCGCCTTAGTCTCCGCGTCGAGCCTCGGTGCGCAGAATTCGACTGACCCGAACGCCTTGGGACTCAACCCGGGCGATCAGCTCCGCATCACCGTGTGGCGCAAGCCCGAAATGAGCTGCGACTGCGTCGTGGGCCCCAATGGCACGATAACGCACCCCCTGTATCGCGAGGTGCAGGTCACGGGGCTTACGATGTCCGCAGTGGAAGAGCGGCTGAGAACTTTTCTTGCCAAGTACGAGACCAATCCACAGTTCGTGGTTCAGCCACTCGTCAAGATCATAGTGGGAGGCGAGGTGCGGACCCCCAACGTCTACAGCGTTCCACCTGAGACGACGATTGCCCAGGCCATCGCTCTGGCGGGAGGGCCCACGGAAAGGGGCCTCATCGACCAGGTGAAGGTGGTGCGCGACCGGCAGGAAGTGAAGCTCGACGTGAGCCGGCCAGATTCCGATGCGGGGCTTCTGCAGATCCGATCGGGAGACCAGGTGCTGGTAGGCAGAAAGGGCACGTCGGCGCGCGAGCTTATCGGTCCCGTAGCGAGCAGTATCGCCGCAATCGCCGCGACGATCAGCATTTTCGTGAGACGCTGAGGAAGCAATCGTGGCCGACATCGTTCCCTACGAGCACCGCGGACTGACCCCGGGCAGAGAATCCCGCCCGATGAGTGAGGGATATCCCGAGCCGGTGACGGAGCCGCTCGGGCTCAAGGAATACATCATGATCGTCCGGCGTCAGCTCTGGATCGTGCTGTCGATCGTGGCGATCTGCCTTGGCGTTACGTCGTATCTGGTGCTCAAGGCGCCCGCCCGGTACCGCGCGACGGCGGTCATCCGGCTGGCCGACGCGAGGCGTGCCATGACAGGCGCGAGCGAAGCAGGAGCGTACGAGCAGGTTCTCGGCCGCGAGACTGATGTCCTGCTTTCCCAGATTCAGGTGATGATGAGTCGCGGCATAGTTGCCGATGCAGTCGAGCGTGACGGGTTCCGGCTCGCGCGCATAGAAGGACAGCAGTATCTGCCCGAAATCACCGATGTCCACGTCGCTGAAAATGCAGCCGCGGACACAGTCCGTGTCGCATTCGCTCCCAACGGAGTCACGCTGCGCGCCGCGAATCAGATTTCGGTGGGGACGTACGGTCAGCCGGTCGAAGCAGGTGGAGTGCGGCTCACGGTGTCGAAGCAGCTGAAGGCGTCTGCGGCATCGTTCCACGTGATCTCGCGGGCGGAAGCTGTCGGCAACATCCTGGAGAACTTCAAGGCGGTTCCCCGCCCCAAGACGGACATCATCGATCTTCAGTTCGTCTCCGACGACCCGCGTTACGCGCGGCAAGTGGCGAACGCCATGGCGATCACTTTCCAGGCGCACAACACTGAGGGTGCACAACAGGCGTCGCGCCGCCGCCGCATCTTCCTCGAGGAACAGCTGCGGCAGACAGATGCGATGCTCCAACGCGCCATGGGAGAATACAGTGCCTATCGCTCGGGCCAGCAGGTTTTCTCATCCAAGGAAAAAGCGAGCGCGCAGCAGGCCGGCATCGTCGACGTGGACATTCGCCGAGCTGATCTCGATGCACAGCGCCGAACATACAAGTCTCTTCTCTCTCAGGCGCAGCGATCGAGTCAGGGCGGCGACAGCAATCTCCAGGCGCTCGTCTCGTCGCCAGGCATCGCGGCGAATCCGGTCATTCATCAGCTCTACAGCCAGCTCACGGGTTACGAGAAGCAGCGCGACAGTCTCGTGATGGGGGGCGCAGCTGCGACCAATCCCGACGTCATTGCCGTCAATACACTCGTGGGGACTACGACGTCGCGGCTCAGCGCAGCAGTGCGAAACCAGATCTCATCGCTCGACGCGCAGATCGACGCGCTTGACAACCTCAAGACGCGCAGCACCGCCGAGATCGCGAGCGCACCTCGGGCAGAAACCGAGGAAGCTCGCCTCGGCCAGCAGGTACAGGCGGTTCAGAAGATGGCCGACCGCCTCCAGGAAGAGCACCAGAGCGCGAAGATGTCTGAGGCGGTAGAAGCAGGCCAGGTCGAGATTCTCGATCTGGCGGATGTGCCGACATTCCCGATTGCGACCGGCCGCTCAAGAAAGCTCGCGCTCGGCCTGGTCATCGGTCTGATGCTCGGTGTCGGCGCAGCGGTTCTCATCGACGGAATGAATACGTCCATTCGCCGCCGTGACGACGTCGAGCGCATTCTCCAGATTCCCGGCCTTGCAGTGATTCCGCAGTTCCTCGGTGCGTCTGGTACCGGAAGGCTTGCGCGCGCACTTCCGAGGCGAGGCGGGAACGGGAATGGAAAATCGCGCCGCGCGGAGGGATTGGTCACGATATACGACGCGCGCTCCTCGGGCGCCGAGGCATTCAGGACGCTGCGCACGAACCTGATCTTCTCGCAGTCGGTGCAGACGCTGCGGACGATCGTCGTGACGAGCGCCGCGCCCTCCGAAGGCAAGACGACGACCGCAGCAAACCTCGCGGTGTCGTTCGCTCAGCAGGGAATGCGTGTACTCATCGTCGATTGCGACCTTCGTCGCTCACGCCTTCACAAGATGTTCTCCGTTCCGCGGGAGCCGGGATTGACGGAGCTCGTTCTCGGTCACGTCGATCAGGACGCTGTGACTCGCGAGACTTCCGTGACGGGCCTGTACATCCTGCCGTCAGGCCAGCTCCCTCCCAATCCGTCGGAGCTTCTCGGCGGAGCGCGCATGCGAAAGGTTCTCGCCTCGCTGACAGAGGCGTTCGATCTGATCCTGGTCGATACGCCCCCACTCCTCGCGGCGTCCGATGCAGCCATTCTCGCCACGATCGCCGATGGTGTCGTGCTGGTCGTGAGAGCAGGTGTCACGGAGGCCGAAGCAGGGCAGCAGGCGATGCAGCAGCTGGCCTCTGTCGGAGCTCGAGTCGTGGGCGCGGTGCTGAACGATCCTGATTCGAAGGTCCAGACGTACGGCGGTTACTATAAGTACGACTACGCCAACGGCTGAGCTCAGGTAACGCGGAGCTTTCGCCGCGTTACTGGTTTCGGCACGATCTCCGCGATTGTCTTCGAATCCTTGCGGACGCCCGTCTCGAACCACTGCTGAAGCGCCGGCCCCAGGATCTTCGCGACCCGCTCCGCACCGTAGGGGCGCATGCTCGTCTCGGGACTGCACCAGATGCTCAGCACGTAGGACGCTGTTCCCTCTTCGTGGAAGAGCCGGACTGGATAGTCGAGCTTCCACGCCCAGTTGACGGAAGGAATGCGCTCGGCCGCCCTTTCGGTGAGGCTCTCTCCCGAAAGCTCCATTGCGAGAAATCCAAACTGTCCCGCAGCCTCCGAGAGTGTGTCTGCAACCTCTTCGACATTGTCGGCACTCTGAACCAGCGCGATCAGATCCAGCGCCAGTATCTGATCGCTGATCAGGCGGCGCGCGCGAGACGGTGCCGACATCAGCACTTCCCCCGCTACGATCAACTCGTGATAGGACAGGAGATTGGTCCCGTAGATGAGCAGCACTGCCACACCGACAAGTCCCAGAATGGCGATCGATGCCGCGACAAACGGAGCCGTGAGCGCGATCAGGAGTCCGAAGCCCGCCATTGCAGCGGCGAGCGTCCATAGTATGAGAGCCGCGCGCTGCTGCGAGACTCCGAGAGCGAGGAGCCGGTGATGAATGTGTCGCGCGTCCGCTCCGGAGAGCGGAACTTTTCTCAGCCAGCGACGGATGATCGCGAGCGAACCGTCGAGAAGCGGTACCGATACGGCGAGGATTGGCACGATCACCAGCACGGCGCCGTAGCTGTTCACCGACGCGTGAACCGACATCACCGCGAGCAGAAAACCGATCGGCATGCTGCCGGAGTCACCGAGGAAGATCCGCGCGCTGGGATAGTTGAAGCGGAGGAATGCGAGCAGCGCGCCGCCCAGCGCGACTGTCGGAAGGAGCACCGCGAAATTCCCGAGGGCGAGCCCTACGATAAGTATCGTCGCGCAGGCGACAACGGCGATTCCGCCGGCAAGTCCGTTGAGACCGTCAGTGAAGTTGAACGCGTTCGTGACACCGACGATCCACAACATCAGGAGAGGAAACTCGAGGATGCCAACTCGAACCCCTTCCCCGTAGCCGAGTGCGACGTTGCCCAGTCGCGCCCCGAAGTACCAGGCGATTGCCGCCGCGGCAATCTGCGCAACCGACTTCGCGCCAGGTGACAGCCCGCGTACATCGTCGACCAGACCTGCGAGAAAAAGCAGAGCTGAGCCGAGAAATATCCCGGTCAGGAACCGAATCTGCTCGTCTCCGATGTGACCCGGTGTGACGAAGAGCGGCGCCGCCCGGATGAAAACGAGGCAGGCTACAGCCGCAGCGGCGAGATAGACCGCGATGCCGCCCAGACGCGGCACCGGGAGATCGTGCATCCTGCGCTCGCCGTCGGGCGAGTCATAAAGCTTGAGCGCGCCGGCGCTTCGGATGACGACCGGCGTAAGCAGGAACGCAGTGCCAAACGCGGCCACGAAGGCAATCGCCAGCCAGGCAAGTGTCGTCATCCAAGCCGTTACCGGCAAGTATGTAGGAGTCATGGGGGGAGTAATGTTACCGTGCGCAACAAAGCCGCGCAAACATCTGGGTACCTGCCTAGCCTGTTGCCGTAACCTCCGCCCCCGCCCTTCGCAGTTTTCCGGCCAGCGCTTCCTCCACGCGGGCAGTCAGAACAAGCTCATCCCCTTCATGTCGCTGCTCCAGGACTTCGGCTTCACGATGTATCTCCGCGAGGAGCTTGCCGTCGTGAAGCGGCAGGCGGATCTCGGTGAGCGGCCGCCTTTCTCGCGCACGCACGAGCAGGGTACGTCTCAGCGGCTCCAGCCCGCCATCAGTCGTCGCCGATACGAACACTGAGCCAGGGACCAGATTACGTATCCTTGTCTCGAATGCGATCAGCTGGTCGTGGGGCAGCTGGTCGATCTTGTTGAAGACGTAAAGCGTCGGAGTCTCGGCCGCGCCGATTTCTGCGAGTACCTGGTTCACAACGGCTCGCTGCTCCTCCCACGACGGGTGGCTTGCATCGACGACATGCAGCAGCAGATCCGCGTCGACGACTTCCTCGAGCGTCGCACGGAACGACGCGATCAGATCGTGGGGAAGCTTACGGATGAACCCCACAGTGTCGGTGAGAAGAACGGTCGTGTTCTCGGCGAGATGTATCTCACGCGTCAGAGGGTCGAGGGTGGCGAACAGCCGATCCTCGACGAACACCGACTCGGCCCCCGAAAGCTCCCGGAGTATCGATGACTTTCCGGCGTTGGTGTAACCAACCAGCGACGCCCGGAACTGTCCCTTCCGTGATGTTCGTCTCACCTCGCGCGACTTCTGCACGTCGCTGAGCCGCTGTTTGAGCAGGCGAATTCGCTGATTGATGAGACGCCTGTCGGTCTCGAGCTGCGTCTCTCCCGGACCTCGCACGCCGATTCCGCCGCGGAATTTCTCCAGGTGGCTCCACATGCGCATGAGACGCGGCAGCATGTACTCGAGCTGCGCCAGCTCGACCTGCGTCTTCGCTTCCGACGACCGAGCGCGCGTGGCGAAGATGTCGAGGATCAGCTCGGCCCGGTCGATCACGCGCTTTCCGGTTGCATCCTCGATGTTCTTGCCCTGCGCGGGCGTCAGCTCGTCGTCGAAGACAATCAGACTTGCGTCGGTCTCCGCGATGCGAACGCCGAGCTCCTCTATCTTTCCCTTGCCGAGATATGTCGCGGAGTTCGGACGATCGATCTGCTGCGTCAGCTGCCCGACGACGATTCCGCCCGCGGTATCCACGAGCTCAGCCAGCTCTTCGAGATGCTCTGACATGACCTGGCCGCGCGAAGTCCCCGTCGCACCACCTGCGGTGAGCGCGTTGCCATCGTTGCGGCCGGAAGGCCGCTTGAGCTGAACCCCGACGAGGAATGCGCGCTCGACCGGGGCTGCAAGCTCGATCAGTTCTCGCGACGTGGTGCTACCTGCTCTGTGATGTTCCGCCGAAGCTGGAGAAGCGGCCGCGCTGATCGTACGGCCGAGTAAAGCTGCCGATTGGAGTCTGAACTGTAAAGTCGCCCAGCACTCGATAGTTCACGCTGCCGCTTGTCAGAAGCTGCCGACCGGCAGCACCCAGTCCGGCGTATGTAAAGCTCACAGGGATCGTCACGTACGTCGAGTCATTGTTGTTTACCCTGAATGCATCTCTCAGCTCGCCCTGCCCCAGGTCCTTGTCCTCCACCATCAGCCTGTACGTAAGGCGTGTGGCATTGAGATCGAATCCATTCGGATTGTAAACGCTGAGAACGATATCCACTGCCCCGCCGCTCAGACCAAGGCCGCGAATTTTCGCGTCGTTGAAATGAACGAGCGGTTCCTTGAATCCGCCGAGTCCCAGAGAAGCGCACCCGGCCACCGCCAGCGCAGCGAATGCAGCCACGGCTATACGTCCACGCATCATTCCTCCTTTCCTGTTTCGTTCTTCGCAGCGCCGCCCGCGGAGTCGTTCCCCGCAACGCGGTCCCGCAGCTCGGCCCACCATGCCAGTCGTTTAGCTATGTCTTTCTCGAATCCGAACGGCCCGGGCTCGTAGAACACGGTGCCTCTCAGCCTGTCCGGCAAATACTCTTGCGGGATGTATGCCTCGGGAACGCCATGCGCGTACTGGTACCCCTCGTGATAGCCCAGTTCCTTCATCAAGCGCGTCGGTGCGTTGCGGATGTGCATCGGCACCGGCTCGGCCGGAGTTTCGCGCGCCGCGTCCAGCGCCGCCGAAAGTGCTCGATAGGACGAATTAGACTTGGGGGCCGTGGCCAGGTAGATGATCATTTCAGCCAATGGCAGATATCCTTCGGGCGGACCGAGCATGTGATATGCGTCGCGCGCGGCCACAGCGAGCTGGAGCGCGTTCGGGTCGGAGAGCCCGATGTCTTCCGCAGCCATCGCGATGGCTCGCCGGAAAATCGTCATCGGATCCTCTCCACCTTCGATCATCCGCGCCATCCAGTAGAGCGCGCCGTTGGGATCGCTGCCGCGGAGCGACTTGTGGAGAGCGGACAGCATGTTGAAATGCGTCTCGCCGCTCTTGTCGTGATGCGCGAACCGCTTCTGCATCGCGTCGCGCGCGACGGACGCGGTGATGCGGCCACCATTTCCGACGAGAACGGCTGCCGCCTCGAGAACAGTCAGCGCGCGCCGCGCGTCGCCGTCTGCTTCCACCACGATGAGCTCGACGGCATCTTCGTCGACGTTTAGCTCCATCGCCGCAAGACCGCGCTCTCCGTCTGCCAGGGCACGCGACACAAGCTCTCTCAGATCGTCGACTGAGATGGACTCGAGGACGAAGACGCGCATCCTCGAGAGAAGGGCGCTGTTCATCTCGAATGACGGATTCTCCGTGGTCGCGCCGATGAGCGCGATCGTCCCGCTCTCGACGTGCGGGAGGAATGCGTCCTGTTGCGCCTTGTTGAAACGATGAATCTCGTCAACGAAGAGAATCGTCTGACGGCCGAGCTCGAGACGCTCCTCGGCAGCGGCGATGATCTCGCGGATTCGGGCGACACCTTCCGTCACCGCGGAGAACGGGACGAACTCGCGGTCGGTGTAACGCGCGATAAGTCGCCCGATCGTCGTCTTGCCGGAGCCGGGCGGCCCCCAGAACACCATCGAGCCGATCACTCCCTTTTCAATCGAATCGCGGAGCGGTCTGCCCGGTCCTATGAGATGCTTCTGCCCCACGACTTCGTCCAACGTGCGCGGCCGGATTCTCGCTGCGAGCGGCTGCGCCGAGACAGGAGGCGTGAACAACGATGCCCCGCGGTCTGTCCTTCCTCCGGCCGGAGGCCGGCGGAATTTCTTCGGCATCAGCGCGATCCGGAAAACCCGAAGCGATACCTGGTCATAGCATTGTGCCTATCAGATTCCGCGCCAGAAAATACAGGCCGCAGCCGGCAAAGAAGCTGCCTTGAAGCTTCCAGTCGCGCTTTGCCTGAAATTCGGGAACCAGATTCGACGCGCCGACGTAGAGGCTCACTCCTGCTGCGATGGCAAGTCCGTACGTGGCGAGCGAGGCGGAGAGCTGGGTGAACAGCGCTCCGAGAACCGTTGCCGCACCGAGCAGGGCTCCAGCCAGGAGAGCCCGCTGCCTCGATGCCCCTGATGCGAGGAACAAGCTCGATATCGCGAGGCCCTCGGGAAGTTTGTGCAGCAGGATCGCGATGAACACGAGAACACCGAGTGATGTCCGCACCTCGAAGCCGCTGGCGATTGCCACGCCATCGACGAACGTATGGAGCAAAAGCCCCGCGAGCGCCGACATGCTGACGGCGCGCGTGACCTCGTGAACTTCCTCACCGAAATGGAAGTGCGGCACCAGCGTATGCTGCGTGAGATGAACAAGCAGGAAGCCGAGTAGTATGAGAGGCCCTGCGCTCGCGCCGTGACGGCGAATCGCTTCAGGAGCGAGATCGAGCAACGCGACCGACACCATGAATCCGGCAGACAGCGCGATCAGCTTCTCGAGCGCTGGTACGCTCCATCTGGAGCGCGATGTTACCGCTGCCGATCCCGCTACGTTCGCGGCGGCCGCGACGAGCGTGTACGCGACCGCCGCGCGGTTCACGACTGAGTCAGCGAGAGTCGCTCCGCGGCCGCGGCGATGGCCGCGGAAAGTGTAGGCGCCGGAGCGCGGTCCCACGACTGTGAGCGCCATGACCGATCGGCGAGAGCTGCCATTTCCTCCAGGCCCTTGCCCTGCAGCAGGTACAGCCAGCGGTCGGAACGCGCGTAGATGTACAGCTCGAGCTGAGGCGTCAGCGTTAGCTGGTCGTCAGGCGTGTAGAGGGAGAACTCGACTCCACCGTAGGTTGCGAGCGGAACCTTGAGGCGGGCGACGGCATCACGCACGTCAGGCAGGGCGATGCTCTCCCCATGCCACGTAGTCTCGGATCGCAGGTCGGAAATGACGACGTCGATCGCCGGCGCGAGCAGCTCACTCAAGGTGTAGAAAAGGTCGACGACACGCTCCGCGTTGGCGCCGACGTATGCTTCGTAGTACTCCCCTTCCTTGACGAAGGTGAAGCCGTCCACTCCCGACCGGAAGCGGCGCCAGACTGTCGCATCAGGGTTTCTGCCGCGAAAAAGCATCATGATCGGTGCTGAGGTCCACCTTCAGATTCGCGCCCCGCCGCGGGGCGTTGCTGCGCCATCGCCAGCAGCCTCTCGCGAGAGTTGGACGTGGGGTCATTTATAACCGATTCGAGCAGCCAGCGTAACGTCTGGCCCACCGCCGGACCGGTGATGCCGAGTCGCTCCAGATCCCTTCCGGTAAGCGCGAGATCGCCAACCTCGATCGGATCGCGGTAGGCGATTCGGAGCGCCCTGCGGTACACGGAAGCGATCCGTGCGGGGTCGGGAGCAGCCATGCCAGCCTGTCTCTCAGCGGCCCACCGTGCTCCGGCCAGCCGCAGGACAGAGGCAAGACGCGTGCGACCGGCGGCTGCCGCCCAACGCCTGATGACAGCATCGCCGGGGGCTTCGGCTGCCGACATCGCGTCATGCATCGCTTCGCGCAGTGCACTCCAGTGGGTGACGATCGAGGCGATCCAGGCCGCATCCGAGTTCGAGAATCGGAGCGCCTTGAGCACACCCAGGATGTTCCCGGGAGGAGCCGCAGCGAAGAGTGCGATGAGCCGCATGACTCTTCGCTGCGGACGTCCCTTGAGCCCTGGCCTGGACAGCTGGTCGATAGTCGCGAGATCCAGCCCGGTGACTTCAGCCAGGTCGGGAATCAGGGTCGAGAAGGCACCACTCATCTGCCACATGCTGAACGCCCGGCTCGGCATCGGCACCTGCTCCATTGTTTTTTCGATTTCCTGCTTCACGCGCTCGGCTGACAACCTTTCGAGGTGAGGCGCGCTGTCGATGATTGCCTGCCACGTTCGGGGATCGATCTCGAATTCAAAACGAGCCGCGAACCTCATCGCGCGCAACGCCCGCAGCCGATCTTCACGCATGCGCTCGGATGGCTCTCCAACCGCACGCACTATTCTCCGCTCGAGGTCCAGCTCACCCTCGTACGGGTCCGCGATCTCGCGCTTGCTCGGCGAGTAGGCGATGGCGTTGATCGTGTAGTCGCGGCGCGCAAGATCTTCCTCCAGCGTTGCGCCGAACTCGACTTCAGCGTGGCGGCCGTCAGTGCGAACGTCGCGCCGAAATGTCGTCACCTCGTGCATCACTCCCGCATCGTCCAGAACTCCGACCGTTCCAAACGCGATTCCGACTGGTACTGTTCGCCTGAAAAGCCTGCGGATCTGCGCCGGTCGTGCGGCGGTCGCCAGATCCCAGTCGAGATGCGGATGACCAAGAAGAGCGTCGCGCACCGCTCCGCCTACGCACCACGTCTCATACCCCGCTTTCTCGAGCGTGCTCGCAATACGCAGAACCGTATCTGGAGGCGAAAGTCTGCCTGGCATTCAGCCGTCCTTGAACATCGCGCGGATGTGCGGCATCGGCATTCCCGCCCCGAGCCCGAGCATGAGATCGATGCGCGCCTGCTGTGCCCGTCGCGAACCCCCGAAGATCACACCCATTTCCTCGAGACGCCGTCCACCCCCCACGTACCCGTAAGTATGGCCGACGCGCCCACCCTGCGTCCGCGATGTGAGCACCACCGGCTTCTCGTCGGCGATCCACCGTTCTATCGCCGGCACCAGTACGGGAGGAACATTGCCCCGCCCCATTGCTGCGATCACAACGCCACGCGCCGATTCACGCGATGCGTCGAGCAGCCGCGTGTCGGATCCGGCTGCGACGAAGATGATGTCCACCGGTGTCGCCAGAGACGGCGGATCGATGGTCGGCGGCATGGGAGGCATCTCGCGGTGTACGATGAGCTCCCCTTCGTCGAGCACACCGAGTGGACCGAAGCCGGGGCTCTCGAATGCGTCGAGAAGATGAGTGTTCGTCTTGGTCGCGTCGAACGCCGCGAAGATCTGTCCGCTGATGACCACCATCGCACCGAACCCGCGCGTCTCCGGACTGGCGGCGACACGCACCGACTCCAGCAGATTCGCGGGGCCGTCCCATCCCAGATCGCTGACCGTGCGCATGGCACCCGTAAACACAATCGGCTTCTCGGCGGGAAGAGACCGCGCGACCAGATACGCGGATTCCTCCAGCGTGTCAGTGCCATGAGTGACAACGACGCCAGTCACTTCCGGGCGAGAGAGATGCTCGCGAATCCGGTTGCGAAGGGCCCACATTCTCTCCACGGTCATGTGGGGACCCGGAAACGTCCCCCACTCTTCGGTCTCGACACCTGTCACGGCGTTGATTCCGCGGGTAGCCTGGAGAATCTCCTTTGCCGTCAACGACGGAACAGCGCCTGCGCCGTCCGGGTCGTTGCGCATCGCGATCGTGCCGCCAGTGAAAAGGATGACGATCATCCGGCTGATTCACTCACAATCACTGGGACTTCACGATTGCCCATCACTACTGGATATCCTGCCGATTCGCACGAGGGCATCGGCGGACACGTCATCGACCGACGCACAATTCTCGGCGGCAGCTTCGATCGCGTAGGTGATGAGTGCGTCCGCCGCCAGCAGGTCCGGCGCCGCATCACGATCGGTGCCCAGCTCCGCGAGGAGCTTCTCGGCGTTCGCAAGAAGCGCTGAGGATAGCTCGCGATATCCATCACACTTCTGCTCACCCGCAATCCTGTCGAGACGCAGCGCCAGATCCGGAGGCGGTGAAGGAATCCGAGCCGCAAGCCAGTCAGCCAATCGAATCGACTGATCCGCCACTATCGTCAGCGCGCCAAGTGCGTCTGCACCACTCCCGCGACTGCCGCGAGCGCGTCCGGAAGTTTGTCGGCGTCAGGCACACCCGCCTGCGCCATATGGGGCTTACCTCCGCCCTTTCCACCGGCGATCGCTGCGACGTCGCGAATGATCAGGTCTGCACGCAGTCCCCGCTCCCTGAGATCGTCCGTGACGATTCCGAGAAGCGAATTCTTTCCGTCTCCGAAAGACGCCGAAAGAACGGCAACGCCGCTCTCCATTTTTTCACGCAATGCATCGCCAAGCGCCTGAAGAGATTTCATGTCGACGGCGGGCACGGCCGCTGAAACGACGGTGACACCATCCACCTTCGAAGCCCGATCGATGAGCTGCTGGACGCCGCTCGAGCCGCCGCTCTTCATTGCCTCTTCGAGCCGCTTCTCCAGTGCGCGGCGTTCTTCGACAACCGCCTGAAGTCGACGAACCACTCCGGTGGGCGACGTGCGCAGCATTCCCGCGACATCCTGAAGCATCTTCCGCCGCTCGTTCACCATCTCGAGGGCACGAGGTCCCGTGACCGCTTCGATGCGCCGCACTCCCGCCGCAACGCCCGTTTCGCTCACGATCTGCATCAGCCCGATCTCGGACGTGTTGCGAACGTGAGTGCCGCCGCAGAGCTCCGCTGACAGGCCAGGTATCGAGACGACGCGCACGACGTCACCATACTTTTCGCCGAACAATGCCATCGCCCCGCCCGCAACCGCGTCGGCATAGGCTTTCTGGCTGATGTCGAGGGGAATGGCCGCCAGGATTCCGCGATTCACGATGTCCTCGATCTCCTGAATCTGCGTATCGGTGAGAGGGCCGTGATGCGTGAAATCGAATCTGAGCCGATCGGGGGCAACGAGTGAGCCGGCCTGATGTACGTGGTCACCGAGCACAGAGCGAAGAGCGGCGTGCAGCAGATGCGTCGCGGTATGATTGCGCTCCGTGTCGAGTCGTGCATCGCGCGGAACAGTCGCTGTCGCGGGTCCGGTCGAGACGCGCCCTTCCGCCTTGCCAATCGCCGTGATCTTTCCGTCGATCCTCCGCACCTCGTCCACGTCGATCTTCCAGCCGTCGCCGATGATCAAGCCGCTGTCCGACACCTGTCCACCGGACTCCGCGTAGAAAGGCGACTCGCGAAGCATCACGGCCACCCTGCCCTCCGGCAGCTCGCGCAGCGCAGTGATCTCAGTGTCCGCTTCGATCCGGTCGTAACCGACGAATGTGACTGGCTCTGATGCGATCCAGCTCGTGTCGCCGAGCTCGTCCGCAGCGATGCCGATCTTCTTCGACTTGCGCTCCTGTTGAGATTGCGCACGCTGCGCAGCAAGGGCCAATTCGAAACCTGCGATGTCCACCGTGTAGCCACGCTCCCTTGCCATCAGCTCAGTCAGGTCGAGAGGAAAGCCGAACGTGTCGTACAGGCGGAACGCATCCTCTCCGGAGATCGTGCCCTTGAGCTGAACCGACCCCTGCGTCGTTGCCTCGGGCGCGAGCTCGTCGAACCGCCGCATGCCGCCGTCGATCGTGTCGAGAAAGCGCTGCTCTTCAGCACGCGTGGTGTCGAGTATATGGCGCTCGCGCTGGCGCAGCTCCGGGTATGCATCACCCATCGTCTCGATGACCTGCTGCACAACATCCACGAGCGTCGGCGCCGCGCGGCCAAGCAGCCAGGCGTGCCGTACTGCACGACGGAGAATTCGCCGCAGAACGTAGCCTCGCCCTTCGTTCGAAGGGAACACGCCGTCGGCGAGAAGAAATGCCACGGCGCGCGAGTGGTCAGCGATGACGCGGAATGACGCCGGATCGACCTTCACACGATTGCCTTTCGCCGCCGCCGAGCGCCTGTCCTCTACCTTCGGGCTATGCTTCAGATCGAACCAGTAAGGATCCTCAGACTGTCGACCGCGATACTCCACACCAGTGATCTCCTCGACTCGCTTCATCAAGGGCGTGAAGACATCGGTGTGGTAGTTGTTGGTGATGCCCTGCATTGACGCTGAGAAGCGCTCCAGCCCCATTCCAGTGTCGACCGAGGGTTTGGGAAGCGGAACCAGAGCTCCGTCCGCCTGCCGGTCGTACTGCATGAAGACGAGATTCCATATCTCGAGGAAGCGCCCCGCCTCGACTCCTTCCACAAACGCGTCCCGCGAGAACTCGGGGCGGTCGAGCTCGGTCCATTCGCCCTTTGCTCCCTCGGGAAACCGCCAGTCAGTCGCCACATGACCAAGGTCGATGAATATCTCCGAGCACGGTCCGCACGGCCCTGTATCGGCCATCTGCCAGAAGTTGTCGTGCGCGCCGAGCCCGTAGATGCGCGAGTCGGCGAGGCCCGTGATCTCACGCCATAGCGCGCGCGCCTCGTCGTCCTCCTCGAACACACTCACGCGAATGTGGGCGGGGTCCAGCTTCATGTCCCCGGTGAGGAACTCCCAGGCATAGCGGATTGCGTCGCGCTTGAAGTAATCGCCGAATGAGAAGTTGCCGAGCATCTCGAAGAACGTGTGGTGCCGCGCGGTGTGGCCGACCTGCTCGAGGTCATTGTGCTTGCCGCCGGCACGAACGCATTTCTGCGAGGTCGTCGCGCGATTGCCGAAGGACGGTGTCTCGAGCCCGAGGAAAACACGCTTGAACTGCACCATCCCTGCGTTGGTGAAGAGCAGCGTCGGATCGTTCCCCGGAACGAGCGAGCTGCTCGGCCGGATCGAATGGTTTTGCCGCTCGAAGTACTGGAGGAATCGCTGTCGGATTTCGGATGACTGCATTGGTCCAAATATAGCCGTGGCAGAGGGTGCAAAAAAAAGCGGGGACCGTGAGGTCCCCGCTTCGTGCAGATGTGTTGCGTGCGATCAGGAACCCATTTTCAGGTTCACGTTGTCGATGCCCCAGCTTTCGTCGTTCAGGTTCTGCTGGGTGGGGTTGGAAGTGTCCCAGACGAAGGACATGGCATTTGTCCCGCACGGGTTGGCGCCGGCAAAAGTCAGCCTGTAGCTCACGTCGGCGAAGCTGCGGAACGGAGGCGTGTTGGAAAGCTCAGGGTGTCCCCTGTAGCCAAGAGCGTCCTGAGCAAAAGACCCTGTGCCTGCCTTGTTCCCACCGAGCCCCAGGGCCCGCGGGTAATCCTGCTGCACCGTCAGCTGGTTTGAGAATGTCGTCGAGAACAGAGGAGTGATCGTGGCACTTGTCCCGCAGCGGTATCCAATCTGGACGACGTTCGCTTCGAACACGCCGTTCTGCGCCTGCTTTCCCTTACCGTCCCACGATCCGATCGTGTAAAGGTCGAACGCGAGCGAATACTTCGAGTGACCCGCCGGTGTCGTGAGCACCAGCTGCGTACGAGTTTCCTGGAAGCGTCCGAGGAAACGCTGGCCGGACGGTGAAGTTGCGACGGCAGGATCGGATGCCTCTCCCACCGCTCCCGCCTGCAGCTCCGTTCCAAACGAGCTTGCGGTGGCCGCTGCGCCAGGCTCGAAGGAAAAGTTGTCGTCGATTACGACTGTGGTTGGACCACCACCCGCCCCGCCTCCGCCCGTCTTCCTGGCGTACACCGGTGACGTCACATCCAGAGCCTTTGAAGGAGCTGTCGGCTCAGAGCACCCTGCGAAAACAAGCGTAGCGAGGGATGCATACATAATGCGCTTCATTTTGTTACTCCATGACCAAAAAAAGGTTGTCGGCTATGCCGATTCCTTTTCGACGGCCAGGCTGTCTCGGGGTGAGATCCTTGGCTTTGCGAACCGGCCTCGCGACCGGGGTGCCCTTATCGTAGGAGTGTGTCTCTGAGCTACCGTCACCGTCGGGCCGGGAACTCAGGTGGCCGCCAATACTCACCGGTCGGAGTCACGGCGCAATATTGCAAAATGCAAGAGTCCCGCAGCGATACGACTTATGCCGCCTGCGGGTTAAATAACCCGGATCAGCCTCGCAACCCGGCAAAGAAAAACGGGCACGGGTTCGATTCTGTTTGCTGATGTCAGTCCTTCGAGCCGTGAGATCGGGAAGAGTCGACCGCCGCAAGAACCGCTTTCGCGGTCTCGATCGAGACGCGATCCTGGGGCCCCAGATACCTTCGCCGCAGCCGCTCGTACAATGAAGCAGGATGGTAGTGGGTGTTCTTGTCCTGTTTCGCGGCTCGCCACATCTCGTGCCATAGGTGGATGGCGTAGGTACTCGATTCAGGCTCGTCCACGTCGGGATTCATCAGCACTCGCCAGGCGCGAAATCCGATCGGGCAAAAAGTCTTCCAATCCCGCACGTATCGCTGCATCGAGAACTTCTCGACGGCTTCCTCCATCAGCTCCGGCCCAGTCTCTCCCCACACGAGCTTTGTCGGATCCTTTGTCTGACAGACCTCCCACGGATAAGCCATCACGTCGCTGCCCGCGGGCGATTTGATCGCACCGATGTTGACCATCTGGCGGCCGACGCTGAATTCGCTCGAGAAGACGTAATCCTCCGGAAAGTCGAACGTGCGAAGACAGATCAGATCAGTATCGGCCCACCAGCCTCCGCGCTCGAGCAGGAGCTTGTAACGGAAGAAATTCGCGAAGCCGGCCCAGGTAGCGTGCTGCGAGTACTGAAAGGCACGTGACCGCGGAAGAATCTCCGACGCGTCCATCATCGTGACGCCACCCGGCACGTTCCTTATCGGCTCGTACGCATACAGGTGGTACTCGTGTCCGTTGGCGAGAAACGACGCGAGCGACAGCTGCTCCATTGCGGAGAGCTCGGGACCGATCCACAGTCCCTGAATGATTCGATTGGTATCACTTGTTTGGGATAGTGTCGGACTCACCCGCGCCAACCTATTCATTCGCGCCAAAAAAAAAAGCGGGGACCAGAAGGTCCCCGCCTTTTTTCCCGCACCTGGTCGGAATCAGGCGCCGGCTTTGAGCGTCACGTTGTCGATGCCCCAGCTCTCGTCATAGTTCGACTGCTGGGTCGGATTGGACGTACTGAAGACGAAATCGATAGCGCCCGTTCCGCATGGGTTCGCGCCGGCGAAAGAGAGCGTATATTCGACGTCGCCGAAGCTTCGGAACGTCGGCGTGTTGGAGATTAATGGATAGTCTCTGTAGCCAAGTAGATCTTGCCCGTAAGAGCCAGTCGCCGCCTTGGAACCGCCACCCGCCGAGATGTCGAGCGGGTAATCCTGCTGCACGGTGAGCTGGTTCGAGAACGTCGATGCGAAGATAGACGTAACCGGACCCGTATCGCTGCACCTGTAGCCAATGGAGAACACATTGGCCTGGAACACGCCGTGCTGCGCCTGCCTGCCCTTGCCGTCCCACGATCCGATCGTATAGAGGTCGAATGTGAGCGAGTACTGGGAATAGCCGGCTGCGACATTGAGAACGGCAACGGTGCGCACGTTTTCGAATCTTCCCAGGAAACTCGTGTGGTTCCCGCCAGGTGCGGTCTGAATCGCCGGAGCGTCCGCGGTTCCGGTTATTCCCGGCTGCAGCTCAGTGCTGAAACTAGTGGTGCCGGATGAGATGCTAGCAGCCTCGAAATCGTAGCTGCCGACTACCGGACAGGAGGCGCAAGGTGCAGTCGGCGGGGGACCCGGCTTCGCGTACCTGACGGTCAGATCAGCTGTGGAAGTGGCAGTGGGCTCACTGCATGCGACGACGATAAACGCCGCGAGGGGGACTGCGTAGAACTTTTTCATACATCTGCTCCCTGATCTTAAAAGGTTGTCGGCCGTCGCCGATTTCCCTTTCGATAGCTAGGCTGTCTCCGGGTGAGACCCTTGGCTTTGCGGACCGGCCTCGCGACCGGGGTGCCATTATCGTAGGAGTGGTGCGCGGGATCTTTTTTTTTACGGCGGTCGACGGCAGATCCCATTGCGCGTTCCGCTCCCTGAATGTCGTCTTCCCTGCAATGTTGTCTACACGAATCCCGACCGACTTGACTAGACTCCAGTTCACGCCGTTCGGGTGTGTCAGGTTTTCATGCTGTCCGTTCGAAGTTTCCTCACCTCCATGAGCCGATCGAATGGGGCAGCAAATCCAAGATTAGTGACCCGCCATTTAGCTGTCAAGGAGACCCCGTAAGATTTGTGCGAGGGAGCAACAAAACGTTACATACTGGAGAATATTTGTGATGTGGAAGTAGCCATTGCCTGTACTTATCGGAAAACACGGTCGACAGCCTGTTTGATGTCGTCCAGCTCGAAGCCGCGACGCGCCAGATATGCAAACAGACGGCGGCGTTTCACTTGGTGATCGAGATCTCCGAGAGACAAAAGTTTCTTGCGCGCGGCGCGCTCGACACTTGCTTTCGCATCCAAATGTTCCTCTTCGACGACACTCGCCGCGGCAGCTCTCGCGACATCCCGCGCGATTCCCTTTCTCGCAAGATCGAGCTCGACGCGACGCACTGACATCCCGCCACTCACCAGCTTCTGCCGCGCATACTCGGCGGCGTATCTCTCGTCGTTCAGAAGGCCGCTCGCTTCGAGTCGCTCCATCACTGCGTCGATGTCCGCAGGATCGAATTCCTTTTGAGCGAGCTTGCGACGCAAATCACGCCGCGTGTATGCGCGCGCCGAGAGAAGAGTCAGCGCGTAGTCATGGGCACTTCGTGCCATTCGCTTCTCCTGAAGATCTGTCTTCTGCGCTCACCAATGGCGCAAAAGAGTCGGGGCCGAACGTGATGCCCGTTCCAGCGGAAACACCGGGCCTCCGCCGTACCGAACCTCACATTCGACCCCTCGCGATCGCCAATCGGTAGCCGTGACCTCCGATGGGCGCCGCTTATCTACTCCTCAGCCGGCTCGCCTTCAGTCTCACCGTTTCCCGGCGGCCGAATTCCAAGCACAGTCTTCACCTTCTCTTCGACTTCCGCCAGGAGCGCAGGGTTGTCCTTGAGGTACATCTTGGCGTTCTCGCGGCCCTGTCCGATCCGCTGAGACCCGTAGCTGTACCACGCTCCCGACTTGTCGATGATACCAGATTCCGCGGCAATGTCCAGCACCAGGGAGGCGTGGCTGATCCCCTCCGAATACATGATGTCGAATTCCGCCTGCTTGAACGGGGGGGCCACCTTGTTCTTGACGACCTTTACCCGCACGTGGGAGCCGACAACGTCCTCTTTTTCCTTCACGGCGGCGATCCGGCGGATGTCGAGCCGGACTGACGCATAGAACTTGAGCGCCTTGCCGCCAGTCGTCGTCTCGGGATTGCCGAACATCACGCCGATCTTCTCGCGCAGCTGGTTGATGAAGATGACAGATGTTCTTGATCTGGCGATCGCGCCAGTCAGCTTGCGAAGCGCCTGGCTCATGAGGCGAGCCTGAAGACCCATGTGCGACTCACCCATGTCGCCCTCGATCTCAGCCCTCGGCACCAGCGCCGCGACAGAATCGATCACCACCACATCCACAGCACCCGAGCGAACGAGGATCTCGCAGATCTCCATCGCCTGTTCGCCCGTGTCGGGTTGAGAGACGAGAAGACTGTCGATGTCAACACCGAGCTTCTGCGCGTAATCCGTGTCCAGCGCGTGCTCGGCGTCGATGTACGCGGCGACTCCGCCCGCTCGCTGGGCGTTCGCGACGACGTGGAGACAGAGCGTCGTCTTTCCGCTCGACTCCGGTCCATATATCTCAGTCACCCTGCCCCGCGGAATTCCGCCGACACCAATGGCGGCGTCGAGGTTGATCGCGCCCGTGGGAATCGCATCGATCCGCACGCGAGCATCAGATCCCATCTTCATGATCGAACCTTTCCCGCAGGTCTTCTCGATCTGCGCGATTGCCAGGTTCAACGCCTTTTTCTTGTCTTCCCCCACCGATACAGCCATTTCATCCATCCTGTCTTTGTCGTTGAACACCGCGGCACATGCGACGCCGGACCCGCGCGCAAGGGTCAAACTGACCTGTTTTCGCCCCAAAACGCTACCCGAATAAAATACGAAGGTCGGATCGTTTTCTCAAGATTTATCTCACTCGAAAAGCGTTTTCGACGTGAATGACCTGGGGAGAGCCTGATCCGTACACTACCCCCACGACGTCGAACCTGAACGAGTCACCCGGCGCACGCTTCCGCGCCATCCAGTCGCGTGCCGCGTGCGTCATCTCGCGCTGCTTACGCCAGTGAACGGCCTCGAGCGGCCCACCAAAAGCAGTGGACACGCGAGTCTTGACCTCGACGAACGCGACAAGGCGTCCCTCTGCACCCGATCGCGCAATCACCAGATCGATGTCCCGGTGCCCGCTTCGAAACCTCCGCTCGAGAACCCTCCACCCTCGTTCAACCAGCCATTGCTCCGCTATCCGCTCGCCTCGCTCGCCCAGTATCTGACGCGCCGCTGTCATGGCGATGCAACGTAGACGAGCACTCGCGGGATGAATCGCCATAGCGTCGCAACGGCAATCATTACCCCGCACGTGCATGGATTCGGATGACGCGCAAACTGCTATCAGCTATTCGCGGATTGCAGTCTGCTCGTGAAAGGGTTCACTCAGGCTCTCGGTCCGCAGATCCTGTCGAGATCATCGAGCCCGGCAAGAACGTCACGCGGTCGCGAGCCGTCCGGCGGACCAAGCACGCCCGCGGACTGAAGCTGGTCGATGATGCGCGCAGCGCGGCCATAGCCGACCTTGAGGCGGCGCTGCAGCAGCGACGTCGATCCCTGCTGATGCTGAATAACGACCTCCGCCGCCTCGCGGAACAGCTTGTCGCGATCGCCGCCGTCGCCATCGTCGCCACTCCCGGCGCCCAGCGCTTCTTCAGCCTCCTTCTTTCGTATCGTCTCGAGAATGTCGGACTCGGCCGGCTCTTCAACGGTGAGGCCCTGCGCAGCCGCGGCCGCGCGACGGCTGGTCTTTCTGTCCTCGTACCACCGCGTCAAACGCTCGGTGTCCTCGCTCGATATGAACGCGCCCTGCAGTCGGCTCGGCTCCGATTTCCCCGGGGGAACGAACAGCATGTCTCCATTTCCAAGCAGTGATTCCGCGCCCATCGTGTCGAGAATCGTCCGGCTGTCGATCTGCGATGCAACGCGGAATGCGATCCGGCTCGCGAAGTTCGCCTTGATGAGACCGGTCAGCACGTTCACGCTTGGTCTCTGTGTAGCGAGAATGATGTGAATGCCGATGGCGCGCGCCTTCTGTGCGAGCAGCGCGAGCGGCGTCTCCACTTCGGCCTGCACCGTCATCATCAGATCGGCGAGCTCGTCGATGATGAGCACGATGTACGGGAGAATTCCGCCGCCGTACTCGTTGATCTCGAACGCCACGTCGCCACGCGGTGGATTCCTGAGCGTCGCACCCTCGTTGACCTTGCGGTTGAAGTCCTGAATGTTGCGCGCTCCATTTGCCGCGAGCAGCTCGTAGCGCTCCTGCATCTCGAGCACGGCCCACTTGAGGACCGACGCGGCGTCACGGTTGTCGGTGACGACCTTGTGCCGCAGATGCGGGAGAACGTTGTACACCGACAGCTCCACCATCTTGGGATCGACCATCAGAAAGCGAAGAGTCTTCGGCGTGTGACGATAGATCAGACTCGTGATGAGCGTGTTGATGCACACCGATTTTCCGGAGCCTGTCGCTCCTGCGATCAGGAGGTGCGGCATCTTCGCCAGATCGGCGATCACCGCGCGGCCCTCGAGATCCTTGCCGAGCGCGATGGGAAGCGCCGCTGGCATCTTCTGATAGTCGCGCGACTCGAGCATCTCACGGAATGCAACCATTTCCGGCGTGGGATTCGGGACTTCGACGCCGACGGCTCCCTTCCCCGGAATCGGCGCCACCACGCGAATGCTCTGCGCGCGCATGGCGAGTGCCAGATCGTTGGCCAGCGCCGCAAACTGCCGCACCTTCACTCCTGAGGCTGGCGCGATCTCGAACTGAGTGACAACGGGACCCGTGGTCCGCCCGACGAGCTCTCCTTCCACCCGGAAAGTGCGAAGCGCTTCCATCAGCTTCACACCCATCGCGTCGAGCTCGCGGTTCCCATGGTCGACGTTTCGCGCGGGCGCTGGAGTCAGCAGCTCCGGCGACGGCAGATCTTCGTCGGCGTCCGCGATGCCGCCCGCGGTCGCATCGATTGCAGCCGCAATCCTGTCATCGTGCTCGCTCGCCAGCTCGGCTCTCGTCTTCTTCTCGCGCTTTTTTCTTTCCCCGCGCGGCGCCCTCGCCTCATCGGAGGAGTCGTCGCCGTTCATGAGTGCGACGTCCAGCGCCGGCATCTCTTCCGGAGTTGGCTCTGGTGGGAGTGCCGGCGGTCCGCGGCGCCGGCGCGTCGGCTCGGCGTCCGCCTCATCGATGCCGACATCATCCTCAACCACCGCAACCGGACTATCGGGCCGGCGCCCGACTATCGCGCGAATGGGATTCCACGAGAGCGTCGCCGCCATCAGTGCGCTGAGTGACAGCGCCATCAGAATCCACGCTCCCGCTGTCCCCGCGAACTGCAGCAGATAGAACGCGGCGAAGCTTCCCCACAGACCCGGCAACGCTGTCGAATCGCGAAGTCCGCCGTGTGAGAGGCCGAGTCCGACCGGCAGCAGGAACACGAGCCCGAGGAGAAACACCATCCACGATCTGTCGGTTCGCTGGTCAAGGCGTCCGAACAGACGCAACGCATGCGCTGCGAGCGCAATCGGAATCAGCGCGGCAGCAGGCCAGCCGAGTAGCCGGGCCATCGGATAGGCGAGGAGCGTTCCCGCCCATCCGAACGTCATGCGGACGTCGCCCTCCGCGCGCAGCAGTGCGATGCCCTGCATCGAGAGTGCTCCGCCGAGGAACGCGGCGAAGAGAATCAGCGCGATGCCCCACAGCTCGCGCTTGAGCGCGGAGCCCGGAGCGGGCGCGTTATCGCTCGCGGTCGGGCCCGAGGCGGGTGATTTGACGGTCCTGGTAGATGGGGACAACAGCGTGCGAATCCACTGCAGCACAGGCGACGAGGTCTTCCCCGAACCCTGCCTGGGCGAGCGCTTGTCCGTGGGACGATTCCTGGAAGATCGTTTCGATGTTGTCGCCATACTTCCTGTCGATGAGCGCGCAGGCACAAGCGGCGTCGTTTTCCATGACCGACACGCCGGGTTTCCTGATGGAGCGGACGTAGCGGCCCGCGCAGGCCGCATCCTCGAGACTAAAGTGTCCCTCTGTGCCCGCGCAGACAATCGAAATGTCATTCTCGGCTCTGACGGCGGCGCGCAGCATCGCCGATACGGCAGCCAGGTTCACGTAGGATGCGACCACGATGTCGCGCGCTCCTACGATCGACGCCAGGGCGCGGGTTCCGTTCGTCGTGGTGATCACCACGGTGCAGCCGGCCACCGCGCGAGACGTGAACTCGAGGGGAGAATTCCCCATGTCGAAACCCGGGATGGGAAGCATTTTCCTCTCGCCGGCGAGAAGAACACTACTTCGCTCGAACTGCTTCGACCGCATGATCGCGTCTTCGACGCTCGCCTCGGGGATCACGCTCTTCGCGCCATTCGAGAGCGCCGTCGCGATGCCGGTGGACGCACGCAGCACGTCGATCACCGCGACGACACGACCTTGCATGTCGCCGGGCGTGATCTCCCCAGGCGACATGAACACCTCGACTTTCACTTAGGCGGACTCCCGGAACAGATCCGTCTCGCGCTCCAGGAACTTCGTATCCACCTCACCCGCCTGAAAGCGCGGGTTTGCCATCACCCGCGCGAGAAACGGAATGGTGGTGGTGACGCCTTCGATGACGAACGACTCGAGCGCAACCTGCATGCGACGCAGCGCTTCGGGCCTGTCTCTTGCCTGACAGACCAGCTTGGCAAGCAGCGAGTCGTAGTAAGGCGGAACGACGTAGCCTGTGTAGACGTGCGTGTCGAGCCGCACGCCCGGACCTCCCGGCGGGTGAAACACCTCGAGCTTCCCGGGGGAAGGCTGGAAATTCCGCGCGGGATCTTCAGCATTCACCCGGCACTCGATGACATGTCCGCGGAATTCCGGAGTCTCGAGCACCGAAAGCTTCTCACCCGCAGCGACGCGGATCTGTTCCTTCACGAGGTCAACGCCCGTCAGCATCTCCGTCACCGGGTGCTCCACCTGGATTCGCGTGTTCATTTCCATGAAGTAGAACTGGCCGTCCTCGTTGAGGAGCATCTCGATCGTGCCGGCTCCCACGTAATCGATGGCCTTCGCTCCGCGCACCGAGGCCTCTCCCATCGCCGCTCTCAGCTCCGGCGTAAGCCCAGGGCTCGGTGACTCCTCGATCAGCTTCTGGTGTCGGCGCTGCACCGAGCAGTCGCGCTCACCGAGGTGAATGATGTTTCCGTGCCTGTCACCCATGATCTGAAACTCGACGTGGCGCGGGCGGGCCAGGTACTTCTCGACGTACACCTCGCCGCTGCCGAAAGCCGACAGCGCTTCGGAGCGCGCAAGCTGGAAGGATCGGATGAAATCGTCCGGCTCTGTCGCGACGCGCATTCCCTTTCCGCCGCCTCCGGCAGCGGCCTTGATGATCACCGGAAAGCCTATCTCGCGCGCGAGCGTCAGCGCTTCCTCCGGATCCTCCACTCCTCCAGGAGTGCCGGGAATGATCGGCACGCCCACCTTCGCCATTGCATTGCGCGCGGCCGCCTTGTCCCCCATCACGCGGATCTGCTCCGCCGTCGGCCCGATGAACGCGATGTTGCTGGCTGCGCACGTTTCGGCGAACTCGGCGTTCTCGGCGAGGAAGCCATAGCCCGGATGAATCGCGTCTGCTCCGGCGATCTCCGCCGCAGCAATGATTCTCGGAATCTTGAGATAGGAATCGCGCGCCGGCGCGGGGCCGATGCACACGTCGTCGTCGGCGAACCGCACGTGGAGCGACTCACGATCCGCCTCGGAGTACACCGCGACGGTCTGTATCCTGAGCTCGCGGCATGCGCGAATCACGCGGAGGGCGATCTCTCCGCGGTTCGCGATCAGGACTTTCTTGAACACTTTTTGCCTGCCCTTAGGAGGCGACATCCTGAGTGATGCTGTCCCAGGTAGTATCACTCGCGCCGGCAACGCCCTGGATTCGCAGCGCGAACTCGCTCGGGTTCGTCGCGTAGTAGAGAGCGCTCTCGTACGACACAACGCCTTTCTTGTACCAGTTCATGAGCGACTGGTCGAAGCTCTGCATTCCGTACTGCACCGTTCCTTCGGCGATCAGCTCCGGAATGTTGAGCGATTTGGCCATGTCGCGGATGTTGTCCCGCACCGCCGCCGTGTTGATGAGTATCTCGGCAGCGGGAACGCGCCCTGGCTTGTCGGCACGCGGTACCAGGCGAAGCGAAACAACCGCCTCAAGCGCGCTCGCGAGCAGGAACCGCACTTCGGACTGCTGGTGCGGCGGATAGAAGGACAGGATGCGGTTGATCGTCTGCGTCGCATCGGTCGTGTGAAGCGTCGAGAAGACGAGGTGGCCCGTGTCGGCTGCCTTCATCGCGGTGTCGAGAGTGTCGAGATCGCGGATCTCTCCGACGAGGAGAATGTCCGGATCCTGCCGCAGCACCCGTCGCAGCGCCTGGGCGAAGCTGGCGGTGTCCGTTCCGACTTCGCGCTGGTTGATGTGCGCCTTGTTGTCGCGATGCAGGAACTCGATCGGGTCCTCGATCGTGATGATGTTGGCGTTCCTGTTCTGGTTGATGAATTGAATCATCGCGGCCAGAGCAGTCGATTTTCCCGAGCCGGTGACGCCCGTGACGAGTACCAGACCGCGAGGCTTCATCGCAATCTGCTCCAGCACAGGCGGCAGGTTCAGCTCGGATATCGTGCTCGCCTGGAACGGGACAATGCGGAAAGCGTACGCGATTGTGCCTCGCTGCTGGTACGCGTTAACACGGAAACGGCCAATGCCCGGCACGCCGAGCGCGAAGTCGGCTTCCTTCATCTCGCCGAATTCCTTCTGCCGCTTGGGCGGCATGATCTGGTCGGCGAGCGCCTTCATGTCATCCGAGCGCATCGGGGACATCGGGAGACTGCGCAGCTCTCCATTCACGCGAAGGGTAGGTGCGCAACCCACCTTGAGATGGAGATCGGATGCGTTCTGCTCGAGCATCTGGCGGAGCACGTTTCGATAGTCGAACGTGGTCCCTACGCCGGTAGCGAGCGCTTCGGAAACTGGGTCAGCCATTGGGATCGATGCGGAAGAGCACCTGGCCGTATTCGACCGGGTGCGAGTTCTGGGCGAGGATCTCCTTCACTACTCCATCGAACTCCGACTCGATCTCGTTCATGATCTTCATCGCTTCGATGATGCAAAGGATCTGTCCTTTGGAGATCCGGTCGCCGACTGCAAGGTAGGGTTTCGCGCCGGGTTCCGGCGCAGCGTAATACGTTCCCACCATCGGCGATTTCACTTCGAGGTAGCGGGGCTTTGCGGGCTCCGCGCGTGGTGCTGGTTCAGCTGGTGCGACGGCTCCGGTCGGCGGCGTGGCGAGCGCCGGCGCCTGAAGCATCTGCGGCATCTGCATCCCGGTCAGCTGCACGGCGGCACGCGGAGCTGACTTCGAAAGCCGGATCTTCATCCCCTTGTCGGAGGATATCTCGATCGAGTTGACCGATGACGCGTCGATCATCTCGAGGAGCTTCTTGACATATCGAAGATCGATCATGATTCAGATCCCGGCGTGCGGAGTTCTGCGGCCTTCCGCGTATGCCGCACGATGGATGTAGTTCTCATGCGACTTCAATGAGCTCCCGGGAAAAGTTCGTAAGTATCCGCGGACCGTTCGCTGAGAGGTGGACGTCGTCCTCTATACGGACGCCTCCCCACCCCGGCCGGTAAATGCCCGGCTCGATCGTCACCACGGACCCAGCCGCCAGAGCCGCCTCTGCGGTGCGCGCGAGCCGAGGAGACTCGTGAACCTCCAGTCCGAGGCCGTGACCAAGGCTGTGGCCGAACGCTTCCCCGTGCCCGCAGCGCTCAATGTAGCTCCGAGCGAGCGCATCGGCAGCAATTCCAGTCATTCCCGCCCTCACCGAGTGGGATGCGATGTGGTTCGCATCGCGCACGACTTCGTAGATCTCGCGCTGCTCGGCGGTGGGAATTCCCGCCACGAAAGTGCGGGTGACATCGGAGCAGTAGCCTCCGTGCTGAGCGCCGAAATCGAGCAGAAGAAAGTCTCCCTTCTCCACCTCGCGAGACGACGCTCGCGCATGCGGCAGCGCCGACCTCGGGCCTGACGCGACGATGGCGGGGAACGGCGCTTCTTCGCTCCCTTCGTCGCGCAGTGCTTTCTCCAGTATGCCTGCGATCTGAAGCTCCGTCTGTCCCGCCGAGATGAACGGGATTGTGCGAGACAGAGCGTCGGTGGCGATGCGCGCGGCTTCGGCAATCAGTGCGACTTCGCCGTCATCCTTGGATTCACGCAACGTCTCGACCATGTTGAGCTGCGGCCGCCACTGCCAGCGGGACCCGTCCCCCAGGAGCCGCTGGAAATCGCGGTGATAGAGATGGGCCGACTCGAATCCGATTACTTCGATCGAAGGCATCTTCTGCAGAATTCCCCACAGTCCGGTCCAGAGACTCACCGGCTCGATCCGCACCTGGGCCAGATCTCCGACCTCGTCGGCAACCTGCGTTTCGTAGCGAAAGTCGGTGATGAGACGGATCTCCGCGGGAGTCACCAGCGCAAGTGCGCTCGTCCCGGAGAAACCGGTGAGATAGCGGATGTTAGGCAGACTCGTGACGAGCAGCGCATCGATTCTTTCGCCGGAAAGCTTCAGGCCGACGAAAGCGAGACGGTCCCGTCTTCGATCATCCACGGGATTCGAGCTTCCTCGTGAGACCGCGCAGGGCGAGCTCATAGCTGTCCACGCCGAACCCGCACACCACCGCAACGGCCGCGTCTGCGAGCGCAGAGCGGCGGCGCTCCGGCTCGCGCGCGTAGATGTTCGTCATGTGAACCTCGACGAAAGGAACGGCGACGGCTGCAAGGGCATCACGGATGGCGAGGCTCGTGTGCGAGTACGCACCCGCATTCACCAGCGCGCCGTCAACTTTGCCGCGCAATCCCTGAACCGCTTCCACGATCTCGCCTTCGCCGTTGAGCTGCGTGAACGACAGCTCGACTCCGAGCTCCGACCCGACGGCGCGAAGGCCGTCCTCGAGCTGTGCCAGCGTGGTCGTGCCGTAAAGCGATGGCTCGCGCAGTCCGAGGAGATTGAGATTGGGGCCGTTGATCACGGCGATCTTCACGAGTCCGCCAGACCATCCAGCCACTCCCTGAAGCGGCGGATATCCTCTTCGGATTCCTGAGTGGAATCAGGGGACGGAGGTAGTGCACCGACTGCCGCATCCTCAGTTACACGCGGCACCGGCGGCGCAGAAGGCTCTGAAGGAGCCTGCGTGCCGCTCACCGCGCCGCTGAGCGCGAACGCAGCGCGCGTGTCGTCTTCGCTCACGTCCGAATCGGGGAAGAGATCGGCGAACGCATCAATCGCAAGCGGGTAATCCGAAGCGGGTTCCGGCTCTTGTGTTGCAAAGGTCTCCGCCAACGCAGCGTCATCGTCGTCGGGTGACATAGCGTAGGAGTCAGCACTTTCAACGGAAGGCACTGCGCTACGGGCGGTGTACGACCTTGCCCCGTCGCGCGAAGGGGGCCTTTGCGCGCCAAGCGTGGCGAAGAACTCGCGCACCGTCGGGCTCTGTGGTGTGAAGTGACGAAGGTCATCATCGTCGGGCGGCTGCGGCGAATACGCGACGAGATTCGCCTCGTCCTCCTCTTCAGGGGGCTCGGCTTCCTCTGCAGGAGGCTCGGCTTCCTCTGCAGGAGGCCCGGCTTCCTCGGCAGGAAGTCCGGCTTCCTCTGCGGCAGGCCTTTCCTCCTCCAGCGGAGCCTCGTCCAGAAGCATCTCGGCTGCTTCGCGGGAAGGCGTTTCCGCTTCCGTGGGCGCTTCCACTTCTGCGGGTACCTCGTACGCGGCAGGGGCCTCCGCTACCGGTTCATCCGCCACAGTTTCGTCGAGGGCGATCGGTTCTGGCGCTGCTTCATCAGGACCATCGAACTCCAGACCGACAGTTTCATCAGGCGAGAATCCAGCGCCCCACGAATCACTGTCCCAGGTGTCTCCGGTCGAGAGCTCGAGCTCAGTGAAATGAGCGCCCTCGGACGAACTTTCTGCTTCCTCGAGCGGTGCTGCTGCAGCCGGCTCGGCCGATTCGTGAAGTTTGTCGGTCAGCTCATCCACGCGGCTCTGAATTTCCTTGTCGTCGGGATGATGCAGCGCGAGCTGCCTGTAAACGTCGAGCGCTGCTGCGTGATAGCCTTGCCGCGCGTACAGCTCCGCCATCGTGCGTGTCACGAACGGAGACTCTTCCTGCGGAGGGATCTTTCGCCACGCAGGATCGTCCTCGTCATTCGGGGCGGAAGGCTCATCCTTCGCCTCGCTCGCCCGGTCCATCTCGAAAACCGGCTCTTCGACTCCTGGCTGCGAATCGAAATCCGCAGCCGGTGCGTCCATCATCTCGAGCGACTCCTCGAAGCCGTCGGCTGCGGGAGACGGAGTGGCCGCGGCTTCCGCCTGCTGCACGGCCGCGGCTTCGGGTGGAGTACTTCTCGGAGGGTCGCCCTCCCCCATCGGGGCTTCTGCCGCATCGGTCGACGATGCCGCCTCAGGCTCAGGTGCTTTTTCAATGACAGGCTCAGCCGCTTCTCCAGTGACAGGCTCGGTCAGCTCTGCGATGTAGGCCGCGATCTCGGTGTCGTGCGGATCCGCATCGAGGGCCCGCGTGTACCAGTGCCTTGCTTCCGCAGTCTCACCGCGTTGCCGGGCGATGTCGCCGAGCTGCCTGAGAACCACGGAGTTGTCCGGATCGAGCGAGAGGGCCTTTTCGAAAACGACGCGGGCCTCGTCGGTTCGCTTTGCATCGTACAGGGCCTGACCATAAACGACGTGGCCGCTCATGTGCCCCGGCTGCTGGGCGAGGTGTGCGCGGCAAATCGCGATCGCCTGCTCGGGATCGCCGGCTTTGCGGTATTCGTTCGCCAAAGGCGCGAAATACCGCCGCGGATTCTCGTGAAATTTCTGCCTTAGCTCTTCTATCCGGGGGGACCCTTGCATCAATAAACCTCTGAGTTGTGCCGTCCGCCGATTCGCCCCGGAGGAACGGCTCAAGATACCGCGTTCGCGGGACGGGCGTCAATCGCAGGAAGACGCTGCGTGGCTTGCTTTTAGGCGTGTCAATCCGGTAATTTTGGAGGCTGTACAGCCCAAATTCACGCGCCTTTTTTTCAGTTCCCGCCAGGAGTAAAGCCCCGTGCTGCAATCGATGCGGAGCTCCGCAAAATATATCTGGATCTTCCTCATCATCTTCTTCGTGGGAGGGTTCCTGCTCGCCGAGACGTCAGGACTTCTCGGCGTGGCTCCAGTCAGTTCGTCGACTGCCGTGGCCACCGTCAACGGTGAGGACATCCTCGCGACGACGTGGTACAACGCGCTCAACACGATGGAGCAGCAGGCAACCCAGCAGACCGGGAGGAGCATCACTCTCGACGAGCGGCGCCGCCTTGCGGATGAAGCCTTCGAGCAGCTTGTAGGCGATGCGCTGATGCGCCAGGAGTATCGGCGCCGCGGCATCCGCGTCACCAACGACGAGATCGCCGAGGCCGCGCGCTACGCACCGCCCCCGCAACTCGCGCAGAGTGCCGAGCTGCAGACCGAAGGCCAGTTCGACCCAGCGAAATACCAGCGCCTCCTTTCCAGTCCCGCTGCGCGGCAGGAAGGACTGCTGCTTCAGCTCGAATCGTACTACCGCGATCAGATTCCGCGCGAAAAGCTCTTCGAGCAGGTGGCATCGGGCGTCTACATTAGCGACGATCGACTGTGGAGCATCTGGCGCGACACGCGCGATACGGCGCAGATGAGCTACGTGGTTTTTCGACCCACCATGATCGCGGACAGCGCGGTTTCAGTCGACGAGTCCGCCATTCGCGAGTACTACGACAAGAACAAGAAGGACTTCGAGCGACCTTCTCGAGCCGTCGTGTCGGTCATTTCCATTCAGCGCGCGGTGAGCGCGGCGGACACCACCGCGGTGAGAGAACGGCTGGTTGGAATCCGCGAGCGCATACTGAAGGGCGAGAAGTTCGAGGATCTCGCCAAGAGCGAGTCCACTGACTCCGTGTCCGCCGCAAATGGCGGATTCCTCGGCAAGGGTGGAAGGGGTCGCTTCGTGCCGCAGTTCGAGGACGCTGAATATGCGCTCAAGGTTGGCGAATTGTCGCAGCCCGTCCTCACGCCGTTCGGCTATCACCTGATCAAGCTCGACGAGCGAAAGGGCGATACGATCGCGGTGAGGCACATCCTGCTTCCAATCAAGCAGAGCGATTCAGCGGCGACGGCGACTGACCGTCGTGCGGATGAGCTCGCCCGCATCGCCGCATCGACGGACAAGCCGCAGTCATTGGACGAAGCGTCTCGCAAGCTCGGCATTCCGGTGAAGCGTGCCGCCGTCCTCGATACGGACGCTCTGACAATCGACGGAAAGTTCGTTCCGAGCATCGGACCGTGGGCATTCCAGGGAGCGAAAGTAGGCGAGACGAGCGACCTGTTCGACGCCGAGGACGGATACTACCTGGGCCGGCTCGACTCTCTTACCAAGGGCGGAATTCCATCGCTCGATCAGGCGCGAGGCGAGATCCACTCGATCCTCGCGATCCAGAAGAAACTCGACAAGCTGATGCCGAGGGCGCAGCAGCTGGCCAGTGCAGCGGCGAAGTCGAGTCTCGAGGATGCGGCGAAGGCCGCGGGTCTCACAGTGATCAAGAGCGAGCTTTTCACGCGTGTCGGCGGCGCCGAGGGAATCGGGCGGCTCAATCAGGCTATCGGTGCGGCATTCTCGCTGCCGGTCGGCGCGGTCAGCGCTCCCATCCGCGTTTACGACGGAATCTTCGTCGAGCGGGTGGACAGCCGTAAAGCGGCCGACAAGGCGGAATGGGAGAAGAGCAAGGCGGCTCAGCGTGCGCAGGTTACGCAGCAGATTCGGCAGCAGCGTGTGCGCGATTTCCTGACGAACCTGCGCGAGTCGGCGAAGATCACCGACAGGCGGAAGGAGATAGAGGCCGCCAACAGGCAGATCGTCCAGTAGCCGGCGACTGTCTGGGACAAAAAAAGGCCGCGCGAATTGCGCGGCTTTTTTTTAGGCGAAACAAACCGCTTAGATCAGTCGCTTGGGTTCCGGCCGGGCTTCTTCCGCCTCTGTCGTGGTTTTCCTTTGCGACAGGTCAGGCTGGTTGAGACGGTTGTCGTACCGCGGCGGCTCGGTGTCGATCTCTCTCGTCGCCTCGTTGATGTTCTTCTTGAACTCCTTGATTCCCTTTCCCATGGAGCCCGCGATCTCCGGGATGCGCTTCGCTCCGAACAGGAGCAGCACTATCACCAGGATGATCAGAATCTCCGGAAAGCCGAGATTGCCTATTCCCATCGTCTGTCTCTCCTAGAAAAGCGAACGCGCAATCAGGTATGCGATGAGGACGCCGACCAGACTGAGCAGTGATACGTCGAGTGCGACCGGTCCAAGCGCGAGCTTCACGATGACGAGATCGAGCTGAAGCGGTCCTATCGATGGTGTTACACCGGTGGTGAAGAATTCCTTCGCGGCACCGGGAGGAAGAAACTTCCGCGCGACCTGCGTCAGCAGGCCGCCGGTGATGAAACCGCTCGCAAGGACGATCGCGTGGAAGACAGTCCCACGTCTCGCAGCTCCGCGCGGGGGCATTATGCGTGTCGCTCCATCACGTACGAAATAGACTCCAAGAGCGCCTGCCGCGCTACCGTGTTGGGAAGGCCGGCGAGCGCTTCGCGGGCCTGCGCGGCATACACGGCTCCGCGCTTTCTCGCGTACTCGAGGCCGCCGTTGACAGTGACGATGCGCATGACTTCGCTGATCTCCGCTTGGCTGGGATCGTCGTTCGCGAAAAGCGCGTTCACTCTCGCTCTTTCCGCCGGGGTCATCATGCGCAGCGCAGCGATGAGTGGCAGCGTGACCTTGTGCTCCTTGAGGTCGAGGCCTGCCGGCTTCCCGGTCGTCTCCTGCGCCTCGGTGAAATCGATCAGGTCATCCGCAATCTGGAATGCCATGCCGAGCGCTTCGCCGTAATGGATGAGCGGGTCACGATACTTTCTGGCCCCCGCCAATGAGCCAACCTCGCACGCTGCCGACATGAGCGAAGCGGTCTTGGACCGGATCAACGTGTAGTAGTCGTCTTCGGAGAATGCCAGGGAATCGTTCACCGCGAGCTGGCGCATCTCTCCGACTGTCATCTCCGTCGATGCGCGTGTCATCGCGCGGAGGGCATCCATGTCGCCTAGGGCGACGAGCTTGGTCAGCGCGACCGAGTAGAGAAAGTCGCCCATGATCACCGAGATCTGGTGACTGAACAGCGAGTTCAGCGTGGGCATGCCTCGGCGCAGCACAGAGTGATCCACCGCATCGTCGTGGACGAGCGTCGCGAGATGAATGAGCTCGACCGCCGCCGCGAGCGTCACCGCCCTGGCTTCCGACTTCTCTTCTACGCCGCTGCAGAGCAGCACAAGCGTCGGCCGAAACATCTTGCCGCGCATTCCCATCAGGTGGCGGCCCATCTGCGCGAGAAGCGGCGACTCGTGGGATACGGACGCCGCCATCTCGTTCGTGACCGCATCGAGCGAATCGGTTATCGAAGCCTGGATTCTTCTGAGGGCGTCCTTCTCGTGAGATGTGTCCGAAGCGTTGGGCGTCGCAACGCCCGATGCGCTCATCTCGAAGCCTGGGCCAGCGAGGACAGACGCCCGGCGGCATCGCGGAATCC
>JBDTRZ010000005.1:0-67158 GCA_039931395.1 Gemmatimonadales bacterium
CCAAGGCGTTCATCTACTTCCAGTTCTGATGGACGCAGCGAGCGCAGCGAGTGTGAGCGCCGGAAGCGCAGAGGAAGGGCGGCAGCGCAAACGCGGCGGCGCGGGGAAACTGCTTCTGCGCATTGGGCTTCTGGCTTTAGCGATCGTTCTCACGGGGCTGCTCATCGGCCAGTACGACAGCCGCGCGGCTGACGACAACTATCTCGCCGCGGTCCTCGAGAAGGACCGGCTGATTCGAAACACCCCTTCGCCCAAGATCATTCTCGTCGGCGGGTCCAATCTCGCCTTCGGAATCGACAGCAAGGAGATGCAGGACTCGCTCGGTATTCACGTCGTCAACATGGGTCTCTACGCAAAGCTCGGCCTGCGGTACATGCTCGCGCAGGTCAAGCCTTACATAAAAAGGGGCGACGTCGTGGTGGTCGTGCCGGAGTACGACCAGTTCTACGGTGACTTCGCGAACGGCGACAACACGCTCAACACGGCGCTGCTCTACGCACCCGGCGACCGCATAGGCGATTTTGTGCGCTCGTATTCGGTCGTGGACGTCGTGCTGCGTCCTCGCGTGGAGAACGCGCGCCGCTCATTCCTGCGAGCTGTCGCGTCGGCGGTGGGACGAGAGAAGCAGTTCTTTCCGCCGGACACCAACCCCGTTTACAACCGTCGCTCCTTCAATCAGTACGGCGACGTCGTGAGCCATTTGGGGAAGGAGGGAATGAATCCCGACTCGATCTTCGTGAAGCCTCTGCCTCCCATCAAGGACTTCAACAGGCGGACGCTCGTGGATTTGAACGGCGTCGCCGACAAGGCCAGGCACGAGGGCGCGCACGCGTACTTTCTGTTTCCCTCATACATCGACCGCTCGTACGAGATCAACGTCGAGGCCATCGAGTCTCTCCGAGCGAGGCTGGCGAGCGGGCTGCGCATGCCCATCGTCGGCACCGCGAAGGACTTCGTCTACCCGAAGAATTTCTTCTTCGACACCCGGTATCACCTCACCGGGGAAGGGCGGCAGCAGCGGACGCTGAAGATGATTCGGATACTGCGTGCTGTTGGGGAGCGTGACGGGTGGCGGCCTCCGAGCTCCGGTAAACCGGCGCTTTCGACGACAGCAGGTTGAACCGGATGATGTGCCAGATCGCCGCGACACCGTCGCTCCAGCCGATCTTTTTCCCTTCG
Source organism: Gemmatimonadales bacterium (assembly GCA_039931395.1). Lineage (GTDB taxonomy): Bacteria > Gemmatimonadota > Gemmatimonadetes > Gemmatimonadales > Gemmatimonadaceae > UBA4720. The sequence goes on from JBDTRZ010000005.1 coordinate 1,180, forward strand.
GCGTACGTGCGACCGCTGTAGCTGATCGGCACCTCGTAGATCCGCGCCCTCGACTGTGCCAGGCGCGCGGTGAGCTCCGGCTCGAACCCGAACCTGTCTGACGTCAATGGGAGACTCTTCATGAGGTCGGTCTTCACCAGCTTGTAGCAGGTCTCCATGTCGGAGACGTTGAGATTGGTGAGCATGTTGGAGAGCGTGGTCAGCCCCCAGTTGCCGAGGCTGTGCCAGTAGTAGAGAACGCGGTTGACGTCACCCTTGAATCGGCTTCCGAATACCGCATCGGCCCGCCCATCCTCGACCGGAGCGATGAGGCGCAGGATGTCGCCCGGATCGTACTCCAGGTCGGCGTCCTGTATCACTATCACATCGCCCGACGCGCGCTCGAGCGCCGACCGCACCGCTGAACCCTTGCCCTGATTGCGCTCGTGCAGGACGAGCACATCGATCGCGCCCGAACGCTCGAGCTCGGCCAGCTTCTCGCGGGTGCCGTCGGTTGAAAAGTCATCGACGCAGATGATCTCCAGCCGCATTGCAACCGCTCGGACGCGCTCTATCGCGTGCTCGATCGTTGCCCGCTCGTTGAACACGGGCATGAGCACGGAGACTCTGAGAGAAGGAATTGGAGCCGGATGGGTCATGGTTTTGTCGCGATCGCGACGAGATTTGAGCCAATGGGAGGACGCATCAGGGACTCGACACGTGACAGCCAGGGAACGACCAGCCGATCATAGGCCTTGGCCTCGGGCGCCGCAATGCGGGATTTGTTGAGAATACGTCCAGCCATGAACCAGGCGGCTATCCCCGGGAAATTCATGTAGTCGATGCGTCTCACGGTCCACCCCGCGGCCTCGATGACTCGTCGCAGTGAATTTTTCGTATACCGTCTGTGATGCTCGAAGGCCCGGTCGAGCGATCCAAAAATCGCGGGCAGGGCCGGCACGAAGAGCAGCAGTGACCCGCCATAGGAGACCGCCGATCGGGCCTCAGTGAGAAACGTGGTGTCCTCGGCGACATGCTCGAGCACGTTCACCGCGACGAAGGCGTCAGCGGTGAGCGAGTGATAGTGCTCGCTGAGGTAGCCGCTCAGAACCTCCACTCTCGGATTGCTCGCGAACCGGCTTTTCAGGTGCGGAAAGGTGTTCGCGCCAGGCTCGATGGCGATGAGCTTCCTCACTGCGGGCGCGTCGAGCAGGAACTGGGAGAACGTACCGATGCCTGCACCAGCCTCGATCACCGTTGGTCCGAGCCACGGGTCGAACTGACGCATCACCCAGGCGTAATAGTTCTTCGCTTCGGCGAGGGCATCGAGCTCCGTGCCCGAGTAATTGAAGTTCGAGCCGGTCGGGGTGACGGGCATGAGATCTATATGGAAGGTGGAACTGCCCGTTCTGGTTGGTACAGACTCACCTGCGCCCCGCGGTGATTCCTAGGCGCGCCGGATCGACTCCGATCCGCGACCGCCTTCGTCGTCGTGCGCTGTAGCGCCATGCGGATGGAAATCCGGAACGAGTGTCTGCAGGAGCTTCCGGATCTCGTCCTCGGGGCGGCCCGCGTCGGTGCTGCGCATGAGCGCGTCGATGCGTTTCACTGTCCCCTCCGCGAGAAGACCGTTGCGTGCGCGGAGTACTTTCGGGTGGTCGGTGGGGAGAACGTTTTCGGCGGTGAAGAACATCTCTTCGTAAAGCTTTTCGCCTGGCCTGACGCCCGTGAACTTGATCTCGATGTCGGCGCCGACCTCGAGGCCTGAGAGCCGAATGAGATCGGTGGCGATGTCCACCACCCGGATCTGCTCGCCCATGTCGAGCACGAACACCTCGCCGCCGCGTCCGAGCGCGCCAGCCTGCAGAACCAGCTGCACGGCTTCCGGGATCGTCATGAAGTAGCGTCGCATCTCCGGGTGCGTCACGGTCACCGGACCGCCGGCGCGGATCTGTCTCAGAAATGTCGGGACCACCGAGCCGCGGCTGCCGAGCACGTTGCCGAACCGGACGGAAACGAAGTTGCGATGGTGCTTCGCGGCGGCGTGCTGCACGAGCTGTTCGGCGATTCTTTTCGTCGCGCCCATCACGCTCGTAGGACGTACGGCCTTGTCAGTCGAGATGAGGACGAAATGCTGAACGTTCACGTCGATCGCCGCATCCACAACGTTTCGCGTCCCGGCGACGTTGTTGGTCACGGCTTCGAGGACATTGTCCTCCATCAGCGGCACGTGCTTGTGTGCGGCGGCGTGGAAGACTGCGTGCGGACGATATTCCTTGAACACGAAGAAGATGCGCGCGCGATCGCGCACGTCCGCTATCACCGGAATGATCTCGACATCGGGGAAGCTCAACGTCAGCTCCTGGAAAATGTCGAAGATCGAGTTCTCGCCGTGGCCGAGGAGGACGAGACGCGAGGGAGCTAGACGTGCCAGCTGGCGGCACAATTCGGCGCCGATGGAGCCGCCCGCGCCCGTGATGAGAACGGTCTCACTGGTGGCGAGCTCTGCGACCGCTGCGAGATCGGTCTCGACTGCGTCGCGGCGCAGCAGGTCCTGGATCTCGACTTCGCGAAGCCCCGTAGCGTTACCCTGCCGGGAGATGATTTCCGGAAGGCTCGGCACCGTGCGGGTCGGAATGCCGCAGCTCAGCGCGGCGCGCACCACCTGTCGAATGACAGTGCCCGGCGCCGACGGCATCGCGATGATTATCTCGGCTACGCCGAAACGCTCGACGATCTCGGGGATGTGCGCGAGGGGTCCGAACACCGGCAGGCCAGCGAGCATGTGACCGTGCTTGGTAGCGTCGGAGTCGACGAATCCGATCGGCTCGAGCCCGAGCTGAGTCGAAGCGAACAGCTCCTTCACGACCAGCTTGCCGGCGTCGCCCGCTCCGGCGATCAGCACGCGCTTGCCGGAGTCATCCTTGCGGCGGCGCTTGTATCCCGCCCTGTGAATCCTCGCCATCAGGCGGGGAAGGGCGATCAGGGCCGCGGTGAGGAAGGTGTCGATGAACACCACCGAGAAGGGGACTCGGGTCGGGGTCAGCCCGGAAACCGGGAGAACGAGCAGGCCGATCAGCGCGCAAGCGGCGCCGCCCCCGACGGCGGCCACCAATATCGGTCTGAGCTCGCCTACACTGGCATGACGCCATAGCCGGCGATACATGCCGGCAAGGAAGAAAATGAAGAGTCGGAGGGGAACTGAGAGGGCAAGGTAGATCGTGACAAGCCGGAGGTTCTCACTGATCCACTGGGGCTGTTCGAAACGCACCAGAAACGCGATGAAGGTCGCCGCGATGACTGACAGGAAGTCGGCGACGAAGAGGTGCCTGTTCCGAATTGGCTTTAGCGTCAAAACGTGTTTCTGGCTTGGGGTGTTCGAGGTCAGACTCTGGCACTAAACGCACCTACCGGGGATTGCCGGCGGCAAAGCTCGTGCCCGACCCAATCTACGCAATAATGACTCCCGCACAATGCAATAGTGACTCCCGCACAATCGGGGATGTCACACATTGACGCGGACTTACGAAATCGCAGCGCACTGCATAAGCGATTGACTGACGCGACACCCTATGTGACATTACTCGGGCTCAACCTGACACGACTGAAATCACGATCCCGGGCGCCGTCTTCCGCAAAGGAGGCTCTCGGGCTTCGCCGCATCTTTTACGGACAAGTGGATGAAAACTGCGCTGATCACCGGAGTTACCGGGCAGGACGGAGCCTATCTGGCGAGGCTTCTCCTTGCGAAGGGCTACGTGGTTCATGGCCTCAAGCGCCGGGCATCCTCGTTCAATACGCAGCGCGTCGACCACATCTACTCCGAGCCGCAGGACGTCCACTCGAGATTCGTCATGCACTACGGCGACCTCACGGACGCGACGAACCTCATCCGCATCATCCAGGAAGTTCAGCCCGACGAGATCTACAACCTCGCCGCGCAGAGCCATGTGCAGGTCTCGTTCGAAACTCCTGAGTACACGGGGAACTCCGACGGGCTGGGCACGCTGAGACTGCTCGAGGCCCTTCGCATCCTTGGCATGCTGGAGCGAGTGCGCTTCTATCAGGCCTCCACGTCGGAGATGTACGGCAAGGTACAGGCGGTCCCGCAGTCGGAGACAACGCCCTTCTATCCACGCTCACCGTATGGAGTGGCCAAGCTCTACGCGCACTGGATAACGATCAATTACCGCGAAGCTTACGGACTCCATGCGTCCTCGGGCATCCTGTTCAATCACGAGTCGCCGATCAGAGGCGAGACGTTCGTGACGAGGAAGATCACCATGGCCGTGGCGAAGATTCATGAAGGGCTGCAGGACAAGCTCTTCCTCGGAAATCTCGACGCCGAGCGGGACTGGGGATTTGCGGGTGATTACGTAGAGGGCATGTGGCTCATCGTGCAGCATCCGACCCCCGGTGACTATGTCCTCGCCACTGGCGAGAAGCACACTGTCCGCGAGTTCTGCCAGGCAGCGTTCTCGCGGGCGGGAATCGAGCTCGAGTTCCGGGGGAAGGGAGTCGACGAAGTGGGCATAGACACTTCGAACGGCAACGAGGTGATCGCAATCGATCCGCGCTACTTCCGCCCGACTGAGGTGGATCTCCTCCTCGGCGACGCGAGCAAGGCGCGCCGCGAGCTTGGGTGGGCCCCCCGCGTTGGTTTTACACAGCTTGTCGAAATGATGGTCGATGCGGATCTCGCTTCCGTCCAGTCGGGTGTGCCTTTCACCATCGAATCCTCGTACGCAGCGCTCCACGCAACGGCCAAGTGATTGACAAGTCGGTGAGCCGCTGCTTCGTCGCAGGCCACCGGGGGCTGGTGGGATCGGCAGTCGTGCGGGCACTCCGGGCGGAAGGTTATCCCGACCAGATCCTTCGCACGCGTCAGGAGCTGGACCTGATGGATCAGCAAGGGGTCGCGCGATTCTTCCGGGACGAGCGACCCAGCGTCGTGTTTTTTGCCGCCGCTCGAGTCGGTGGAATCAACGCCAACAACACTTTTCGCTGGGATTTTCTCTACGAGAATCTCGTCCTCCAGACCAACGTTCTCGGCGCTGCGCTCGAGACCGGCGTCGATCGCGTCGTGTTCTTTGGAAGCTCCTGCATCTACCCGAGGCTCTCGCCGCAGCCCATCAGGGAGGAGTATCTCCTCACCGGACCGCTCGAGCCGACCAACGAGCCATACGCGATCGCAAAGATCGCCGGACTGAAGCTTGTCGATGCCGCCAACGCGCAGTTCGGCAGGCAGTGGATATCGCTCATGCCGACGAATCTGTACGGGCCGAATGACAACTTCGACCTGCAGACGTCGCACGTGCTGCCCGCACTCATCCGCAAGTTTCACGAGGCGAAGGAAGGTCGCGCCGCGGGGCAGGATGTCGGGGTCACGCTCTGGGGCCACGGAACCGCGCGACGGGAATTCCTTCATGTCGACGACGCAGCGAACGCAGCGCTCATGATGATGGAGTCTGGAGCGACCGGGCTTTACAACGTTGGCTCCGGGTCCGACCTGTCGATTCGTGAGCTGTCCGAGCTTGTCGCCCGAGTTGTTGGTTACGACGGACCGGTTATGTGGGACAGCTCGAAGCCCGATGGAACGCCGCGCAAGTTGATGGACTCTTCGCTGATCCGCGAGCGCGGCTGGGAACCGCGTATTTCGCTCGAGGAAGGAATCCGCTCCACCTATGAATGGTATCTCGAAGCACGCGACGCCGAGATGGCGAGGCTCGCCAGTTGACACGACCGCGTGTGACCGAGCCCATCGGAGTGCCTGGGTCCCCCCTCGACATAGTTCCCCCTCCTGAGCCGCCGCCGTCTGACATCTCGGCAGTGAGCCTGGTCAACGTGATGCTGCGGCATCGCGTCATGATCATCGTCCTCGCGCTTGCATTCGGGTTTTATGCCGGTCTGAAGAGCGTGACCTCCTCCAAGCATTACACCACCGAAGCGCAGTTCATGCCGAAGGGTGCGCGCGGGCAGGGGGGGCAGCTCGGCGGGATCGCTGCCCAATTCGGGATCAATCTCGGTGGTGGCGACGCGTCGCAGTCGCCTCAGCTCTACACCGATCTCCTCGAGACGAAGGGACTCCTGTGGCCGGTAGCGCAGAAGATCTACCGCATACCGACCGACACCGGCGTCATCTCCGGAGATCTCGTCAAGATCTTCAACATCAAGGATCGCAGGCCGGCTGTCGTCCGTGCGAAGACGATCGGAGCCCTCCAGGGAGCGATCAAGGCGAACATGGCCGCCAAGACGGGAGTCATCACCGTGACAGTGAGCAGCGGCAATCCGGAGCTCTCTCTCCAGATCGCTCAGAACCTGCTCGACCAGGTCAACGTTTACAATCTCACCAACAGGCAGAAGCAGGCTGCTGCGGAGCGAGCGTTCGTCGAGCGGCAGGTCGGAGAGAAGCGTGCTGAGCTTCGCCAGGCGGAAGCGGAGCTCGAGAATTTTCTGGAGAGCAACAGGCAGTACCGCGCGTCTCCGCAGCTCAGCCTCGAGTGGGGCCGCCTGCAGCGCCAGGTCGATATGCGGAATCAGATCTACACTTCGATGCTTTCCGCCTTCGAAACCGCGCGAATCGAGGAGGTGCGCGACCTTCCGGTGATAAACATCATCGAGCAGCCCGAGCTCCCGATCGGTCCCGACAGGCGCGGCGGCTTGCGCAAGACGCTGATCGGCTTACTGATCGGTCTGGTGCTCGGGGGCGTGATCGCGTTCCTGCGGGATCGAATGGCGCGAAATCGCGCCGCTCAGACCGATGAGTTCCTCGAATTCGCGGCGCTCAGGCGCGAGGCGATCGGCGACCTGACGCATCCCTGGCGTCCCGTCGCGCGCGTATTCAGCCCCCGAAGGAAAGCGTGACGGCACAAGCGACCGTTGCAGGTCAGACCAGACAGACACAATCCGCCCGCCGACCGACTGTCGTCATCGAGCCCACCAGCGGATGGTCGGCCATCAACCTGCGCGAGCTCTGGACCTACCGCGACCTGCTGATGATTCTCGCGGGGCGGGACGTGAAGCTAAGGTACAAGCAGACCGCGCTCGGCGTGACGTGGGTGATTCTTCAGCCGCTCGTGGCAGCGCTCATCTTCACGGTGATGTTCGGCCGCTTCGCCAGGCTGCCAAGCGACGGTCATCCGTACCTGATCTTCGTTTTCAGTGGCGTCGTGATCTGGAATTATTTCGCGGCAGTTCTCCAGCGCGCCGGCAACAGTCTGATCACGGATCAGCGGCTGATCACCAAGGTTTACTTTCCGCGTCTCGCCATTCCTCTTGCCAGCACGTTCTCCGCGCTCATCGATCTGGGTGTCGCACTTGTCGTGCTCGCCATCTTCATGGCGATCTACGGAATCGCTCCCACATGGCGCCTGCTTGCTCTGCCCGGCGTCATCGCGCTCGCCGCGCTCACCGCGACCGGGGTGAGTCTCTGGCTCTCGGCGCTCAACGTGAAGTACCGCGATTTCGTCCACGCGATGCCGTTTCTTCTGCAGGTCTGGATGTTCGCCAGCCCAGTCGCGTACGCAACGACGATCGTTCCGGAAAGGTGGCGGGCCCTCTACAGCCTGAATCCCGCGGTCGCGTTCATCGAAGGCGCGCGCTGGTCGATACTCGGGACGAGCTCCATCAAGCCGGAGATGGTCGCGGTGGCGACTGCGTTCGCCGCGGTGGTATTTGTCGCCGGCGCATTCTTCTTCCGCCGCGTCGAGCGCGGCTTCGCGGACGCCGTATGACTCAGACCGCACTCATGGTCGAGGGATTGGCGAAGTCATATCGCATCGCCCGCGCGCTCGGACGTCAGCCGTATCGCACTCTGCAGGAGGAAGTCGTCGCGCTTCCCAAGAATCTGTGGAAGCGCGCAACCGGCCGCGCGGAGACGATGGAGACCTTCTGGGCTCTCGAGGACGTGTCGTTCGAGGTCAATGAAGGGGAGGTAGTCGGAATCATCGGCCGGAACGGCGCGGGCAAGAGCACACTGCTCAAGATCCTTTCGCGCATCACCGAGCCGACGCGTGGAAGGGCGGACATCTACGGCCGCGTCGGTGCGCTGCTCGAGGTGGGGACCGGATTCCACCCGGAGCTGAGCGGACGAGAGAACATCTTTCTCAGCGGCGCGATCCTCGGGATGCGAAAGACGGAGATTGCGCGCCGCTTCGACGAGATCGTGGATTTCGCCGAGGTCGAGCAGTTCATCGACACGCCCACGAAGCGGTACTCGAGCGGGATGTACACGCGGCTCGCCTTTGCCGTGGCCGCGCACCTCGAGCCCGAGATACTGCTCGTCGACGAGGTTCTGGCCGTCGGCGACGCGGCGTTCCAGAAGAAATGCCTCGGCAAGATGGAGGATGTGGCGGGGCAGGGTCGCACGGTGTTTTTCGTGAGCCACAACAACCAGGCGGTGAGGCAGCTCTGCACGAGAGCCATTCTACTCGAGCATGGGCGAGTGGCGGCCGATGGACCCACAGATTCCACTCTCGCGGTTTACAACCAGCGTCTGCGCGAGATGCGGGTCGATGCGGAGACCGGAGTCAACAATCCGGAGAACCGCCGGGGATCCGGAGCCGTCCGCTTTACGTCGGTATCCGTCGAGGACCTCGACGGCGAGGAACGCTATACGTTCGCAATGGGCGACACGGTTCGCTTTCGCCTCACGTTCGATGTGCACGCCCCGATGCGCGGGCTGGCGATTGTCGTCGCGCTTCGATCAGGACTGTCTCGCGAGCTGGTGACGTCCGCGCGACACGTTGTGACGGAGTCGGTGGTGGCTCCGGGCACGACGTCCACCGTCGTTGTGGATCTACCCAACGTCTACATTCGTCCCGGTGAGTATCCGTTGTATCTGCACGTCAGCGAATCGCTCCAGTCGCCCAAGAATTACGACGTGCTCGACGATCTTACGCCTCCGCTCGTCATCGTTCCCGGATCGCGCATCATGCACGACAACTTCGACCCGTCGCGTCCCCTCGGCGTCTTCTCCCTGCCTTCACGCATGGTCGTCGAGGAGCCGGCTCCTGAGGCCGGCGAAGGAGTCGAGCGCACCGAAATGAAACGCCCCCACATAGTTCGCTGAGCAACATCGAATGACTCATATGCCCGCTGTTTCCCTGGTCGTCGCCGTCCGCAACCAGGAGAAGTACATAGGACGCTGCATCCGGTCGATACTGAACCAGACGTATCCGCGTGCTGACTACGAGGTGATAGTCATCAACGACGCCAGCACCGATCGCACCCGCTACGCGCTGGAGCTGTTCGAGGGTGAGATCCGTCTGATCAACAACGTCGAACGGAAGGGCCTGCCCGGCTCGCTCAACATCGGGATTCGATCCGCACGCGGAAGATTTGTAGTGCGCATCGACGGCGACGACTACGTCCACGCCGAGTATCTGAACGTCCTCTCGATGCATCTTGCGCTCAATCCGTGGATGGATGCGGTGGCCTGCGACTATCATCTCGTGGGAGTGAATGACGAAGTGCTCGACCGGATGAGCTGCGTCGACAAGCCCATCGGATGCGGCATAATGTTCCGCATCGACCAGCTCGTCGAGCTGGGATTGTATGACGAGCAGTTCCTCCTCCACGAGGACAAGGACCTGCGCATCCGCTTTCTGGAGAAGTACCAGATTCATCGCGTGGCTCTGCCGCTGTATCGCTACAGGCGGCACGACGACAACATGACGAACGATCACGCCTCGGCGAACGGGTACCTCGATCAGCTGGAGGCCAAACACGGGCTGGAAAAGGTGAATGGAAATGCGTGAGATCCGTCTCGGATCCCGCACCGTCACCGACAACTCATCGCCATATCTGATCGCCGAAATCGGCGTGAACCACGAGGGCTCGCTCGAGCTCGCGCTCAGGCTCATCGATCTGGCGAAGGAAGGTGGCGCCGACGCGGCGAAGTTCCAGACGTACAAGGCCGACACGCTTGCGTCGAAGCACAGCCCGGCATACTGGGACCTCACCAGGGAGCCCACGACGAGCCAGCATCGGCTCTTTCAGAAATACGACTCCTTCGGACCCGACGAGTACCGCGCGCTCGCGCGGCACTGTGAGGAGGTGGGCATAGACTTCGTGTCCACGCCCTTCGACAGCTCAGCTGTGGAGCTGCTCGACCCCATCATGCCTTTCTTCAAGATCGCTTCCGCGGATCTCACCAACACTCCGCTGCTGCGGCAGGTCGCGGAGAAGCGGAAACCGATCGTGCTGTCAATCGGTGCTTCGACTGCGGACGAGGTGCGAGCAGCGGTTGACACCCTGAGGGATTCGGGATGCGAAGAGCTGTCGCTCCTTCACTGCGTGCTCAACTATCCGACGGCCGATGAGAACGCGCATCTCGGCATGATCCCCGGATTGCGGCGTGACTATCCCGAACTCGTGATCGGTTACTCCGATCACACAGTGCCCGATGAAGGAATGACGACTTTGTGTGCTGCATATCTGCTCGGCGCACGAGTGATCGAGAAGCATTTCACGCACGACAAGTCGCTGCCGGGCAACGACCATTACCATGCGATGGATGTCGAGGATCTGAAGCGGTTTCGCCGAAACGTCGAGCGGCTGGAGAGCATGATCGGCGACCAGGAGTCCAAGACACCGATCGAGACGGAGGAGATTGCGCGCCTGAATGCGCGGCGCAGCATCGTGCTCGATGCCGACGTGAGGGCGGGGACGCCGCTGACCGAGGCCATGCTGACGTACAAGCGGCCGGGAACCGGCGTGAGCCCCGTGCACTGGGATGAGGTGGTTGGAAGACGGGTGACGCGCGATCTGCAGCGGGACCACGTGCTTCAGTGGGACGACCTGTCGCCGGCCTGATGTTCTCTCGCGGTATGACTGTCGCGATCATCCAGGCACGGATGGGGTCCGAGCGGCTCCCGGGAAAGGTGTTACTCGACATCGCGGGGCAATCGATGCTCGAAAGAGTTGTGCGACGCGTGCAGCGCTCGCAATCGATCGATCAGGTCGTCGTCGCTACATCGATCAACCCGGCGGACGATCGAATCGCAGCTTCGGCGGAGTTACTGGGAGTCCTGGCCACACGCGGCAGCGAAGATGACGTGCTGGGCCGGTTTGCGGACGCAGCCGAACTGTTGCGTGCGGACGTCTGCGTGCGGGTTTCCGCCGATTCGCCATTCATCGATCCGGAGGTGTGCTCGCTTGTAGTTTCCCGTTTCAAGTCGGCGAATCCGCCCGTCGACTACACGAGCAACAAGCTGCAGCCCTCGTTTCCGCTGGGACTCGACGTCGAAGCGTTTTCGCGCGAGGCGCTGGAGCGCGCCGCCAGGGAAGCACGGGAGCCGTTCGAGCGCTCGCACGTAACAGTGTACATGTATCAGAATCCGGGGCGTTTTACCCTTCTTTCCGTTATGTCGGATCGCGATCTCCACGCCTGGCGCTGGACGGTCGACACGCCAGAGGACCTCGAGTTCGCCCGCGCGATTTTCGAGAGGCTTGGGGGAGGGAATGATTTCTCATGGCGAGATGTCGTCGCGCTGATCGAGCGGGAGCCGGAGCTCGCGGAGATCAATCGCCACGTCACCGGAAGGCCGATCTCCGCGGGCTGACAATCCGGAGGAAGTCCTTAGCGGCTGGTTATATTCCGCTCGCCGTGCCGCTCCTGTTGTCGATCTTCAATAACACATGATGGACTCTCCGTTAGGCAAGCTCAACCGGTATGCGCGGATGGCAGCGCATATCGCAATTCAGAAGTCTCCCGCATCACTGCGGGCGCTCTTCAAGCACACCGATGAGCACCGGATGCGAAAAATGGCCGCGCTCTACCAGCGCGGTCGCACTCTCGATCCCTTGAACGGGACGTTGCTCTTTTGGGTGCCTGGCGGGATGCCGCTTCTCCTGCACGTCGAAATGTCGATCGCTGCCGCGATGCGGCTTCGGGGCTACGACGTGCATGCGATCATCTGCGACTCCCCGTACAGGGCCTGCGCAATTCGGGTGGAGAATGAGGGCGTGCCGATTTCGAAGTGGCGCGATGCCTGCCCCACGTGCGTCCGCAAGACAAGCGACTTCCTCGACACGATGGGCATTCCCTATTCCTATAACGGCGATTTCGTCACAGAAGGGGAGCGTGCTACGCTCTGGGACGAGACACGGGACATCACGTGGGAGAATCTTCACACTCTGAGCCACGGTGGCGTCAACCTTGGTAACAACGTCCGGTCCTCGGTAATCAGATACCTGCAAGGTTCCGCACTCACGGGCCACGAGGCGGTGATCCGCGAGTTTGCTTACAGCGCGCTCGTTTCCGCATGCGCGGCTTCACATGCGCTCGACCGATTCAACCCTTGGCGCGTGTTCATGTCGCACGGCATCTACGTAGACTGGGGCCCAGCACTTCACATCGCGCGGACACGCGGCATCCCCGTCACCGCGTGGAAGTCTTCATACCTCACCTCGCATTTCTATTTCCGGCACGTCGAGGATCCGTCACGAATCGACTTCAAGGCGCTGAGCCGCGAGACCTGGAACGAGGTGAGGAATACCGAGCTTACGCCGCGGCAGAATGCGCGGCTCGACAGATTCTTTGACGATCGCTACAGGAAGAACATCAGCTTTGACATGCGCAACCGGCCCAAGCAGTTCAGGAGCGACCTGAGCCAGCTGCGCGCGAAATACGCACCGACGGACAAGCCCGTCTGGGTGGTTCTGTCGCACATCAACTGGGACTCGGTCGCCGACTTCGCGCCGATGGCGTACCCAACGTTCGATGACTGGATCCTCGACACCGTTCGCCAGGCGATCGACGTGCCCGGCGTCCAGTGGCTCATCAAGATTCATCCGGTCGAAGCATGGGACAATCCGGCGACGGGGGTCCAACGGCTCATCGAGCGCAGTTTCCAGTCGCTGCCCGATCACGTGAGAGTCATCCCCGCTGAGGACGACGTCAGCCCGGCAAATCTGTTTGAGTTGATGGATGGCGGCGTAACTGTATATGGCACAGCCGGCCTCGAGCTGGCACTCATGGGGAAGCCCGTCATAGTCGCGGGGGAAGCGCATTACGGCAGAATGGGATTTACCCACGACGCGCTGACCCCCGAGGCATACCGCGATCTCCTTCGTCGAGCGCGAAGCCTCGGTCCGCTTAGCGACGACCAGCGGAACCTGGTGAGAAAGTATGCCTACTCGCATTTCATCCAGCGTCAGGTGCCGATGGACGTGGTGTACGACCCATCGGCGAGCTGGTGGGGCTTCCAGTATCAGAAGCGGGATCTGCTGCTGCCCGGCAACGATGCCTTCGTGCAATTCATCTGCGATCGGCTGCTCGACGGCCGGGACTTCAACATGCCTGAGGATCTGGTGAAATTGTCGGGGCGTGAGATTCTGCCCTTTAACGGTTGATCTTCACGCCTTGATGCCAACCAGTTTGAGGATCTCCACAGCAGCGGTCTCCGCACCGTGTCCAGGATTGTACAAGAGCTTTGCGGAGAGTTCGCGCCGCTTAACCGAGTTCACTGATGGGTCGGCAAGGGCCCGCCTCGTTGCCGCAGCTAGTCCATCGACGCCCTCGACTACAATCCCCACATGCCGACCCGCGTTGGCCTTCGGGTCTGTCTTCACGTACTCCGGATCTGACTCGTAGCCGGGCAGCTTGAGTGTCTTCTCGTAGTACTCGGGGCAGTCGAGGTAGATCACAGGCTTGTCCAGCCCGATGAACTCCAGGGCAACGCTGCTGAAATCCGTAACGAGCAATTCGCTCGCGACAAGGAGTGAGTCAACCTGAAACGCCGTCACGTGACGGAAGCGCGGGTTGGACTCGAATCGGCTGAGGCGCGCCGTCCAATCCACCCCGCCTGTATAGAAATCGAAATTCGGGCTCGAAGGCTGCGTGTGGCTGACCGGGTGAAGCTTCACGATCACGTTGACGTCCTTCATCGACAGCAGCCCCTCGATCGCCTGTTCGCCGAATGATCTCAGTGATCCTCCGGGATCCCAGGCGGGCGCGTAGAGCACGGTATTACGTGCGGGATCGAGCCCGAGCTCTTTCAGGACCGCGGCTCGATCGAACCTTCCCTGGTGGAGCGCGTCGGATTTCGGATAACCCACGTCGATCAACTGAAACTTCTCCTTGTCCAGACCATGCAGCTCGAACATGTGCTCGTACTGGTCGCGGTGCAGCGGGCCGGTCAGGAAGTGCACGTCGTAGTTCTCGACGTACTCCCTGGGGTAAACCTCGAACTTCGTCGGCTGATTGTGCGAGATGTTGATTCGCCGGCTGGTCACTGGACCTTGGCCGTACACCGACGCCGACAGGAAGACGTCCGCCAGCAGAAACGCCCGCGCCAGGCGCGGATGGAACCTGCGGTTCTCTGGAACCGAAAAGACAGCCAGATGGTCATCGCGGTCGGCGTACTCGCTAGCTATGTAGAACGAGATCCGCTTTCCTGCGCGACGCACCAGCTCCTCGTAAACTGGAAGCAGGAACTGGATGAAGCCCAGCTCCTCCACGAAAATGATGACGATCTTCCGGCCGGCCAGCTTGTCACGCGCCATGAGCGCCGAGACGCGCAGGACTTCGCCCAATGTCGCGGCTGTCAATTGTCCGCTAGAGCGAACGGACGACGATGCCCAGCGCATCGTCATGCGTTGCAGGGCGGACGTTGTTGTCCGCGCGGCCGGGCGTGAGCAGCTGATCCTTCATCGCTCTCGCCTTGCCTTCATCGAGATATTTCCGTATGTGGCCGGTCACGCTCCATTCGTTGAAATATTGGACGAGACGGTCAGCCGCATCGGCAGGGCTTTCACTCTGCATCGCCCTTGCGATGATGCTGATGCGATCGGGAGCGGTTGCTCCGTTGAACCGCATCAGCTCGGGCAGCGTGAAGCTGCACGCCAGACCGTGGGGCATTCCAAGCTGCGACGTGAGCGGGTAGGAGATCGAATGCGCCAGGGCCGTAGTCGTGACTGAGATCGCCAGTCCACCGAGTAACGCACCTTCCTGCAGGCGCCTCCGTGTGTCGATATCACCCGGCTGATCGATCACAGCGCCAACGGCAGTGAGAATGCGTGCTATGCCCGCAACCGCGAACGCCTCGCTCACCGCCGTGGCGTGCCGGTTCCAGGTCGACTCCATGCAATGTGACAGCGCGTCGAGCGCCGTGAACAGCGTCAGGTCGGGAGGGGTGGTCAACGTCAGCTCCGGCACGAGAACCGCCGACTCGGCGTAAAGGCCCGGGTGCGAGATCGAGTACTTCGCACCGTTCTCTTCGTCCCACACAGTTCCCCACATCGTCACTTCGCTGCCTGTGCCGGCCGTTGTGGGAATTGCGATGATCCTCGGAGGAGAAAACGAATCCGGGAATGCCGCACCGCCGCGCAGGTGGTCGGAAAACCACTCTCCCGAGAATCCGCCCGATGCGATCGCCGCGATTCCTTTTGCCGTATCGAGGGCGCTCCCGCCCCCAAGCGCAATCAAAACCTCAGCGTCACGCCGGGTATCGAGAAGCTCCGCCGCATTCTCCCGTATCGATGCGATCGTGGGATTTGGCTTGACCGAAACAGTCCCCGGAAGCTCTTCCGTTCCGAGGGCGCCGCGCACCTGGTCGACGATGCCCCGCGATTCCATTCCTCGCGTGGTGACCAGCGCCGCACGCCGTCCCGCAATCAGTGGCGCAAGCCATGAAAAGTCAGGCGTGCCCCACCCGACGCGAACGGGGTTGCTGAAGATCAACGTCGCTCCCCAAAGGCCGCACGTGCTTCCTCGAGATCCTCGACCGTGTCGATCTCCTTCCACGGATCGTCGCTCGCTCCAATGCATCGCACTTCGTGGCCGGAGGATGCCAGAGCGGTGAACGCGGCAGTGTCGTAGTCTGTGAGGCTCACGGTCATCATGTACTTCTCGATCGCGCCGAAGACGAGAGCCGCGTTTTGCACGGCAGAAATGCCCGTCCATTCGCCAGACGCTTCGGAAAGTGGAATCGACTTGCTCGACTCGATCAGTCTTCGGCGGTCGTCCGTTCGGACCTTCATTGCCTCGTCGTCGACTTGTCCGAATGCGGTCAGGAGATCGAGGCACGATCCATTCGGCTGCGCTGTCGCCTCGACGAATCCGCGGAGCATGTCCTCACCGTACACCAGATCTCCGTGCAGATAGAGAAACGGCGAATCGCCGGCAAACGCACGGGCCATCATGAGAGAGCCCATGTTGTTGCAGTGGCGATAGAAAGGGTTCGGAACGAGGGTCGCTGATCCTCCCACCGCCTCGCGGATGCTGTCTGGCCGGAACCCGACCACGACGGCGATCTCCGAGATTCCCGCCGCGCGCAGCAGCCTGATCGACCGCGCCAGCATGGTCTCGTCACCGATGGTGAGGAGGGGTTTTGGAGTATCGATCGTCAGCGGGTACAAGCGGCTCGAGAGCCCCGCGGCGACGATGACGGCTTTGCGCGTCATCAACCGCCGCGGGAGGCGGCCGCGACGAACTTCATGAACCGCTCGCGCACTTCTGGCGGCCTGGTTTTCGGTCTTCCAAGGTTCGGCTTCGCGCCGGGCGAGATCTGGAGGTAGACGAACCCCAGTCGACGGGACTCCAGACTCTGCCTGACGAGATCGGCGAGCTCAGCCGCATCGTGTGCGTATAGCGCATTTCCGTAACCCACCGATGCCGCGAACGCCACGAAATCGATCTTGTCGGAAATGGTCTTCTGACCTCCCGTCGAGTCATGCGCGTTGTTGTCGAGCAGGACGTGCACGAGGTTTGGCGGCGCATACGCGGCCAGGACGGCTGCACCACCCATCCGCATCAGGAGAGCACCGTCGCCGTCGATGACCACCACGCGCAGGTCGGGCCGCGCGAGCGCCAGTCCCATTCCGACCGGTGCCGCGCAACCCATCGAACCTACCATATAGAAGTTGTTAGGCAGGTCACCCGTCTCGTACAGCTCCCGTCCCGTGAATCCCGTGGTTGCGATGAAGGCAGTGTCATCGCGGGCCAGGGTCGCGATCGACGTCAGTGCCTCGTAACGCGAAGGGCGGGCAGCTTTACGAGCTTTCCCCTTGAGGTTCGAAGCGTCTCGCTCGGCTCCTGCAGTCCGGTCCTGCAGGGGCTCGCTGGAAAACGTGCCGGTTCTGACGACGAAGAAGAACGGCTCGCCTCCTTCGATGATGCGGTTCGCTTCGGCGAGCTGCCGCTCTGCCTCGTCGTGATCGGCGGATAGATAGGCCCACTGAATCCGCATCAGATCGAGGAAGCTGGTTGTGATCTGACCCATCAGCTCGTGTTGCGGCTCGTCGGGCTTGCCACCCGGCTCGCCGCGCAGGCTCACGAATCCAAGGAGTGGAATGCCGAATGTGTGAATCAGCGAGGTGAGTGGAGAAGTCGCGTTGGTCAGCCCAGAATTCTGACACAGAAAAACCGATTTTCTTCCGCCGAGCTGCGCGCCGGCGCATATCGCGACTGCGTCACCTTCGTTCGCCGCCATGATCAGCTCGCACTCGTTGACGGCGTAGTTGATCAGGTCGGTGAGATAGGAGCAGGGAACCCCGCTGAAGAAGTTGAAGCCGTATCCCTTGACGCTGTCGCCGAAACGGCGGGTGTCGATCACGTCAGCTCGCTCGCCTGCGTCAGGTCGACGATGCTGTCGATGTCGATCCACGATCCCCTGGTGTAGATGACCGACACCGTCGTCTTCCCCGCGAGCTCGTTGAACAGGTCAGCCATTCTCAGGGACTTGAACTCGTCGCGCTTCGCCAGCCGGTCGAGTGCGTCGTTCACGGCCGCGGCACCTTTCGCATTCACCTTCCACAGGCCGATGAACTCGCCTTGCGCGCTGTCCGGCGAGAGCTTGGCCGACATCTCCCTGAGCGAGACGCGAGGATTGAACGATGCGCGTGTCCACGGCTGGTCGGTGCGGACGAAATCCGTATAGCCGTTTCGGCTCGAGGTGTCCGCGTCCACGACGATCGAGATGTCGGTCTCGGTGTTGATCAGCTCGTGCAGCACGTGGTCCTTGAAGACGATGTCGCCGTAGGAGATCACAGTGTTGCCCTTGATCGCGCCGCGCGCCGTGTAGAGCGAGAAAAGCTCCTTCGTCGCCGCGTGCTCGTCGTTGTCCACCGTGCGAATGCCAGGAAAGGCAATCGTCTCCTTCTGATATCCGCGAACGACGGTGATGTCTGTGATGCCCATCCTGTTGAACGCTTCGATCTGCATTGAGAGGATCGGTGTGCCGTGCACCCGAAGCAGAGCTTTCGGTATTTCCTTCGTTAGGTCGCCGAATTTTTCACCCTGTGATGCCGCCAGCACGACCGCGTTGTATTTCTTGCCTGATGTGGGCAGGTATTTGGTCTCCGCCTCCTCGAGCTCGCCGGCGCCCTGCAGGTGAAAGATGTCGGATACGGTCGCGACCGTCCCCTCGACATTGATGAGACTCTCGTCCGCAAAGATCTTCGCGCTGGTGGCGCGCATGGCTGTGATGGCGGACCTGACGTTGTGATTCGCCCAGATGGCCAGGCTGATACCGCTCTTCCTGAAATGATCGGTGGGGGTCGAGTAATACTTGGTCGGAACGATCACGACTGGCAGCCTGTTCCCCCACTCGGCCATGAACGCATCGATGTCCGAAGGATTCGACTTCTTGCTGTGCACGAGGATGGCATCGGCGCCCGCCTCGCGGTACGCCTCCGCTCGCTGGAGCACGTCTTTCAGACCCCAGCCGGCTATGAATCCCTCCAGCCGTGCCACGACGACGAAGTCTTCGTCCTGATGCGTGTCCTTTGCCGCCCTGATCTTTCCGCAGAACTCATCCATGTCTGCGAGCGGCTGCGCGTCGCCAATGAAGGAGTTGGTCTTCGGGAACAGCTTGTCCTCGATGCAGACACCCGCGACTCCGCGCTGCTCGAGCTTGGTCACCAGCCGCCGCATGTTGTTGAAGTTTCCGTAGCCGGTGTCGCCGTCCAGCAATATCGGGATCGTCGTCACGTCGCTCATGAACTCGAGGACCTCGAGGATCTGAGTCCACGAAGCCTCGTTGTTGTCGCGCACACCGAGCGCAGCGGAGATGCTGAGGCCGCTGCCCCAGATGCCCTTGAAACCGGCCTCCTCGACGATCCGCGCCGAGAGCCCGTTGTGCGCCTCCATGATGAACTCGAGCTCAGGCGAGTCGATCAGGCGGCGCAGTTGTGTCGTCTTCTTCATGAGATGAAAACTATCACTCAATAGGGTAACTTTGCGTGCTGTTGTTTCCGGTGACAAGAATAACAGTCTCGAGGCGGCTTGATGAACGTTGGCTATGACGTGGTTGAGAGGTTCGTGCGGGACGAAGTGGCAGCCCTTACAGGCGATTCTCCCGAGGCGGTCACCGCCGACACGGTGCTCGTAGGCACCGGACGCGTAGTGGACTCCGCGGACCTCGTCATGCTTTTGCTCGCTGCCGAGGATTTCGCGCGGGAGACGCTCGGCGCGGATTTCGACTGGACGAGCGACAGCGCCATGTCCGAAGCGCGCAGCGTGCTGAGAAATGTCGGAAGCCTCGCCCGCCATCTTTCCCAGCTCGCTCCTTCGTCCTGATCGATGCCCACCCGAAAAACGCTCTCTCCACGCGAGCCGCCCTCGCAGGACACAGTCGTTGTTACCGGCGCTTCGCGGGGACTCGGCCGGTATTGCGCCGAAAGGCTGCACCAGACGGGGTATCGCGTGGTTGGAATCGGGCGGACGATTCCGGCTGAGTCTCCGTTCGAGATGCGACAGGCCGACGTCTCGGATCCTGAATCGATCGCGAAAGCGATGAAGGATCTGCGTCGAGACCCTACGGCATACGCGCTGTTGAATGCGGCCGGAATCGCGTCGATGAATCTGGTGATCACGACTCCTTCCCAAACGGTCCGGCGTATCGTCGAGACAAATCTCCTGGGCACGATTTTCTGTTGCCAGCAGATTGCGCCGGCCCTGATCAAGCGTGGAACCGGCCGAATCATCAACTTTTCAACGCTCGGCGTCCCGCTCGCGATCAAGGGCGAAGCCATCTACGTCGCTTCAAAAGCCGGCGTCGAGGGATTCACACGTGCTTTCGCCCGTGAGGTCTCGCCGCACGGCATCACCGTCAACGCGATCGCGCCGGGACCCATCGACACCGCGCTCATCGCCAAGGTGCCGAGGGACAAAGTCGACGCGGTCGTGAGGCAGCAGATAATTCAGCGGCAAGGCACGCCTGAGGATGTCTGGAACATCGTGTCCATGCTTCTCTCCCCGGAGAGCTCGATGGTGAGCGGCCAGACCATGCACGTCGGCGGAGCGTAGTGCGCATCCTCGAGGAGCTCGGCCGACGCAACGCCGGGAACCACGAGCCATTCCTGATCGGTCCCGGCGGCACGCTCGCGTTTGACGACGTGGCGCACGCTGCCGCGAGACCTGGACTCGACTTGAGCCCGATCCCCCGCGGCGCGGTCGTGTCGCTTGTCGGCGATTTCGATGGCCCGACGATCGCGACAATGCTGGAGCTGCTCGACCGCGACGCTGTGCTGATGCCACTCACGGAAGGAACTCGTGCCGATCACGATTACTTCTTCGAGACAGGCAGGGCGGAATGGATCATCTGGAATGGGAGACTCGAGGAGCGAGACAGGAGCGCCGGAGCCGGACATCCACCCATTGAGGAGGTGCGCGGGCGCAGGCACCCTGGGATCATCTTCTTCTCCTCGGGGACGACCGGCCGCCCGAAGGCCATACTCCACGACTTCAACAATTTTCTCGAGCGATACGCCGTGCCGCGGCCACCGCTCCGAGCCCTGAACTTCCTTCTCTTCGATCACGCAGGCGGCATCAACACGATGCTCCACACGCTGTTCAACAAGGGAGTCGTGATCGTGCCGGCGGAGCGCACCCCTGAAGGGATCGCGGAAGACATGGTGAAACACCGCGTCGAGCTACTTCCGACTACGCCGACCTTTCTTCGCATGATGCTGCTGGCGGACGTGTTCGACACGATGCGGTTTCCCGATCTCCGGATCATCACGTACGGGACCGAGCGAATGGATCAGGGTACGCTCGACCGGATCTGCGCAAGACTTCCTGACGTTGACTTCAGGCAGACGTATGGTCTCTCGGAGCTCGGCGTTTTCCAGGTGAAGTCGCGCGCGAGAGACAGCCTGTGGATGCAGATCGGAGGGAAGGGAATCGAGACGCGGATCGTCGATGATGTGCTCCACATCCGCTCCGACAACCGCATGCTCGGTTACCTGAACGCACCTTCGCCTTTCGTCGATGGATGGTATGACACGGGCGACATCGTCGAGCAGGACGGTGAGTTCATCAAGGTCGTGGGTCGCGCCAGGGAAGTTCTGAATGTCGGAGGTCTGAAGATCCTTCCCGGCGAAGTCGAACGTGTTGCATTGCTGCATCCCGACGTGCTGCGGGCCAAAGTGGTTGGCATTCCCAACCCGATCACCGGGCAGCACATCGAGGTGACGGTGGAGCCACGGGAAGGCGCCACGTTGGACCGCCGTGCCCTGATGACGCATTTTCGTGCTCACCTGCAGAAGCAGCTGTCTCCTCACAGGGTGACGATTGACAAGGTCGAAGTGAGCCACCGGTTCAAGCAGAAATGAATCCGGCCTCGAGGATATCCACCCTCGTATCGGAAATGGGCGGCGGTCCAGTGCTCGTGCACTCAGACCCTTTTCGCGCGGCGCGTCTGGTTGGGGCACTGCGCGAGAAGGAGGCATTCCTCGATGCACACGTCTCGATGCTGCGGGACGCTGCTGCGGATCACGTTCTATGGCTGCCGGCGTTCAATTACGATTTTCCGAAGACGCAAGTGTTCGACGTTCGCTCGAGCGAATCGCAGCTGGGGCCGATTCCAGAGCGCTTTCGCCTGACGAAAGCGGAGTGGCGTACGCCGATCCCGATCTTTTCAATCGCCGGGACGGGACCTGCGCCCCTTCCGTCGTGGGGGCCGGACACCGATCCCTTCGGTGAGGATTCGATCTTCGCTGCTCTGGTGAAGGGCGACGGAGTGGTCCTCTATTACGGCTATACCTTCGCGTACAACACGCTTGTGCATTATGCGGAGCGAGTGTCAGGTGGGCCTGTCTACCGGTACGACAAGCTGTTTTCCGGTCGAGTGGTGATGGCGAACGGTGCATCCATCGACGGCTCACTGGACTATCACGTGCGGCCGCTCGGCACCGGTCTGGATTACGACTGGGAGCGGCTTATGAACGAAGCGATCGATGCAGGCGTCTGTCGCAAGGTGGAGGGTTTTCCGGAGATTCTGGCCGCTTCGGCGCGTTCCCTTTCTGATCTGTGGGTTGAAGACATCAGGCGCGATCCGTTCGCGCTGCTCGACTCCAGAACGCGCGCGTGGGCCGAGCCCGCGGTCGAGAAGCTCGGGCGCAGATTTGTCGTTGGTGATTTCGAGCCGCAACATGCGGGGACCACCGCGTGACGACAGACATCGGTCGGGAGATGCATCGCTGGCTCAGCGATCTCTTTCCGATCTGTCGCAGTATCACGGGCGACGGAGTGCGGGAGACGCTGGCTTATCTGCAGCGGCTTGTCCCGGAGCTGACCGTTCACGAGGTCCCTTCGGGGACGCAGGCGTTCGATTGGACCGTGCCTGACGAGTGGAACATTCGCGGCGCGTACATCGCGGACGAGCAGGGCAGCCACATCGTCGATTTCGATCGCAACAACCTGCATGTTGTCGGCTATTCGACTCCAGTGGACGAATGGCTGACACTGGCGGAGCTGCAGCCGCATCTCCATTCACTTCCGGAGCAGCCGGACGCGATTCCATACGTCACATCGTACTACTCGCGGCGGTGGGGATTCTGTCTCTCTCACTCGCAGCGTGAAGCTCTTCCGGATGGCCGCTATCGAGCGGTCATCGACAGCACGCTTGCGCCCGGCTCGCTCACCTATGGAGAGGTAATTCTCCCTGGAAAGGAGCGGAAGGAGATCCTTCTCTCCACGTATGTCTGCCATCCTTCGCTGGCGAACAATGAGCTGTCCGGGCCTGTCGTCACCACGGCCCTGGCATTATGGCTTTCCTCGCTTCCGTCGCGACGATTCACCTACCGCATCGTCTTCGCACCGGAGACGATCGGCGCGATCGTCTACATCAGCAGACATCTGGGCGAGCTGCGCGAGCGCACCATCGCGGGCTACGTCGTGACATGCGTTGGCGATGACCGGGCCTACTCGCTGCTTCACTCGCGAACAGGGGACACACTTGCCGACCGCGCGGCGAAGCTGGTGCTCGATCGGCATGCACCGGATCACGTTGAATACTCGTATCTCGATCGCGGGAGCGACGAGCGGCAGTATTGCAGTCCCGGCGTCGATCTTCCCGTCGCGTCGATCATGCGCACGAAGTACAACAGCTATCCCGAGTATCACACGTCTCTGGACGACGTGCGGCTCGTCACCCCATCGGGACTCGAGGGAGGATACGACGCTCTCAGGAAGACACTTGACCTCATCGAGCACAACCGGGTGTACCGCGCGACGAATCTTTGCGAGCCGCAGCTCGGCAAGCGCGGACTCTACCCGACGCTGAGCACTCGCGGAGCGGGATATTCGGTGCGCTCGATGACGAACGTGCTCGCGTACGCGGACGGCACACGCGACCTCGTCTACCTCGCCGCGCACATCGGAGTCAGCGCGGAAGAAGCTGTGGAGACGGCGGAGAAACTCGCCGCGGCCGGGCTTCTCGAAGCGCAGGATGGCTGAAGACTCGAGCTCGACCGGTACACCAAGGCGACCGTTGCCGGCGTCCGCCATAGCCTTCGCTCGGAGCATCGAGCCGTTGTGGGTGGCATCGCTCGCCGCCCTCTTTGTTGTCTGGGGCTACGAGTGGATTCCGCGTCTTATCCGCGCGGTCGGCCGCGCCGGCCAGACGGAGACGGTGGAATGGGCAGTCTACATGTCCCTTCTGGCAGGATTTCCCATAGCGGCTGTGATCGTCGCTCTCGTGCTGCCGCGCTTGCGCGGAGGACAGTGGGCGACCGTCGTGAAAGGGTTTCTGGTTCTCGTCGCTCTTTGCTACGCGATCCTCTTCGCGTTCCATGGCCGGCTCGGTCTGGTTGCGATCGCACTCATTCCGGCACTGATCATCGCTGCGTTTGCCTTTCGCGGGCGGGACTTTTCCCCTGCGCTCAGAGCCGACGCTGCCGCATCTCTCGGCGCAATCGTGCTTGTTGGAGTCGCTGCATGGATGAGCGCCGGCTCGTTTGTGTACTGGACGCGCGCGAGCAGCTGGTTCCTTGCATCGCCTTTCAGACTGTTCGCGATCGTACTTGCGACCGCGATCGCAATTCTTGGTCTTCCCGATCCGGCACGTGATGATGACGCCACGTCGAAGAGCAATGAAGGATTGCGCGTTGCCTCAGGCGTGCTGCTCGCCATTCTCGTCGCGTTCAGCTTCCGCACGAATCCGATGGTGGAGTTCTACCACTGGGGATTCTGGGTCGGACCGATCGAGCAGCTCAGGCAAGGCGGGTGGCTTCTTCGTGACACGCCCTCACAGTACGGCTTCCTCAGCATCCTCGTTCCGACGGTTCTCGCAGGCAGCGCCTGGCAAAGCTTCTGGTTCTTCCAGGCTCTTATATATGCGCTCGTCGGGTGGATCATGTTCTCAACCTTCAGGAAGCTGCGTCCAGGTGTAGGCAACCTGATCTTTGCATTCGTGGCTGTCTTCACTGCGCTGTTCTTCCGGCCTCGTACCGCCTCGCTCATTCTACCGGCGCAGATGACGCCCTCCGGAGGAGCGGTTCGCTTCTTCTGGTGTTTCGTGCTTCTCGCCTGGCTGCTGGCTGAGTATCGCGCGCGTGAGGACGGCCGCGTTGCAACCAGCAGCCGACTCGGGTTTCCCATGGCTGGGCATCTCGTCTGGCTCTGCTCGGTCGCGTGGTCATTCGAGGCAGCCATCTACTGTTCGGCGATCTGGTTCGCCGCGTTCGCGGTCTGGCTGGTGCAGCGCGCGCATGCGGAGCGAGTGGCTGGTGCAGGCACAAGGACGATTGTAATCGGAACGCTGCGTTCGATTGCTGTTCCACTCGCCATGGTGTTGGCGCTCTGCGCCGTCGTTTGGGCAGTCTATGTCGCCATCCTCGGTTCTCCGCCCGATCTGCGCGGGTACATCGAATACGGCTTGCTCTACAGTCGCGGCTTCGGCGCCCTGCCGATCGCAACGCACGGCGCGATCTGGTATCTGATCCTCGCCTTCTTCATCGCGTCAACGGTGGTAGTCCATCTGCTGGTAGACGATTGGCGGGACTTCCGGCTCGTTGTCGCCGCCGGAGCGTGGGGCGGCATATGGTCGCTCAGCAGCTACTTCGTTTCACGGAGCCATCCGGTGAACCTCCTGAGCATCGCACCCGTGCTGCTCTTCGCACTCGCGGCCTTGATGCTGGTGATGAAAAAAGCTCCCATGGCTCGGTGGAAACAATACGCGCGCGTCGCGATGATCCCCGTGTTCGCGATTCCAATGGCGATGACGCTTGGACATCCCGGGCTTCTCGCGAACCTTGAAGCGCCTCAGCTCATGCCATCACATCTGACCCGTCAGGCCCCGCTCATGGACGCCGAGCTGGAGTCGCTGCTGCGGGACTCGGGTGCGACACCGAATGATCCGGTCGTCCGCATCGTTGACGGCCGACTGCTGATGCCCGCGTGGCACGGAGCGAACGGCAAACGTGTACTGAGCACGAAGTCCTGGCTCCCCAAACCCTACGAGATCATCGGCACACTCTCTCCCGATCGCCGGCAGACGTACATCGAGCGAAACGCTGAGCGCCATATCGGCGGATGGATGGTGAATCACCAGACCGACACTGTTCGGTGGTTCGACGATCATCTGCAGCAGATTCTCCGGACTCATGAGCCGACGCGAAAGCTCACGCGCGGCCCGTGGATTCTCTGGTGGATGTCACCGCGCGACGGTCTAACGCGATGACAGCGAATGCGAGAGGGATTTCCGCTTGCGGCGTGGTCACCGCATTCTAAGTTACAGGCGCGCGGAAGCGGGCCATTGGGCCACGGGCTTTTCCTCCAAATCATCCCAACCCGATGGCTGATCCCAACGCGGACAGAATTCAAACTGCGGAGACTTCGCGACCGTTGCTGTCGGTGGTCGTGCCGATGTACAACGAAGAGGAAGTCATCGAACCGCTGCACTCTCGCCTGCTTCAGGTCCTCGCCCCTTCGGTGCCATCGTTCGAGATCGTCTTCGTGAACGACGGGAGCCGCGACCGCTCGCCCGAGCTGCTCGATTCCATCTGCCGGTCTGATTCGAGATTCAAGGCCCTTCACTTCTCGCGCAACTTCGGGCATCAGGCGGCCGTCACGGCAGGACTTCACGCAGTGACAGGGCAAGCCGTCGTCGTGATCGATGCCGATCTCCAGGATCCCCCGGAGCTGATCCACACGATGCTCGAGCGATGGAAGGAAGGCTACGAGGTCGTGTACGCCCAGAAAAAGCGAAGGGAGGGAGTGAACCCGTTCAAGCGGATGGCATACTACGTCTACTACAGGATTCTCCGCGGTCTCACCGACATAGAGGTCCCGCCAGACACGGGGGATTTCTGCCTGATGGACCGCCGCATCGTCGACCTTCTCAACGCGATGCCCGAGCGGAACCGCTATATCCGCGGCCTTCGGGCGTGGCTTGGGTTCCGTCAGACCGCGATCCTGTTCGAGCGGCCGGCCAGGTTCGCGGGCGAGACCAAATACTCGCTTCGCAGCATGGTTGGGCTCGGCGTGGACGGAGTGCTGTCGCTTTCCAAGGCACCTCTTCGTCTGGCGATGTACTTCGGATTCTTCGCTTCGGCAGTCTCATTTATCCTGCTGATCGCGTTTCTGATCGAGCGGCTGTTCGGTCCGGGAAACCTCGCCAGAGGCTGGGCCTCAACGATCGTCGTCATTCTCTTTCTCGGCGGAGTTCAGCTTATCTGCCTCGGCGTGATTGGCGAGTTCATCGGCCGGATCTACGACGAGGTCAAGCAGAGGCCTCTCTATATAGTCGGCCGCTCGACCGGCTTCTGATCCGCTCGAGCCGTTCTCCGGCGACCAGCATGCAATCGCCAATCGTTGACAACGGCAGGGATCGCGACCCGGAGGCGGGGCTCGATCAGGCCTTCGCCACCGTCGCCGTCGCCGCTTCGATCGTTGCTCTCGGACTCGCAGCCATTTACTGGCTTGCCCGCGCCGGCTTCGACACTCCCTTCGACCCCGTGCTGCGGTCAGTGGGGCTCGCGCTTTTTCTTCTCGACGTTCCGTACGCCGTGTGGCACGTCTTCGCCCAACGATCTCGCGGTTGGGCCGCTGCTTCCTATTCCTTCATATGTCTCGCGACGCTCGCCTCAATCGCAGCCCTGGGACGGCTCGTGCCGTTCGCCGGCGTCGATTTGTCCGTACTCGTAACGGCTCTGGGATTGGCCGCATTCCTGTTCGCGACATTCCACTGGCTGCGGAGCGTTTCCCTGAGACATGCTCTCGCCATCCCGGCGGGAAGTGCGCTCTTCTCCGTGTGGACCGGCGGAGTTGTGTGGGGCCGCATCTACAAGAGTCCGATCTTTCTGGAGATGCTGATAACCGACGGCATCGTGCATCACGACGGGGTGACGCTCGCGGCGCTCGGCAACATGCTTCGAACGTACCATGTGCCGAGCATGGGATTGGATGGGATTCCATACATGGCGTACCACTGGGGATCGCCGTGGCTTTTCGCCCAGATCGCCAATGCCGCGGGACTTTCCCTGACGGAGGTCTATCACCTCGCGTTTCCTGTCATGATGATCCCGTTCTTTTTCGGCGGACTCATCGCGTTTGCGATCCAGATGCGCGGCTCGGACGTGACCCGCGATCCCGTTTTCTGGATTCTGTTTCTGGCGGCGACCGTCGGCGTGATGCCGATCACCGGAACGGACGCTGTCGGCGTCTGGACCTCGAACGTGGTGATTTCCGAGTCGTACACCGTCGGAATGGCCGTAGGCCTGCTCCTTCTAGCTACCACAGTTTCCTTCTGGAGAAACCGCGCCAAATCGCTACTCGGCGGTTCGATTCGATGGTGGGACTTTGCCTTCATGCTGCTAGTGCTGCCGGCGGGCCTGGTCGCACTGGGTTACCTCAAGATCTCTCTGATGGTGCTGGGCTTCCTGGCGGCGGCGTACGGGGCTCTGCGCGCTGGCGCGTTCCGCCGTCCGCCTCTCGTGATCATCGGGATTATGACGGCGGCGCTGGTGGTGTCGGTCTATGGCCGCGTTTCGCTCCCGGCGCACCGCGAAGGGATGGTGGCGCTCGACTTCATGAAGAGTTTCGTCGCGCCGCCATGGTGGCCGTTCTTTTTTCTCTTTCAGTTCTTCTGGTCACTGTTGTACGTCGTGCTGCGCCTGAGGAGCGAAGACGCGCGAAATGTTGGCGACGTGGTGGCCGCGGCGAAAGCCGGACGAATTCTCGACGTCGAGCTCGTCACGCTGCTTGCGATCGTCGGGGTCATTCCTGGACTTATCCTGCATATCGATGGTGGATCAGCTTTCTATTTCTCCGATGTGCAGCGATGGGTGTCAGTGGGACTTCTCCTCGCGGGCGCTCATACCCTGGTGCCGCGCTTTCGCGGATGGCGCTGGAGTGAGCTCAGAACCATCGGCGTCGCGCTGCTCGCAGTCCCGCTCGTCATCTCGATGATGCGGAATGCGACACACTGGACTGCGCGCATGCTCCGCGCGAACGCCGCGACCCGCGTACAGCTCTACGATGCAGCGGGCGTGAAGCGAGGCCCTCCGGTGATCCGCATTCTCCCACGCCTCATGAATCATGACATTCTCGAGGCGGGACTGCGCCTGTCGCCCAACTACAAGCCGGTCGAAGGACTTCTCGAGATATCGCGGATGCCGCTCGCGGAAAAAAGAAGAACCGCTGTCTTCGTTCCGCAAAGCGAGGTTCGATACTGGCAGATGCTGCGCCGACCCGGCGCCTGCACGTTCTCGAGCTACGTGGTTCCGTCACTCACCGGCATGTCCATGGTCGACGGGATGCCGCCGGTCGGATGTAAGCTGAGCCGCTATTACGGGCTCAGCCTTTACCGTCCAAGAGTTCAACCTCAGTTGCCGGGTGATACCACGTCAGCAGCTCTTTGCGGAAGGGCAGTGAAGGAAGGGTTCGAGCGAGTGCTCATGCTGCGCTTCGACTCCGCCGGAACCGTGAGCCGGAAACCGATCGACTGCAGCCGGATTCGATGACTGAGCCCATAGCGGCTTCTCCGGCAGTCAACGACGTCGACGCGCGGGATACCATCGTCGTTGCGACTTCCATCGCGGCCTTTGTCCTGGCTGCGATCTACTGGGTCTCGAGGATCGGGTTCGTGAATCCCGCTGCTCCGGTTCTTCAATCGCTTGGTCTCTCTCTCTTCATCTGCTGCACACCGTTGCAGCTGATGCGACTGATCAGACGGAAAGGCGATGGCGAATGGTTGTCTTCCCAACCGGCATTGACAGTCCTCGCGCTCGTCGTGAGCGCGTTCGCAGGAGTGCTCGCGGGCGCGACCGGGTTCAACATCGCAGCGGTTCTGTCAGCGGCTGGGTTCGCTTCCTCCATCTGGACCGGCGCTCGCTGGCTTCGTCGAGGTAAGGCCGCACATTCGCTGGCTTTCCTCGCCGGAACTGTGGCGTTTGCGGTATGGACGGGAGGCGTCGTGTGGGGCTCGCGGTACAAGATGCCCCTTTTCTGGGAGACGTTCTCCCTCAAGGCGAATATCCATCACGATCCGATGTACATCGCGAGCATGGCCAACATGCTTGCCACCTACGGCACTCCGAGCATCGGTCTCGACGGAGTTCCTCTCGCTCACTACCACTATGGATCAGGGTGGCTCTTCATACAGTGGGCGAATCTGATCGGCACGGACGCGCTCAGCTTTTACTCGCTGGGCTATCCTGTCGTGGTCATTCCGCTCTTCTTCGGCGCCGTGCTTCTTTTAGGCGCCGAGCTTCGAGAGCGGATGGGTGGGTCTTCGGACGTGCCGCCGCTCCGATCGGATTACAGGGACTGGATCGTTTTCCTCGCGGCGACCATCGGAGTGATCCCCACCCGTGCCCTCGACGGTCTCGCCATCTGGAACGCGAACGTTCTCATCTCGGAGTCGTACCTCGCCGGCATGCCGGTCTTTTTGCTGGTGCTGGCGTCAGGTCTGGCATTGGAGAGATCGACACGGCAGCGGGCGAGAGTCGCGTTTCTCCTCGGCTTTCTTCCGTTGGCGCTTGTCGCGTGCGGGTTTCTGAAGATCTCGCTCATGCTCCTTCTCCTCGGCGTGGTTCTCTACCTCGCGGTAAGACTCCATTTCTGGAGAAGCTGGATCGCGTCCGTATCCGTGGTTCTTTGCGTCGCTGCGACAGCACTGACCTATCCGATCGTCTCCTTGCCCGCACAGAACAGCGGCATCTCGCCGCTCAATTTCATGCGCTACGATGTCGCGGACGGGTGGCAGCAGTTCTTTCCACTGCTGCACATGATGTGGACCTGGATCTACATAGCGGCGCGCCTGTGGGAGGAAAAGGTGCGCGATGTCACAGACCTGCGCACCGCGCTTCGCGCCAAACGCCTGATGGATGCTGAAGTCCTCTTTCTCCTTATGTTGCTTGGGTTTATCCCCGGTGAGCTCATCTCAATTCACGGCGGCTCGGCGGTGTACTTCTCCGACGTTCAGCGCTGGGTAGCTCTCGCGTTCATCATCGGCAGGATCGGAGTCTGGGCTGAACGCTGGCGTGCGGATCGCGCCGCTCGCCCTGCCGCTAGCGTGAGAACAGAGGATGGCGGCGTGCGCGCAGTTCGCCTCTCGACGCTTCTCGCGATCTTCGTCATCGCGCCCTTCGTCGTCACGCTTCTGGCGAATTCCGTACAGTGGCCGTTGTGGGTTGTTCGGGCGAACATCGCGCTTCGCCGGGAGCTCGTCGCGTTGAGCGGAACGCGAAGTGCGGGACTATCCGCACTGACCGACCCCAGGACTCTTTCCGAAGGGCTGCGGCGCACACAGTACTACGGCCTCGTGAGCTCCCTCCGCGACATCCGTGCGCTTCCAATCGAGGAGCGGCAGCGTGCCGTGTTGTTCATCCCGCAATCGTATCGACTGTACTGGACGATGTGGGACGCGGACGGGCGCTGCACCTACACGCCGCTCGTCGCTCCCGCGGTGTCGTCGGTTGCACTCATCGATGGCACGCCCTCATATGGCTGTACGCAGACGAACCAGTACAACATGACCGCCTATCGTCCGCGTGCCGGGCCGCAGCTTCCGTCCGACACCACCGATGCCGCTCTTTGCGCCCGGGCACGGATGAAGGGCTTTGCGGAGGTGATCGTTCTCGGGTCGGGGGATGCAAGTGCGCCTCGCCGCCGGCGCATCGACTGCTATCTTCCGGGACGATGATCGAGACTCTAAAGGCCGGTGACGAGCTCCTGGCGGTGATCGTGTCGGGGAAGTTCAACGCGCCCGGCATCCACTTCTTCACGCCCAACGACCTTTCGCAGCAGCTGGCGTACATGCGCCATCCAGCCGGCAAGGTGATCGACCCCCACGTTCACAATCCGGTCCGCCGCAGCGTCCACTACACTCAGGAAGTGCTTCTCATCAAGCGCGGCCGGCTCCGTGTGGACTTCTACGACAAGGAAAAACAGTATCTCGAAAGCCGCATTCTCGAGGCGGGCGACATCATCCTGCTCGCCACTGGGGGCCACGGCTTCGAGGTGCTCGAGGAGATCGAGATGATCGAGGTGAAGCAGGGGCCGTACGCCGGGGATCAGGACAAGACGCGATTCTGCGGCGTACCGGCCGAGCGCGTTGTGGTGAAGAAGTAACTCGTTGCGCGGCCCATGATAGCGGGGAAGCGCGTGATCGTCGTGCTTCCCGCGTACAACGCCGGACGCACTCTCGAGCGAACGATTTCCGAGATCCCTCCCGGGATTGTCGACGACCTGCTCCTTGTCGATGATGCTTCGGGCGACGACACAGTCGCGGTCGCGGAGCGACTCGGCATTCCTTACGTGGTGCACCCCGTCAACCGCGGGTACGGTGGAAACCAGAAGACCTGTTACGCGGAAGCGCTGAAGCGCGGGGCTGACATCGTGGTGATGCTTCACCCTGACTATCAGTACTCTCCCAAGCTCATCGGCGCGATGGCATGGCTGGCGGCATCCGATGAATTCGAAATCGTCCTCGGGTCGCGCATTCTCGGGAAAGGTGCGCGAGCGGGAGGGATGCCACTCTACAAGTTCGTCGCCAACCGCCTCCTCACTGCTGTGGAGAACATCTTCCTGGGGCTCAAGCTCTCCGAGTATCACACCGGATACCGGACTTTCACGCGCCAGGTGCTGGAGGCATTGCCGCTCCTCGAATGCTCCGACGACTTCGTCTTCGACAACCAGATGCTCGCGCAGGCTGCGATGTTCGGCTTTCGCATCGGAGAGATCTCCTGCCCGACGAAGTATCACCCCGAGGCGTCGTCCATCAATTTCCGCCGCTCGGTCGTGTACGGACTTGGCGTGCTCCGCACGTCGATGCGCTTTCGTCTTCACAAGGCAGGGCTCCGGCATGATCGGCTGTTCGATGCAGCAGGACGCAAGCTCGGCGACCCTTCCCCGTAGGCGCATTGCCTTCGCCGGCTGACGAGGTCGATTCGGAGCGCATCTCGGCGCGAAGCCTGTGGCTGGCGATGGGAGCCTACGTTGCTCTGGTGGTCACTCTTGCGCTTCGGCATGAGATGTGGCGGGACGAAGTCCGTGCCTTCTCCGTTGCCACGAAAGCGGGATCGTGGAGCGCGCTTCTCACTGATCTGCAATACGAGGGTCACCCGATCCTGTGGTACGCCGTGCTGCGGCTTGGCTACTCGGTGTCTCATTCGAATCTGGTGCTGCCCGTCGCCGGGCTCGCCGCGGGCGCAATCGCAGCATATCTGCTGCTGCGGCACGCGCCGTTTCCGGTGTGGTTGCGGATGCTCGCCGTCTTCGGAGCATTTCTCGGTTACGAGCTGAGCGTTGTCTCGCGCAATTACGGGATTGGTGTGGTGCTGATGATCTGCGCTTGCATCGCTTTTCCCTCGAGAAGAAAAAGGCCGCTGCTGCTCGGATTCACGCTCGCACTGCTCGCGAACACGAGCGTGCACGCGGCTCT
Organism: Gemmatimonadales bacterium; assembly: GCA_039931395.1. GTDB lineage: Bacteria > Gemmatimonadota > Gemmatimonadetes > Gemmatimonadales > Gemmatimonadaceae > UBA4720. Next base: position 34,272 of record JBDTRZ010000005.1, read on the forward strand.
TGCTTCACTGGTACTTCTCTTCCTGTGGTTGATCGATCTCTTCGACGCCGAGGAACGCGCGCCACTTCTTCGCATATCCGGTGTGGCGGCTGTGGCGCTCGCAGTGGCCGGCGTTGCCGCGGCTTACTGGACGGCCGTGCCGTCTCCGGACATGGTCTGGGCGTTTTCGCCGGATCGATTCCAGCCTGGCTCTGTCTTGCGGACGATTTTCACCGACCCCGGGCTCGCCATGAGCGGAGCCAACGCCGCGAATATCGCTGCTGCCAACGAACTGCCGTGGCGGGTGGTGGGAATCGATTCCGGCGTTGCGTCGCGCGTCATCGTCGACATCTGCCTCGCCTGGCTGGCCTGGAGCCTTCGTCGTCATCGTGGCGCGCTTGCCGCACTGATCCTGACGATCCTGGGGTTCGAGATTCTCTTCCGGCACGTTTACTCAGGAAGCCTTCGGCACGAAGGTCTCGTTGCTTTCCTGTTCATCGCGATCTGCTGGATCACCATCACCCGCGGCCGTACGCCAGAAAGTCCCCCCGAAAGGCGGAGAATCGCGATGGGTCTTCTTCCGATGCTTCTGGCGCAGACTGCCGCGCTTCCCGTCATGGCGCAGCGCTACATCAAGTACGATGAATCAGGCAGCAGGGCGTATGGAGATTTCATCAAGGCGCATCCACGGTATCGCGATGCCATCATCGCCGGCGAGCCGGATTACATGATGGAGTCGATGCCTTACTATGTCGGGAACAAGGTGTTCATGCCCCGGCAGCGCGAGTTCGCCTATCGCGTCCATTTCGACCGCGGACAACGCCGCATCGCCGACCTGAGCATGGGTCAACTGATCGACATCGTGGACAGCGTGGTGTGTGCCTCACGCAAACCGGTGTTGCTCGCCATTGCGTATCGCGAGCTGCTGTGGCAGCGCCAGGCGGAGATCCCCGGCGCCTACAAGGGAATGATGTTCCGCTGGACCGAGGACGAGCGAGACCGCCTCATGAGGCGGGCACCGAAAGTCGCTGCGTTTCCCCACTCGACCACCGACGAGATCTATCGCGTTTTCGAGTTCGCGCCTGGGGCCTCCACCCACTGCGCACCATAGGGCCCCTGAATCCTTCGCTGGACGGCCGGAAGTTCGGCCCGGCCGTCGCGCCTGTTGTATTTTCAAAGGATATGTCCGAATCCCTCACACCCTGGCATTTGCGCTCTGGATGCACGGGCCGAATGCCGTTCAAGACCGCAGCTTGAGCGCGCTCATTCCGGTCAACGAGCCGGTCCTCGACGGCAATGAGCGGAAGTATCTGAACGAGTGCATCGACAGCGGCTGGATATCTTCGGAAGGCCCCTTCATCCGCGAGTTCGAAGCTCGTTTCTCCCAGCGCGTCGGCCGGCGCCACGGAATTGCTGTCTGCAACGGGTCCGCAGCGCTCGATGCCGCGGTCGCGTCGCTCCGAGTGGGGCCGGGCGATGAAGTGATCCTCCCTACTTTCACGATCATCTCCTGCGCGGCAGCGATCTCGAGACTCGGTGCGACTCCGGTCGTGGTCGACTGCGATCCGGCCACATGGAACATGGACGTCGCTTCAATCGAACGCCGAATCACAGATCGCACGCGGGCGATCATGGCCGTCCACATCTACGGCCTGCCTGTCGACATGGATCCGCTGCTCGAGATCGCCGACCGGCACGGGCTCGCCGTGATCGAGGATGCGGCTGAGATGATCGGTCAGACCTACAGGAACCGGCCGTGCGGATCCCTGGGCACGATCTCGACTTTCAGCTTTTATCCCAACAAACACGTCACCACCGGCGAAGGTGGAATGATCGTCACTGACGACGATGCGCTGGCGGAGAGATGCCGCAGTCTCCGCAATCTCGCCATGAAGGCGCCGCGCAGGTTCATTCATGACGAGCTCGGATGGAACTTCCGGATGACCAACATGCAGGCCGCAGTCGGCCTCGCGCAGCTCGAGCGTCTCGATGAGTTCGTGAGTCGAAAGCGTCGGATATTCGATCGCTACACTTTGCTTCTCTCGGATGTTCGGTCGATTCAGCTTCCTGTGGCGGCAACAGAGTACGCGGCCAACATCAACTGGGTTTACGGGCTCGTCATCGGGGATGAAACGGGATTCGACGCCGACGAAGCGATGCGACGACTGAGCGACCGAGGCGTCGGAACCCGACCCTTCTTCTGGCCGATGCACGAGCAGCCGGTGTATCGAAAGATGGGTCTCTTCGAGGGAGAATCGTACCCTGCCGCGGAGCGAATCGCCCGGCGCGGATTCTATCTGCCCAGTGGGCTCGCGCTCACGGACGAGCAGATGAACCGGGTATCGGCCGCCGTGCACGAGGTATTCGCGTGACCGTCTTCGCTGCCTACTCCAGGTACTACGATCTCCTCTATCGCGACAAGGACTATGCGGGCGAGGCACGCTACGTCGCGGATCTGATCAACAGCCACTCACCCTCGACCCGCTCGATTCTCGAGATCGGATGTGGCACCGGAGCTCACGCGTCGGAGCTCGCTGGCCTCGGATACGTGGTCACCGGAGTGGACATGAGCGAGGGCATGCTCGAAGCAGCGGAAGCACGGCGGTCCGGCTTGCCCGGGGATCTCGCGTCGCAACTGTCGTTCGCGCAGGGAGACGCGCGAACGGTCCGGCTCGACCAGCAATTCGATGCTGTCATTTCGCTCTTCCACGTCATGAGCTATCAGACGTCGAACGAGGATCTCAGTGCGGCTTTCGAGACCGTGCGACACCACCTGCGTCCCGGCGGCGTCTTCGTCTTCGACTGCTGGTACGGGCCGGCCGTGATCCGGCAGTGGCCTCGAGCGACGGAGAAGAACCTTTCTGACGACTCGATCGAAGTCTCGCGCGTCGCTCGACCCGCGATCCATGCGGGCGAGAACGTGGTGGACGTGAGCTACACTGTCGTGATCACCGACAGGCAGACGCGAGCGCAGGAGACTTTGCGCGAAACGCATCGGATGCGGTACCTCTTCACGCCCGAGATACGCGCTGCGCTGGAGAAAGCGGGAATGACGCTGGCTGATTCGAAGGGATGGATGACCGACCATGAGCCTGACTTCACGACGTGGGGCGCCTGCTTTGTCGGTTCAGGATGAAGAGGATTGGCGTGCTCCTTTCAGCCGGACCTGGGGGAGGAGTGCTGCAGTACTCGCAGGCCATAGTCGACGCGGCCATGTCTCTTCCGGAGGAATACTCGCTGTCGGCCGCGATTGCTGATCCGCTCTGGGAGGGCGTGCTGCCGGATCGGATGCATGTGGTGCGGCTCACGGATACGGCCTGGAACCGCGCGTTGAACAAGCTGTGGCATTTGACCCACCTTCCTGTATCGATCTGGCGACGCACAGTTGCGCGCCTCGATTCGAATGTCAGGAAACTTCTGGCCGAGGGCTGCGATCTGTGGGTTTGTCCAAACCACGATCGCTATTCGTTCCGCGCTCCGATCGAGGCACTCGGCACGGTCCACGATCTGATGCACCGATATGAAAAGAGATTCCCTGAAGTTTCGGCCGACGGGGAATATGAATCACGCGAGTTCCATTTCAGAGAGACGTCGCGATGGTCGCGGGGAGTGCTCGTCGATTCCGAGCTTGGCAAGCGGCAGCTCGTCGAGTCGTATGGCATCTCGCCGGAGAAGGTGTTCGTGCTTCCGTACATCGCCCCTTCGTACATTCACGAAGACGACGACACCGCCGTAGCCGGCGTGCGTGAGAGATACTCGCTGCCAGCGAAGTTTTTCTTTTACCCGGCGCAGTTCTACAGGCACAAGAACCACGCAACGCTCATCGACGCACTCGCCCGGATGCGCAAATACCATCCTGATGTCAGGCTGGTTCTCGTCGGTGCCAGGGAGCGCAACAGCTACGCCGACGTTCAGCGGCAGGTCGACGAGCTCGGCCTCCACGACAACGTCATCTTTCTGGGCTACGCACCCGACAGCGACATGGCGGGCTTGTACCGCGCTTCCCGCGCTCTGATCATGCCGACCTACTTCGGCCCGACGAACATCCCGCAGCTCGAAGCGTTTGCGCTCGGATGCCCGGTAGCGACGTCTCGCATCTACGGGATACCCGATCAGGTGGGCGACGCCGCGCTGCTGTTCGATCCGTCATCTGTCGAAGAAATTCATGGGTGTCTGGTTCGGCTCTGGACGGACGACGACCTCTGCGTAGAGCTTGCGCGCCGCGGCCGCGAGCGCGCGGCAGAGTGGGGACCGGCTCAGTTCAGCCAGCGTTTCCGGGAAATCATCGAGGTGCTGACGTGAGCTCTGTGCAGCCCTTCGTATCGGTGATCATCCCGACGTTCAACAGGTCGGCCCTATTGCGGCAGACAGTCGAGACTTTTCTTGCCCAGGGATATCCGCGCGACAGATGGGAGCTCATCCTGGTCGACAACGAATCGGCGGATGACACCGGGAGCGTGATCGAGCAGCTGGCGGCCGCCGATGCGCGAGTCCGCCCACTTCGAGAGCCGAGGCGAGGCGCGCATTTCGCGCGCAACAGTGGCGCTTTGGTCGCGAGGGGCGACATCCTCTATTTCACGGACGACGACATGATCGCTGAGCCCGATCTCCTCGAGCGAATCGTCGAGGGGTTCGTCGAGAACGAGAAAGTAGGGGCGGTCACCGGGCGCGTCCTGCCAAAGTGGGATACAGAGCCGCCGGTGTGGGTGCTGGAGCACTGCCGCAACGCCTTGCTGAGTCTCAACGACATGGGCGAGGCACTCATCATTTCCGACGACGATCCTGGCGTGTTCAGCTGCCATCAGGCCGTCGTGCGCGATGTATTCCTGCGCGCGGGCGGGTTCAACCCCGACACGAATGCAGGACTCTTCACGGGCGACAACGAGACCGGCCTCAACATCAAGATCCGGAAGCTCGGCTATCGCTTCGCCTACGTTGGCACCGCGGTGATCCACCACGTGATACCTGCGTCGCGGATGACGCAGCGATACCTGAATGGCCGCCTTGCCGATCAGGGGTTCTGCGACAGCTACACTGACTACCGTGAGCTGCATCCCGGCAAGGTTCGGCTCGCGCGACGAATCGTCGCAAACTCGGCGCTCACGGGTCTTGCGGCGCTGAAAGCCGCGGCGCGGCGCGCTACCGGTGATACGAGGTGGCGGCTCGATCTCGCGCGGACGTTCTACTACCGGAACAGAGCGCGCTACGATGCGCGGCTGATCCGCGACGAGAGCTGGCGGCGTTTCGCCTTGCGCGACGACTGGCTCTCCGAGTCGTCGGGAAGTGGCGATGCCGCGCATTGAGGGCGGGCGGCGGCTCGCAGGAACCAGAGTGGCGGGCACCGCCGCCAAGCCTCTGGTTTCCGTGATCACCGTGGTCTACAACGGGGACCGCTACATCGAGGAAACGATTCGGGCGGTCGCCGGGCAAACCTGGCCGAACGTCGAGCACATCGTGGTGGACGGGGGCTCGACCGACGGCACCGTGGGCATTCTGCGGCGGTACAGCGATACGATCGGATACTGGATCAGCGAGCCTGACGCCGGTCTATACGACGCGATGAACAAGGCGATCGACCTTGTGACCGATTTCGGCTCCTACATCCTGTTTGCCAACGCCGACGATCACCTGTATTCGGCTGAGTCAATCGACCGAGTGCTTTCGGAGAGTGCGGGGGAGGACCTTGTCTACGGCCGGATGGTTCTCGCCGCGGAACACATCACTTCGGTTGTGGGGAAGCGCGTGAGCCTGGCCGATCTCGCGCTTCAGACGCTCTGTCATCCGGCCACGCTCGTTCGCAGAAAGGTCTTCGATTCGGTCGGCAGGTTCGACACCGGGTACGCGATCGCCGCTGACTACGATCACATCATTCGCTGCTTTCAGGCCCCGGTTTCCACACGATTCGTCGACGTCATCGTTTCGCGAATGCGCATGGGAGGATTGAGCGATGCGCAGTTCATGCTTTCGTGCCGTGAGAGAAAGGCTGTGATTCGTCGCCGCTTCCCCCTTGTTTCTCGCCTGAGGGGAGTCTTGCAGGTTAATTTGTACGATATTCCGCGCAACACCGCGCGTCGGTGGATGGACCGTGCAGGTCTCCTCGGTCACTGGCGAGCGCTCAAGGGCTCCTAGCCGCCACATGCATTTCGATCTCTCCGTCATAGTTGCCTCGTACAAGCGATGCGAGCCGCTCGAGCTTTGTCTCGAGGATCTCGCGGCCCAGGTAACTCCACGGCCTTTCGAGGTGATCCTCGTTCTTCAGGACCATCCCGCGGGGTACGGGGACCAGCTGCGCGCGCGGTTTTCGGACCGAATCGGGATGCAGATCGCAGAATTCGCAGAAGGACTCGGAACATCGCGCGCGAGAAATACCGGACTCTCGATGGCGGGCGGCGATATCGTCGCTTTCCTCGACGACGACGTGCGACTGCCGCCGACGTGGGTGGGCGGGATGCTTTCGTTCTACGACGATCCCGAGATCGGAGCGGTAGGTGGCTTCGTGGATCATCCGGGCCACTACAACCCGGCGCGCAACGCCGCTTACCGCCTGCTTGGCCTGACGTCCGACCGCTACCGCATAGACTGGGGCGGATTCAACGTCGGACCGGCGAGCCATCCGCCGGAGGATCAGCCTGCGGCCTGGCTCAGCGGCGGCAACATGTCATTTCGTCGGTCGGCGATCAACGCTGTCGGAGGATTCGACGAAGCTCTCGGAAGCTTCTGGCACGAGGACGTGGATGTGGCGCATCGTGTCGCAAAATCCGGGTGGAAGATGATTTCCTCGGACAAGGTTGCGATCGAACACTATCCGAGCTCCATCAACCGTCCTCCTCTTCATTCACAGATGCGCGAGCGGGAACGGTCGCGCGTTCTGTTCGTGTGGAAGGCGATCGGCGACGAGCCATTGTGGCAGCTGCGATACGCCACGAGACTCGTGCTGCACGCCGCCGCAATGGGAGTGGTCGGTCTCGCCAAGCTGGATCCGCGCATTCCTGTGAACGTTCTCCTTGGCGGATGGGAAGGGTACAGGGGTCTCGACGCAGCCCGGCTGGCAAGCGCGGAACGCGAGAAGTCGCGATGAGCGCGACCATCACCATTCTCATCCCGACGTTCAACAGGGCGCGATCTCTCGAGGCAGTGTGGCCGTCCTATCTGGTGCATCCTGACGTTGCGCGCATCATCGTGATCGATGACGGCTCAACCGACGAAACCGCGGACAACGTGCGGCATTGGGCGAAGTCTGCTCCAGTTCCGGTGGACCTCATCAGACACCAGACTCAGCGTGGACAGCCTGAATCCCGGATGGCGGGGATCGCCAAAGCGCGAACGGAGTGGGTACTGTTCGGTGAGGACGACGTCTGGCTTTCCGCCGACTATTGCGCGACGCTGCTTCGCCAGGCGCGCGAGCTCGATGCGTCGATCATCGCCGGGCGGATCGTCACGGCTCTGGTTCCTGGCGCTTTCGATGAGAAGTGCCTGATCGATGCTCCGTCGCCGATTCGCAACGTCGGAGATGTTTTCGATTTCGAAGCGATGGATGCCAGATTCGCGGAGCGGCTTTCTGAGCCGGTGCGGGCGCCGTTCGTCCATTCCATCGCGCTCATCAGACGTGACGTTTTCTCCGCGGTCCGCTTCGACAGCTGGTACACGGGGAACTCCTGGCGCGAGGAGACAGACTTCTATCTTGCGGCGAACGCATCCGGAGCCAGCGTGTACTTTTCGCCGGACACAGTGTGCTTTCACCTGCGTGGGCCCATCTCGGCGCTCGGCGGACAACGCGTCAACAGGCTCTGGTTCGAGTACCTGGCATGGAGGAACACGCGCTACCTGGTCAGCAAGCATTGGAGTTATCTCCAGAGCACTCACGGACTTCGCGGAACCGCGACCGGCTGGACCGTGCGGTATTACGTGCGCAGGCAGGCGGCGCAGCTGAAGCGCATAGCTCGCAGCGGATTCAGATCGACCTATCGTGGCTGAAGCAATCATGAATCGTGGACCGCAGGCAGCGGCCACTCGCTTTCCGACTGCCCCGGGAATTCTGCTGGGCGTGTCGGCCGCTCTGCAGCTGGCCAGCCTGATCGAGGTCGTCTTCGGAACTCCTGTGGCCGGGGCATCATGGTTCCTCGTCGGACAGTTCGCGCTGTCGCTCGCACTGATCCGGCTCTACGACGGCAAATGGGTTTTCCAGGACATCCGGCTGTTCTTCGTCATCTTCCTCTTCCTCTACGGCGGAACGCTGCCTCTCGTGGTAATCTCAGGCATTGGCGGCGATGCACCTGGAGTTGCAGGGGCGGCCTTCATGTACGGCACTGCGTTCCTCGGATTCAATCTCGTGCAGTGGTGGTACCGCCAGCCATGGCGCGATATCCCGCTCGCCGTGTTCGATCGCATTCGCCCTTCGTTCGCCAACGCGATGGCGTTGATGCTTGCGCTTGTTTTCCTCGGGGTCTACGCACTTGCTCTGGGAGTCGAGCTGTCGCTGACGATGGACCGATCCCAGGTGAGGTTTCTTGGAACCCAGCTGTGGGTCGTGATGATGTTCGTGATCAACGGCTTCGTGATGTTCATGCTCGCCGGCTGGGGTCGACTCACGAAGCCTGCCCGTATCGCGCTCATCGGGTCAATGCTGCTGTTCGTTGGAGCGCAGCTGGCGATGGGAAACCGGCGTGATTTCCTGCCGATGCTCGTCTTCCTTGCGGGAGTCATAGCGACGCGAAGGCACGCCGTGATTCGCGCCGGCTCGGTTGTGATGGGCGGGATCGCCTTCGCGCTGTTCACGGCAATCGGGATCCTTCGACAGGTTCTTCAGGACCCTACGGTTCTCGTCCGCTCGAATCCGCTCGAGCTGATCGTCCAGCACAACGAGTTCGTGTCTCCGATCTTCACGCTGATGCACTACATCAACGTGCACCGGCCGCTCCGATGGGGCTTCACGTATTTCTCCGCTCCATCTCTTTTCTTTCCGCGCGCGTTGTGGCCGGACAAGCCTGAGAGCCTTTCCCTGCAGTTCATGCGCGACGCGTTCGGCACGACAGGTCTGATGGGATTTGCTTACACGCCTGTGACGGAGGCTTTCCTCAACTTCTGGTGGGTGGGACCGTTCATCGTCTTCGCGATTCTTTCGCTGCTGATGGTGAAGCTGGTGCGAAATGCCGACGCACACCCGGGCCTCTACTTCATCGCGTTCGCCATGACGGTTGACTTCAATCGTGGCGATTTCGGCGGGATTTTCTATGCGATGGTCGTCGTAGGCGGCGCGTACGCGATCATGAGCTTCATCTCGCGTCTGAGATGGGCTCCGCGGAACGTTCGATCCGTGTGGACGCCGTCGCCCCGGCCCGGCGGGTCTGACGCCGTCGCTCTCCCGCATCCCTGACAGATGCTGATCGCGCTCAATCTCCTCTACCTCATTCCGGGCGTCGTCGGTGGGACCGAGACATATGCCCTCTCGCTCATTCACGCTCTCGCAAAACAGGACGAGGACAACGAGTACGCGGTGTTTCTCAACAAGGAGGCGGCGGACATCGATGTCACGCCGGCGCCGAACTTCCAGCGCGTTGTCTGCCCAGTGGTCGCCATGAAGCGCGCCGCTCGGTACAGCTGGGAGCAGGCTGTTCTACCATTGCAGATACTCAGGCGGAGCCCTGCTCTCGTTCACTCGCTCGGTTACGTAAGCCCACTCGCAGCGCCGGGCCCTCAGGTCGTGACGGTGCACGACGTCAATTACCTGGGGCACAAGGGCAGACGAACAGCTCTCGGTCGGCGCGCATTCCAGTTCTTCGTCGAGCGAACGGTGCGCCGCGCCGCGCGCGTCATCACCATCTCGGAGTTCTCGCGCGGTGAGATCATCCGGCACATGCAGGTGCCCGGAGAGAAGGTCACGGTGATCCACCTCGCGGGCCATGAGGAAGACGGCGCACCGTCCACCAATGGTGCCCATTCGGATGCGGTGCGCGACGTTGGCCGGCCATACATCATGGCGTTCAGCAGTCTCAGCGCTCACAAGAACATACGCCGCCTGATCAGCGCGTTCGCGAAGATCTCGTCGATGGTACCGCATTCGCTCGTGCTGGTCGGACATCTCCCTGAAAAATCGGCTGTTCGCGCCGACATCGAAGCCGCCGGCAGCGACCGCATCCGGTTCACCGGCTATCTACCAGATGCGGAAGTCGAGAAGCTGATGCAGAACGCCTCGCTCTTCGCATTTCCGTCCCTTTACGAAGGCTTCGGCATGCCGATAATCGATGCACAGCACGCCGGGGTGCCGGTCGCATGCTCGTCGACCAGCGCCTTGCCGGAAGTGGCGGGCGAGGGCGCGCTTCTCTTCGACCCTGACTCGGTTGACGACATGGCCGACACGCTCAAGCGTTGCCTTCTCGACATGGACCTGAGAGAGCGCCTCGTCACCGGCGGCTACGAGAACGCGAAGCGTTTTTCCTGGGACCGTGCAGCGAGAGAGACCCTCGACGTGTACGCCGCAGTCACATCGTGACTGCCCGGAGGAAGACCTTCGTCTTCATATCGCAGGTGTACGTGCCCGATCCCGCCGCAGTGGGCCAGCATCTCGCCGACGCTGCCGAAGAGCTCGCACGCCGCGGTCACCGCGTCCTCGTCTACACATCAGGCCACGGCTACGACGATCCGTCGGCGCGCTATCCCGCTCGCGAGACCCTGCGCGGAGTCGATGTGCGGCGAGTACCCTTCTCGAGTTTCGGCAAGCGTTCTCTCCTTACCCGTGTTGCGGGTGGTCTCGCTTTCGTTGCACAGGCTGCGGCAAGATCGGTTTTTCAGCGCTGGATCGATGCGGTCGTCGTCAGCACTTCTCCTCCGATGGCCTCGGTGGGCGCACTCATCATCGGCGCGCTGAGGCGGACGCGGGTCAAATACTGGGTCATGGACGTCAATCCCGATCAGACGGTCGCTCTGGGGGCCGCACACCCTGACTCAGCGAGCGTGCGCGGGTTCAACTGGCTCAACCGCCGCATCCTCGCGCGCGCCGATGACATCATCGTCCTCGACCGGTTCATGGCGGAGCGCATGAACAGCAAGCGCGACGTCGAGAAAAAAATCACGGTCCTTCCTCCATGGCCCGCCGAGGATCCCGACGAGATCGTCTCTCATTCCGAGAATCCCTTCAGGCAGAGGCACGTCGCGGAAGGCACGATCCTCCTGATGTACAGCGGCAATCACGGGCCGTCGAATCCGCTGCGCACGATTCTCGAGGCGGCCAGGCGCGTGGCCGATGATCCGCGCCTTCACTTCATGTTCATCGGAGGCGGGGTCGGAAAACGCGAAGTGGAGGAGTTGTCAGGACCCAACGTGACGTCCCTGCCGTACCAGCCGCAGAGCGAGCTTCGACACTCGCTGTCCGCGGCCGACGTGCACATAGTCACCATCGGCGATGACATCGCCGGCATCGTTCACCCGAGCAAGGTGTACGGAGCGATGGCCGTTGGACGCCCGATACTGCTCGTCGGGCCGGACGAAAGCCATGTCGCCGACATCATGACCGAAGGTGACATCGGCTGGCATGTGAACCATGGGGACGTCGATGGCGCTGAGCGTGTGCTGCGCTCGATCGCAAACATGCCGAGGGAGGAGCTCGAAGCCAGAGGATTGCGCGCGCGTGAGGTGATGCAGAGGCGCGGCGGCAAGTCTGGTTCAGTCGCGAAGCTTTGCGACGTTCTGGAGCGCGGCGTTTGACGAGCTCGGCAGTCAACCCGCGAAGCGTCGTCGTCACGGGCGCGGATGGATTCATTGGAAGGCACGTCTGCACCGCACTCGCGAGGGATGGCTGGAAAGTGCGAGGCGTCGTTCGGTCGAGCGGTCCCGGCGAGCTGCCCGGTGTCGAGCGCTTCGTCGTCAGCGATCTAGTCGACAGGATGGGAATGCGCGCGGCGCTCGAAGGCGCATCAGCGGTCGTTCACCTCGCCGCACGAGTCCATGCGAGCAGCCAGGGCGCCGGAGATGCCGCCATGGAGTGCCGTCGCGTCAACGTCGATGGCACCGCGCTGCTCCTCGATGAATCGGTGGCAGCAGGGGTGAAGAGCCTTGTTTTCGCGAGCTCGGTGAAAGCTGTCGCGAACGAGAGCGACCGGGAGTTGACGGAGGAAACGCCGCCGCAGCCTGCCGATCCTTATGGAGAAAGCAAGCTCGAGGCGGAGCGCCTGATAAGAGTCACGGCCACACGCGAGAGCCTGCACGCTCCGATTCTGCGCCTTCCAAACGTGTACGGCCCGGGAATGAAGGCCAACATGGTGATGCTCTTCAAGGCGGTGGAAAAAGGAATTCCGCTGCCCTTTGGCTCAGTTCACAACCGCCGAAGCTTTGCGTACATCGACAATGTGACAGCCGCGATCCTCCTGCTGCTGACCAGCCCGGCTGCGGCGCGTGCAACGGTCTACGTGAGTGACGAGGAGGATCTCTCCACGCCCGAGCTGATCGCTCACATCTCGCGCGCACTCGGAAGGCCGTCACGGCTCGTTAACGTCCCCTCAGGGCTCCTGCATGGAATGGCCGGAATCTGGGGCTTGCTCTCGCGATTTCCACCGTTCCATCTTAATGGCGATTCGCTCACGGCGATGCTCGGTTCGCTCTTCGTGGACACGTCCAGACTCAGGGAGACTACCGGCTACAGGCCGCCAATGTCAGTAGAGAAAGGAATGCTTCGGACCGCGGAATGGTTCAACTCCCGATCGCAAGTGATGAGCTAGTGGTTCAACGACTGGTTTTCCTCGTAGCGGCCGCGATTCTGAGCTGGCTGCTGGCGAGCCGGGTACGACTGTACGCGCTCGACCGTCTCCTGGACATTCCCAACGAGCGGAGCTCCCATTCCTCGCCGACCCCCCGCGGCGGCGGGCTGGCGATCGCAGTAACGGCGCTCGGCGGGATCATCATCGCAGCCATGCTGCATTGGGTCGACTGGAACCTCGCGATCGCCCTCGCCGGGGGCGGTGCCATGATCGCCACCGTCGGATGGGTCGACGACCACCGAAGCCTCTCCGCGCTCGCGCGGTTCGCCGTTCAGTTCATTTCCGCCGGATGGGCGATGTTCTGGGTCGGCGGCCTCCCATCTCTCAGCGTCGGGTCCGCCAGCGTCGAGCTTGGCCTCCTGGGCACGATGCTGGGGATAGTTGGAATCGTGTGGGCCATCAACCTCTACAACTTCGTCGACGGCATCGATGGGCTCGCGGCAGGGGAAGCAATCAGCACCGGCGTCATCGGGGGACTCATTCTTTTCGCAATGGGCCGGACCGGTCTCGCCACCGTGTCGCTGCTCATCGCCGCCGCGAGCGCCGGTTTCATTCCGCTGAACTGGGCGCCAGCGAAGCTGTTCATGGGCGACGTCGGCAGCGGCATGCTCGGATATCTCTTCGCCGTCCTGGCGGTGGCGTCTGAAAATGCGGGCGCGGTGCCGCTTCTCATCTGGGTGCTTCTCCTCGGCGCATTCGTGTTCGACGCGACGGTGACGCTCTGCCGTCGCATCGCGCACGGTGAGCGCTGGTATCACGCACACCACAGCCATGCGTACCAGCGCATGGTGCAGGCGGGCCGGAGTCACGCCCAGGTTAGCACGACGATCCTGATCATCAACCTTGCCCTGGCGGTTCTTGCAATCGTCGCGTGGCTGCGACCGACATTCTTCCTGATCGCCATTGGAGCCGGCGCCGTTCTGCTCAGCATCATCTATCTGTCAGTCGAGCGGATTCGGCCGATGCACGCGCAGTCGCGCGGTTGAGAGTGGACGCCGTCGACACACGCTCCGGAGGTAACCGTCCGACACCTCCGGCGATTCTTTCGGGAACTGGACGCGTCGAAGGTCCTCGCGAAGAGACTTCGCTGCTCGGATTTCTGAGCATTGTACTGGCTCATCGCCGTCTCATCGCCCTCTTCGCGTTCGCGGGAATGCTCTTGTTCGGGATCCTCGCTGCGTCAGAGGCGAACAAATTCCTCTCGCGGGCTTCTTTCATCGTCAAGGGAAGCCGTCCGCCGGCGCTGATTCCGGGCGGGGTGGGAGGGTTGGGACTCAGTCTCGCGGCCGCCGCGGAGTTTTCGACCTCGATCATCTTCTACTCCGACCTGGTTCGGGCCAAGACGATTCTCGTCCCCGTCGCGAGGAAGAGCTACGCGACGGTCGACAGCCGGGGACTAAAGGCTCCGCTGGCTGCGGTTTTCGGCATCAAGGAAAAGAATCCGGATGTCGCTGCCGCGCTCGCTGCCGACCAGCTCTTTCGTGACGTCTCATCGAGCATCTACTCGCGGAGCGGTGTCGTGGGCATCGCTGTCCAGGCCACCGATCCGCTGGTCGCGCAGCAGATCGCCCAGAACATCTTCACCGAGCTCGACGCGTTCTCCAGGACGCGTCGTCACGAGCAGACGGCGCAGGAGCGAAAGTTCATCGAAGGTCTGGTGGACGACGCACGCGTCCGTCTCGCGCGGGCGGAGCAGGCGGTCAGCAACTTTCTGGCGGTCAACCGGGACTACGAACAGTCTCCGCAGCTCCGCCTCGAGAACGGCCGCCTGATGCGCGATGTCATGATGCAGCAGCAGATCTACACGGCTCTGGGGCAGTCTCTCGAGCAGGCGAAGATCGAAGAGAGCCGCGATCCGACTGCGCTCAGTGTGGTCGAACCCGCCGATCTTCCCGCAGAGCCGGAGCGCCGCGAAGCTCTGCGCAAAACCCTCCTCGGCCTGGCGGTTGGACTGCTGGTGGGCATCGCGGCGGCGTTCGTCCGCCAGAGAGCCTCCGAGGTGAGGGAGGCCCGGACTTCGGGGTTCACCAGATACGCCGATTCAGTTTCCGAAGCCAGCGCCGACCTTCCTCCGCTTCTCAGGCCTAGCCCCGCGACGTCAGAGACCTGACCTTCAGTCGCGATCCGCAGCTTCTATGACGGTGGAAACCGGATTGGCCGGATAACGCTGGATCAAGAAAAAAAATCTTTGGGAACGGCGCGCCACGTTTCCCGTTTTTGCCCTTAAGATCGTGATCCGATTGGTCCGGCTCAATCCGGTTGATCCGGTTCCAGTTAGTTGACTTACCTCCGCCTTAGAATCCCTGCCTGAAGATCACGCCGAGGTTGGCGTTCGACTTGTCGCTCTCGAAGTACCGGTTCATCTCGGAAGTGAGAACGAGCCGCCCCGTGATGTCGAAAGATCCGATGAATCGCGTGAGCTCCGCGCCTATCGAAACCTGTGCGTCGACGGGATTCAGGACAGGAGGTCCGCTCGTGTATTGCTCGCCGCGTGCAGTCACTTCTTTCTGTGTGACCCGCGAGAAGAACCCCTTGAGCCGCCCGCTTGGCGCGAATCGCTCGTACGCGAGCATGTACGCCGATCCGCTGCCGGCACCCGTATTCGCACCGAGCATCTGGCCGCGGAAGGTGTGCCCCTGGCGTAGCGGCTGATGCAGGTAGATCAGTCCTTCGCCACGGGTTCGCGTCCCCGCGGGCACCTCGTAGGTGAAGAACTCCGCGCGGAACGCGTCCATCACGCTGCCGCCTTGCCGCATCCATGCCTTTCTGAATCCGACGTTGACGGTGGACGAGTGATCGGGCTCGAGGAGAAAATCGCGAACGTCGGAGCTGAAGTCTTCGCGCCCGTATTCACCGTAGAGCTCGAACCCGACGCGTGGCGGCGCCCACCGGAAAAAAATGGAAGCGAGCTGGTTCTGCAGGAGACTGCGGTCGTCTCCGAACACCGTATCGCCTTCGTTGCGGAGTCTCGACTTGAGCAGGTTCTGCAGCGGAAGCGTAATGTCGCTTGACTGAATTCCGCCGCTGTCGAGCGCCGAATGAAAGAAGCGCGCAGCACCCACCTCGAAGCCGGGGATTCCGCGAATCTGCAGAACGCCGGTCAGTCCTGCCATGAATCTCACTTTTCCGGGTGAGAGATAGTTCTTGAAGTAGTCGCCGCCTGTAACCGGTGAATACGGCGACTGCTTGAGCAGCCCGTACACGAGACGGCCATGCGCGTGTCCAAACCCTATGTTGGCTGGGTGCGAGGTCCCCGCGAAAACGTGAGGGAATCCTCCCGCGTTGTTGCCAAGAATGTACGGGTACTCGACCGTCGGGCCCCACCACTGGCTTTCAGTGGAGATGCCGGCGCCGATTCCCGCGACGTCCACGCGCGCGAAGCTCTCGCCGAAATCGATTCGTGTGTACGGGTCGTTTCCGAATCTCTGGGGACGATCGATCTCCGCCGGAAATTGCCCGTCCGCGAATGCGAGATTGCCGACCTGTCCGTTCGGCATGAGCGGGAATTCCTGGTTCTCCGCGCGGAATGCAATCGGTGCGAGCTTCGCGGAGAACACTCCCCACCAAGCCGCCATTCCGGTCTGAGCCCAGCTCGTCAGTCCCTTGCCCGCCCAGATGGGCCCGTCATTGGAGCCGAACGGGTAGGCGGAATTGATCGTGATTCCCACTGTGGGTCGCACGAAATCCCACTCGAGCCCTTTGCTCGCTCCCCTCGAGAACGAATACCGCTTTGCCCAGGGATGCAGACTGTCCGATGGCGCAATCGCGTCGAGCTCCACCGGCGAGAGCCCGCGGAGGCTCCACACCGAAGGCGGAGATTTTCCGAGAGTCTGCAGATACCGCAGGTAGCTCTCGAATTCGCTTCCAGCATAGACTTCGCTTCGGCCGCCGAGCGTTTGTGCCTGCACGCCGCCGGCGCTCAGCAGCACGACGAGTGCGGCCGCGAGACAATCTTTGATCATCGATGAAAAGTCGGGACGAGAGATTTGCAGGCTTCGCCGCTCGAGTCGAACAACGCGGCGCCGCACCTGTGCGCAGACACTATATTTACGTGCGCGACAAGTAGGGAGCAAGCGTGCGCGGCCTCCAATCGCCCCACGTAGCGCGACAGTCAACACATCATGATTTCTCAATCAATGCGTCCATTCGAGCGTCTGACTCAACTACTGCCTGCGATCCTGCTTTTCGGCGCCGCCTCGGTCGCTGCTGCGCAGGTCGAATCGTCACCCGTCTCCGGTCCGCCTATCCCGCGGATCGTAGCACCATTCTTTGAGCCAGTTGTGACTGTGAGCGGGGATTCGGTGGACAGGCTGCGGCTCGCGCAGCTCGCCGGACGAGCACCGCTCCAGGGCTTGCTCCTCCGGTCTACGTCATCGATCACCGATGGGCCCGATTCGACCGTCATGCGCCGTCCCTTCGCGATCGTTCTTCCGCAGGTCACCTCCGTCACGAACAGCGAGCTTCCCTTCGGTCAGAATGACGGAGCGTTGTGGGCAGGGAAGGGCTACAGCTTCCGTCTTCTTGCCGGCATCACCGCATCGTTCGGTCCGGTGAGAATCGTCGCGATTCCCGAATTCGTCTCGTCCACCAACTACAACTTCTCGATCGATCCAACCGACCTGCGCTTCTCGAGGCCGATTCCGTCGACACGCAGCGACTTTTCCTCGCCGTCGAATTACGTTCCATACTCCATCGACCTGCCTTATCGGCTCGGCGATTCGGCAGTGAGCAAGCTCTATCCGGGGCAATCGTCGATCACGGTGTCATTCGGATCGTTTCAGGTCGGCGCCGCCACCGAGAACGAGTGGTGGGGTCCTGCCATTCGAAATCCGCTCATCTTCAGCGACAACGCACCGGGTTTTCCTCACGGCTTCATTCGCACCGGACGACCGGTGGCGACGGCGATCGGTCAATTCGAGGGCCGCTGGGTAGTCGGCGGCCTTCACGAGTCGGACTACTTCGACAAGGACATCTCGAACGACGTGCGCTCGATCAGCGCGCTGTCCGTAATCTGGAAACACAGGCCGCAATCGGGTCTCACGCTCGGACTCGCCCGCTCGGTCTTCGCTCCGGTGGATGGCTACAGCGGGGTTCCCGCGCGCGCGTTCGATTTTCTGCGCGGTACCGGGCAGCCGAACGCGCGTGCCGTAACCGACTCCACATTCACGCCGGGGCCCGACCAGATCTTTTCTGTGTTTGCACACTGGGCCCTGCCGGTCTATGGCCTGGAGACGTACATCGAATGGGCTCGCGCCGAGCTGCCCGGCTCGCTGCGTGACCTGCTCCTCGAGCCGAATAACGCGCGCGGGTATACCACCGGCCTCCAATGGGCCCGGCCGATCGGCGATGGCCGTTCAACCTTCCGCACTCAGCTGGAATTCACTAACGTCGAGCAGAGCGGAACGTACCGGTTCAGGCCTGTCGGCTCGTTCTACACCAGTCGCGCGGTAATCCAGGGATATACGAACGAAGGCCAGATGCTCGGTACGGGCATCGGACCGGGATCGTCGGGACAATGGTTCGAAGCGGACTACCTGCGCGACGGCTTCATGTTCGGCGCAAACTTCGGCCGCACGCGCTTCAACAACGATGCGTTCTTTGCGCGATCCAACCCGCACCGCTGCTTCCACGACGTCACCGTTTATCCGGGAGTCCGGGCCGGCTTTGTGACTCGATTCTTCCGGTTGCGCGCCGACTATTCGAAGCTCACGAGATACAATACGTTCTTTCAGCGCACCAACGGCTGCGAGGCCGATGCGTCAGCCGTGGGCGACCGGTCGAGTCATCATCTGTCAGTGACCCTCAGCACTCTCGGGCTGTAGCCGTCGTGAGGATCCCCGTCATCATGGTCCCATTTGTCAGAAAGGCCGCGTTGGTCGTGTGCGCGCTGGCCATCGGAAGCTGCATCGAGCCCACCGGTCCGTCGGCTCGCCAATCGGAGCCAAAGATCGCCTTCGTTTCCAACCGGGATGGGAACGACGAGATCTACACCATGAATTCGGACGGAACCAATCAGGTTCGGCTGACGACCGACGGCGGGCTCGATTCGCATCCGGTCTGGTCGCCGAACGGAGATTTCATTCTTTTCGTTTCGACCCGGACCGGCAATCGCGACATCTGGGTCATGAACCCGGACGGTACAGGACTCCGCAACCTTACGAGCGACCCGGCCAGCGACGACAACCCGTCGTGGTCGCCCGACGGCCTCAAGGTCCTGTTCTCGAGCGATCGCGTCGGCCAGGCTGAGATCTACGTCATGTCCAACGAGGGGAACAACGTCGTCCGGTTGACGGATAGCTTCGCCACCGACACCTGGCCCTCGTCGTCACCGGATGCAAGCTTCATTGCGTTTCAAGGCAATCGCAACTCGATCTTCGACGACATTTACGCACTGAACAATCGCACGACCGGCGTGACTCGGCTCACCACGGCAAGCGGGAACGATCAGTCGCCGTCATGGTCACCCGAGGGAACCAAGATCGCCTTCACGAGCGCCCGCGACGGGAACTTCGAGATTTACACGATGGATTTTTCATCGACGTCGACTGCCTCATCGAACCAGGTGAACCTCACCAACAGCCCGGATTCCGACGGACGCCCTTCCTGGTCGAACGATGCGCGTCAGATCTGCTTCATGAGCAACCGCGGCGGCAGCAACGACATCTGGCTGATGAATGCGGACGGCACCAATCCCAGGCGCCTAACGACGAACCCCGCAGCCGACGACTTCTGCTCCATCAAGTGACGCCCTGGGTACACCGCGCCTCGGTGGCGCGCTAGCGCACTAGAGCGCAGCGCGTTGCTCTATCCCGAGTACTACGCAAAGCACGGCGCGGACAGGAACGACCTGCTCGGCAACGCCGAGGTCGTCTTTCAGACCTTCGCGATCGACATAGCGAACATTGCCGCACTGCGGCGGCTCGATCTCGATCGAAGCAGCGCAAAGGTTCTCGACGTAGGGTGCGGAGGTGGCACGAGCCTACTGCAGTTCATCCGCCTGGGCTTCGACGCCGGGAATCTCTCAGGTGTGGACACCAGCGCGGAGCGCATCGAACAGGCGCGGCACCTTCTCCCTGCTGTCGAGCTCAGAGTGGAATCGGCCGACCATCTCGCATATCCCGACGGGACTTTCGATCTCGTGTTCGAGTCGACGATGCTTGGAACGCTATCGTCAGACGTGCTTCTCAAAGGAATCGCGCGCGAGATGATTCGCGTCACACGCCGAGGCGGCTACGTGATGCTCGCGGACTGGCGGTACTCCCGCCGCGGCAGTGGAGTCGAAACTGCAATGTCGAAGAAACGAATCGCTGAGCTGTTCGACGTAGGCCGCTCGACATCCGTTGTTGCGAGGCACCGGGGAGCGCTGGTTCCGCCCGTAGGACGCCGTTTGTCCCGTCTGCTTCCTTCGCTCTATTTCCTGGTGCAGGCGCTCGTTCCGCCTGCGGTCGGCCAGATGACTACGGTTCTCAGGAAGAGCTGATCAGCTCGCCGAGCCGCCGGTGCTGACCTTGAGCCGCGGACGCGGTGCGTGAGGACTGCCGGCCGACAGCAGCTCGGCCACTGCCTTGGCAATGGATTTCGGATCCATCCCGTACTCCCGGCGAAGATACTCCTGAGCGCCGACGATGGAAGAGAATCCGGCTCGCAGTCCGATCCTTCTGAAGACGTTGGGTCTGACTCCCGCATCCATACATGTCTCGGCGACCAGGCTTCCGAGTCCACCGTGAATGGTGTGCTCTTCGACGGTGACGATGCCGCCTGTCTCGCGGCACGCGCGGATCACTGCGTCACTGTCGAAAGGCTTGATCGTGTGCATGGAGAGGACACGGCAGGCGATGCCTTGCTCGACGAGACTGTCCGCTGCCTCGAGCGCTGCGCCGAGAATGCCGCCGGTTGCAATGAGGGTGATGTCGGTCCCTTCACGAACCGTTCGCGCCTTTCCGATGAAGAAAACTTCCTTCGATCGGGCGGTGGCCGGAGCGGGTGACTTGTCGAGTCGCAGGTAGCATGTGCCGGGCGTCGCCGCGAGCGCCTTCGTCGCCTCTCTCGCTTCCCACTGATCGCCGGGCGCGACGATGGTCATGTTGGGGAGCGCGCGCATGATGCTCAGGTCTTCAGTGGCGTGATGCGAGATGCCGAGCGGGCCGTAGCTGAATCCGCCGCCGACGGCGACCACCTTGACGTTCGCTTCGTGGTAGCACGCGTCGTTGCGGATCTGCTCGAGGCAGCGAAGCGTCGAGAAGTTGCCGATCGAGTAGCAGAATACGACCCTGCCGTCCATCGCCATTCCCGTGGCGAGGCCAATCATGTTCTGCTCGGCGATTCCGACGTTGAGGTACTGCTTCGGAAACTCCTCGGCGAACGTATCGAGCACGCGAAAACCGAGGTCCGCCGTCATGAGAAAGACACGCGGATCGCTTCGTGCCAGCTCCGAGAGCTGGCGTACGAAATTGTCTCTCATGTATCCGAAGCGAGCTCGTCGAGCGCCTCGTCGTACTCCGAGCCGCGAGGGGTGCGATAGTGCCAGAGAACGCTGCGCTCCATGAAAGAGACGCCTTTCCCCTTAGTCGTATGCGCGATCACGCAGCTCGGCTTTCCTGCGACACGCGGGATCGCCGACAGGATCGCGTAGAGCGAGCTGTGGTCGTGTCCATCCACTTCGATCACTGACCAGCCGAACGCCTTCCACTTGTCCGCAAAGGGCTCGAGTGCCAGGGTTTCCGCGACGGGAGCGAGGCTCTGAATCTTGTTGTAATCGACTATCGCGACGAGGTTGTCGAGCTTGTGGTGCGACGCGAACATCGCGGCTTCCCATGTCGATCCCTCGTCACACTCTCCGTCGCTCAAGAGAACGAAGGCGCGGTTGCTGAGATCATCGAGCTTGGCGCCGTAGGCCATTCCGGCTCCGACGGAAAGTCCATGGCCGAGTGAGCCCGTCGACAGCTCAACACCGGGTACGCCGCGATGCGAGACGTGTCCGCTGAGGACTGAGCCGTCGGCGCAATGCGTGTCCAGCCATTCGGTAGGGAAGAACCCGCTCTCCGCGAGCGCTGCGTAGATCCCGGCGCCAGCGTGCCCCTTGCTCAGAATGAAACGGTCACGCTCGGTGTGTGTCGGGTTGTCCGGATCGATGCGCAGGATGCCGCCATACAGCACAGCGACGATGTCGGCCATCGAGAGAACTGATCCCACGTGCGAGCTTCCGCCGAGGTTGGTCATGCGCACCGCGTGCTTGCGGATGCGTAGCGCGAGCTCAGCGGTCGCGGGTGCCTCGCGCTCTCTCAGTCGGGGGGCGGTGTTCCTTTTCATGAAGCGGAGCCCCCGTAGAAAGCACGGATTGTCGTGGCGATGTACGTCACCTCGTCGTCGCTGACCATCATGTTCATTGGCAGCATGAGACACCGTTCGAAGAAGCGTTCTGTCGCCGGAAGGGAAACGTCGAACCCGAGAGCCTTGAACTGGTGAACTGGAGTACCGCCCCACTGCAGGATCGTGCCGATCCCCTGAGCTGACAGCCAGGCCCGCAGCTCGTCACGCCGCGAAGCCTCGATCTCATAGTTCTGGAAGACGTCGAAATGGTCCGGCTGAGCGTCGGGCCCCGGCGGCAGCACGACATCCTCCAGACCGGAAAGTAGCGACTGGTAAAGTCGGGCGATACTCCGGCGCCGCGCGATGATTTCGTCGTAGTCCCGGAACTGGGCGTGAAGAATCGCCGCCTGGAGGTTGTCGAGACGCGAGTTGAACCCCCACATCTCCACTTCGCCCTTTTCGTTCCGGCCATGGTCGCGCAAGAGTGCGATTCGCCGCGCGACCTCGGGATCGCTGGTGACAACCGCTCCGCCATCGCCGAAGCAGCCGAGGATCTTCGCCGGATAGAAGCTGAATGCGGCCGCGATGCCGAACGAGCCCGCGTGCTTTCCCTTGAATTTCGAGCCCAACGCCTGCGCGGCGTCCTCGATGATCAGCAAGTCGTGCTTTGCGGCGATTCGCTCGAGCTCGTCCATGCGGCACGTGCGGCCGTTGAGCTGCACTGGCATGATCACACGGGTACGCTCGGTGACCGCTGCTTCGACGGCTGCGGGATCGATCAAATGATCGGGACCGCAATCCACGGGAATCGGAACGGCCCCGACGTGTGCAACCGCAGCTGCCGTCGCGACCATGGTGTGCGACGGAAAGACCACCTCGTCGCCCGGCCGAATGCCGGCGGCGCGAAGGCCGATGATCATTCCATCCGTCGCATTGGCGACACCGAATGCGTGGGTGACGCCGAGGTACCGCGCGAGAGCGTCTTCGAATTCGGCGAGGTCGCGCTGCTGAATGAAAGCGCCGCGGCGGAGAACGTCGCGGATGATCTCGATGAATTCCTCTTCACGCGCGGCGAACGCGCCGCGGTAGTTGAAGAACGGAATCGAAGCTTGAACCAGGGAGGAGGCCATTAGGTCGTCTCGAGGTTGCCGGAGCAGGTCCCGCGCCATGACCCTGGCACGGCTACTCGATGACAGCGTATGAAATGTAGGGGTCCCACTCGAATCGGCGCAAACGCAAGCCGCTCAACGCTTTGGAATCGAGAGCTGCGAGAGTTTCTCCGGGCCAGATCGGGTTGTCCAATTCGTCGAAGGCGACTACAGCACCTTTCGGCATCCGCGGAAGAAAAGTCTCGAGAGCAGCCCTGGTCGGCTCGTAGAGGTCGCAGTCGATGAAAAGCAGGCTCACGACGATATGGGGATGCGATTCCACGAAAGCGGGAGCCGTTTTCGTGATGTCTCCGGCGACCAGCTCGACCTTTCCGATGTGACCGAGAAACCTGTCGCGATCGTGCTGCTCGATGAGCTGCAGCAGCTCATCGTGCGATGACGACCGGAGGTCTCCGACTTCAGGGCTCGCGAACTGGCTGCGATCGCGCTTTCCCACCGTCGGAAATCCATCGAAGGTGTCGAAGCCGTAGATGCGGCGAGTGAGATTCTCCGGCTCGAGCATGGCGCTCAGCTTGGCCCACGTCATGACGCCGAAGCCTCTGAACACGCCGCATTCGACTACTGAGCCCTTCACCGGCATCACGAGCTTGAACAGCTCGTACATCGCCAGAAATCGCTTGAGGTGATTTCGGCGGACGTACTTCGGGAAGTTCTCGAGCTTGGTCTCCACCGAGTCAGTGCACTCGTTGAAGATCCGCTCGATGTCGGGTCCCACCTGTCGCTCTGCTTCAGTACGGAGGTTTTTCACTGCCTCGAAGGTTTGAGGATAGCGCCCAGCGTCCGGGCGATGATAGAAATATCACCCGAGAAAGAACGGTTCCTGACGTACTCCAGGCTGAGCCGCATTTTCTCCGGGTGAATCTTCTCAATATAGTCCCTGTCGGGGTCTTTGCTGCCTTTGAGGATCTCCGCCTCGTTGGCGAATCTGAGCGACGCGTCATCGGTGATCCCCGGCCGGACGCCAAGAATCGCCCGTTCCTCCGGCGTATAGAGATCGACGGCCCACTCGACCTGAGGCCTTGGGCCGACGAGGCTCATGTCCCCTCTGAGCACATTCCAGAGCTGCGGGAGCTCATCCAGTTTGTATTTGCGAAGTGTTCGCCCTGTTGCCGTGATGCGCGGGTCGTCCTCGGGCGTGGATGATCCGCCGATCTGATCCGCGTTCACAACCATCGTCCTGAACTTGAGCATGTGAAACCGCTCGCCGTTCAGCCCGATTCTCATGCCGCGGTAGAGAAGGGGACCGGGCGATTCCCGCTTGATTGCGACGGCTATGACCGCGAGCGCGGGAGAGAGCAGCACGAGGCTCGCTCCCGCAAGAATTGCGTCCAGGGCTCGCTTGGCAGCGGGATACACTGTCATGCTCATGCGCTCTGGATTGCCGCGTTATCAGGCAATGCGCGAAACCGGCCCGCCCCAGCCCACGGCTCAGGTTTTCCCTGCACGGGCGCTTTACCGACCGCGAGTTTCGCGAGGCCGGCGATGATGCCCAGGCCGTGAAGGAAGTGGTAGAGAAAAAAGCATACCGGCAGAAAGATGACGTGCAGCGGTTGCCGGTATCGCGTAGCCTGACCCATTGCGGAGAAGATCGCGATCGCGAGATAAAGCAGCATGACGGCGAAGAAAATCGTGCGCACGGTGGAGGATATCGGGGAAAGCACCGCTCCTCCGATCACGCCGGCCGCGAATACAGCGGTTACCGCGTGCCGTGCCGCGAACGACCACGGCGCGAGGTACCACATGTACGCGTTGTACGGCGCCTCGTACGCGAGCTGCTTCGTGATGAACGAGCGAAAGTCCGGTTGCGGATAGTACGCGACGACGATCTTCGGATTTCGCCAGATCTTTCCGCCGCTGGCGATGATACGCCGGTTCATCTCGTAATCCTGTGCCCTGATGAGTCGCTCGTCGAACAGTCCGACGCGCTCGAAGACGTCTCGTCTGAAGAATCCGTAGGGCACCGTGTCGGCCGGTCCCTCAACCGCGTCGGTGCGGAACCCGGAGTTGCCGACGCCGAACCTGTGTGTGATCAGCGCCTGCACGAGCGCAGCCTGATAATGGTCGCCGCGGCGGAGCGTCGTGACGATTCCGCCGGTGTTGTCGGATCCGGTTCGCGTCGCCGTCTCGAGAGCCAGCGCGAGGTAGTCACCGGGGTATGTCGAATGCGCGTCGAGTCGCATGATGAATGTCCCGGCTGCCTGTCCGATCCCGAGGTTGAGCGCTGCGGATTGGAATCGGCGAGGGTTGTCCAGAAGGCGAACGCGCGGGTCGGACGCTGACGCCGCCGCAACGATGTCACGCGTACCGTCAGTAGACATTCCGTCGATCACCAGTATCTCCATCGACGTCTGCGGAGGGAGCTCGAAATTTCGGACCGATGAAAGGCATTCTCCGATGAAGCCGCGCTCCTGGTACGCCGGGATCAGAATCGACACGGTTTGCATTGCGCGGTAGGGTATCCGGGCCGCGCGCGGGAATCAATGGCTTTGAAGGTCAGAATGGCGCGAGGGGGTTTCACCTCTCGTTTCGCTGCCCTTAGGTTACCTGCGTGAAGTCCGCAAGAGAGCATCTGGAAGACAGAGACATGGAGTTCTCGATCGTCAGCGGGTCGAGCGAGGAGATGCTCTTCGCCTGCCTCGAGTCGCTCGAGCGCACGATGAAGGGATCGTCGTGGAGCTGGACCGCCGTCGTCACATGCAACGAGCCGGGCAACGGACTCGCAGGCCGCGTTCGCAGCCGCTTTCCGCAGGCTCGCGTCATCGAGAATCCAACCCCGAAAGGATTCGCGGCGAATCACAACTCGGTGCTCACCGCATCACGCGCCCGATACGTCTGGCTTCTCAACGACGACTTGCTGATTCTGCCGGGGGCCATCGACAAGGTCACGCGGTTTCTGGAGAGGCCGGAGAACGCCAGGGCGGGGGTGGTGAGTCCGAAGCTGCTGAATCCCGACGGCTCGCTTCAGCCGTCGACCTATGGATTCCCGTCGATGCCTCAGATCCTCGTTGCGCATTCGGGTCTTCGTGAGTTCCCGCTGACAGATTCGATCATGCGGCACCTTGGGCCGAGGCTCAGGTCACGCGAGGGATCGTCCCGCTTCTGGGCGCACGATCGAACGGTTGCGGTCGATACGCTCAGAGGCGCGTGCGTGGCGATGCGAATGAAGGCCGTACGCCAGGTCGGCCCGATGGTGGAGGTTGCGATGGTCGGCGGCGAGGAGACAGAGTGGCACCGCCGGTTCAAGGAGCACAACTGGAAAGTGGTCTACTATGCTGAAGCGAGCGTCATTCACTACGGCAGCCAGACCGTTCGGGACGGGTCACGGAATCACTATCCGGAGTACCTCAAGGGCGCGCTGTATTTCTTCCGCACAGGCCGTCCCGCCGCCACCTACAAGGCGTTCTGTGCCGCGCTCGTCGCAATGTTCGGAGCGCGGCTGGCGTTTCAATTGTTGAAGCGTGACAAGTCCGGTGCGGGGGTGGCGCGGCGATACGCCCGCGTGGCGTGGGACGGGCTACTGGGTCGCTGACTTTCTCACGCGCGGAAGGGTCGAGACAGCCTTTCTGAAGCGGTCGCTCTCGGCGTCCGACCGCATCAGCCGGCGGCGCGTGAGATCGATCAGGAGAACTATCAGGCAGAGGAACACGAAGCTGACGATGCCCGAGACTACCGTTTTGATGATGACACGTTTGCGCACTTTGGGAAGAACTTCCGGAACCGGATCCTGCACGACCACCGTAGGAGTAGCTTCGAGCTCGCGTGCATATGCAGATTCCTGGTCGGTCGCGGCCTGCGCGTAGACCTGTTCAGAGAGCTGGATCTCCCGATTCAGGCGGTCGCGCTCGACGCTCGCCATTGAGAACGCTGGGGTCGCGCGGTTCGAGAAGTTGAACTGGCGCAGCTTTTCCTGTGCCCGCTCCAGCTGGGCTTTCGCCGCCGCGACGCGATCCTCCTGCGCAATGCGAAGCTGCTGGGCCTGCGCCTTGGACGTGCGCACGAATTTCTGGCTCGCGCTATCGACGACACGTGAAGCCACGATTCTGGCGAGCGCGCTGTCGGGATACTCGACAGCCACCGTGATCGTCCCGGTTTCCTTGTTGGCAGTGACGACCAGAAGCCTGTTGAGGCGCTTTGCGACTTCCTCACGGTCATTCCGCACGTACCGCCCACCAATGAGGCGGTCCATGATGGTTTCAGTCGCTGAAGTGCTGACACGCGACAAACCAACTCCCGACAATACCGTTCGCGACTTGAGGAGCTCGACCATCCTTGAGGGAGTAAGCTGGTAGCCTGTCTGAAGCGTGGCTCCGGCAAGCGCAGCGAACCCTCCGAGCGCGGCAGACGACTTGTTGTTGACCACCGGTGTCAACGACAATTCAGCTTTGTACTTGCGCGGGCTCAACGCCGCCATCGTCCCCACGATGAGCGCGGCTAGAATCGCGCCGAACACGATCATTCGGCGCCTCTCCACCAGTGGGGTGAGAAGCGTCAGCGCGTCGATCCCTTCGTCCACGTACGTCTCGCTACGTTGTGCCAACGATTCCTTCGGTTGTGAGTTGAGCTGATCGGCGTGCCCCGCGAACAATCCTTACTGCCAACACCAACAATCCAACTGCGACGACCGTCGCAGTCAAGCTATTGTAGATCCAGAACCACGTGATCGGGGTCCAGAGTATCGTGATGTAGGCCGCAACGAGCACAGGAACTGCCCCCGTGTTTCCTCGCGCGACCTCGCGAAATGATGCGCCGCTCACGAAGCCCAGCACGGCGAGGATAGCCAACGCGCCCGGAAGCGTGAAATCCTGGATCAGAGGCCGAAACCCAGTGTAGATGTTGCTTGTCTCCCCCGCGATGAGCTCGACGACATTCTCGAAGATGCCTGGCACCCTTTGCTTGAATCCCAGCATCTCCAGTGGCCCCGCGAACGTATAGCTCCCGAGTGTCGGCGTGAACGCCTGATTCCAGTACTCCCCGAGCCATTGCGAGAATACGCTCATATGGCCGAAGGCTGCAGTGATCAACTTCACGCGGACGATTCCGGCGAGGGATGTATCGGTCGAGGCCATCCGTGCGATTCCCACCGCGAAGAAGAACACGGTAGTCACGACGCCCAGCACCACCGCCACGACCAAATGACCGCGAGTGAAGACGCGTAGCCGGCCCAGTCGCACCCGTGTTGCGAAATAACTCGATAGCCAGAGGCTGACGCTGAACAGCACCGCGGCTTTGGTGGTTTGCAGCACAGTAACGGCAATCGCCGGCAGTATCGTCCCTAGCGCCAGAAGCCTCCATCGCCACTCATGCCGCAGCACGAATACCATTCCGCCGATCACCGGAGCCAGATAGACAAAAGGCAGCAAAGCCTGGCTGATTCCTGGCGGAGATGGAGCAGCAACGTCGGCGTAGCGAGCGACGTACGCCTGATTTGAAACAACGACCAGACGCTCGATGTCAGTGACGTCGGCGAGGGACACACCCGAGGCAAGAGCGAACGCCACACTCGAGCCGAGTCCCAGTATGAGCGCGATGGTCATCGGCCAGCTCAAGAGCTGCTTTTCCAACTTGCCGGGGGCTCGGGGGCTCGCGGTGCGTCGTGTCACGAAACCGCCGTTGCCCGCGACGGCGCCGGCCGATACGAAAGCGCTGGCGACGATGACCCATGCTACTGCCCACGGCGAAACAGGTTCGTCGTGTGCAACTATCAACGGCAGAACTGCGGCAAAGGACCACCACATGGGAAAGAGCGCGGCGGGATGGAGCCATGTCCCGGTCGCCACGCGAAACGCAGCGGCCATCCCCAGCAGGACCATCGAAAGCAGGAGCGCAGCGTTGGTCAATCAGACCCTTTCTGCAGCTGCGAGGTGCGCGCGAGATACCAATCGACCGTCCTGGAGATTCCCGTGTCAAAGCTCTCAGCCGGAGCCCATCCAAGCTCAGACTCTATCAAGCTACTGTCGATGGCGTACCTGAAATCGTGACCGAGGCGATCAGTCACCGAGCTGAGAAGCTCCGCGTATGTGCCGCTCGCCCGCGGCGACTTCTCGTCGAGAATTCCGCAGATCTGCTTCGCGATGTCGATGTTGCGGCGCTCACTCCTTCCGCCGATCAGGTACGTGCTGCCGTTGCGGCCGCCGCGAATCACAGCGTCGATCGCCGTACAGTGGTCCTTCACGTAGAGCCAGTCACGGATGTTGAGCCCCGCACCGTAGATCGGGATCGGCTTCTCCGCCAGCGCCGATCGGATCACGGTCGGAATGAACTTCTCGGCGTGCTGGTACGGTCCGTAGTTGTTCGAGCAGTTGGTTATGGTGACGGGGAGGCCGTAGGTGTGGTGATACGCGCGGACGAGGTGATCCGATCCCGCCTTGCTCGCAGAGTAGGGAGAGTTCGGCGAGTACGCCGTCGTCTCGCTGAACGGTGGATCCGAATCGGTCAGACTGCCGAAGACTTCGTCGGTCGATACGTGATGGAAGCGCACGCCACGCTCCCGCGTTCGGTCGAGCCATGCTGACCGCGCTGCTTCGAGAAGCGTGAATGTCCCTACAACGTTTGTGTTGATGAAAGCAGCCGGTCCGGAGATCGAGCGATCCACATGCGATTCGGCAGCAAAGTGGACGACCGTGTCGATCGCCTTTCGCGAGAGGAGCCCGTTTACGAGCGACGCATCCGTGATGTCGCCCTCCACGAACGTGTGGCGCGGATTGTCCATTACGCGCGCAAGGTTGTCGAGCGAACCGGCATAGGTCAGCGAATCGAGCGTCGTGACGTTGACGCCGGTATCGCTCTCCAGGAGATGCTCGACGAAATTGGCGCCGATGAATCCCGCGCCTCCCGTGACGAGCACGGACTGCGGCTGGTGCGTTCCCGCACTCATCGAACCCTCGCCATGGTCTCGCGTAGTGCCTGCTCCCACCTTCGCGGCTTCACTCCGAAAGCATCGGTGAAAGATGAAGTATCGAGCACTGAATACATTGGACGCCTGGCGGCCGTAGGGTAATCATCAGTTGGAATCGGAGTGATGGAACTCGCGTCCCCGCCGCGTACTTCCAGTATTTCCTTCGCAAAACCGTACCACGTAGTGGTGCCTGCGTTGCTGAAATGATACGTGCCTGAAAGCGAAGGATCGCTTCGCAGTTT
Organism: Gemmatimonadales bacterium; assembly: GCA_039931395.1. Classification (GTDB taxonomy): domain Bacteria; phylum Gemmatimonadota; class Gemmatimonadetes; order Gemmatimonadales; family Gemmatimonadaceae; genus UBA4720. The sequence continues at coordinate 64,615 of JBDTRZ010000005.1, forward strand.
TTCCGATGCCACGAGAAGGGCTGCGGCCAAGTCAGCGGCGGCCGTCGGCGAGCCCTGCTGGTCATCCACCACGCGCAGCTCCTTGCCCTCCGTTGCGGCGTGCAGGACGGTGCGCAGGAAATTCCTGCCGTCATGGCTGTAGATCCACGACGTTCGAACTATCGCGTGAGTCGCCGCCTCATGCCGCACAGCGATCTCGCCGCCGAGCTTCGATTCACCGTAGGCATTGAGCGGCCTCACGTCGTCCGACGGCCGGTAGGGACGAGTCCCGGCTCCATCGAACACGTAATCCGTCGAGATATGCACGATTGCGGCGCCGGCCTCGGCCGCAGCCCGCGCGAGATTTCGTGCGCCGTCTGCGTTCACTCGCATGGCCTCGTCGCGATCCGATTCCGCGGCGTCGACGGCAGTGCATGCGGCGGCATTGAGGACCACGTCCGGTCGCGTGTGGCGAACCACCTCGCTGACCTTGTTCTCATCCGTGACGTCGAGCCGGGATCTGTCGTATGCGTCGCACTCCCATCCGAGAGCGACCGCCTGGCGAGCAAGCTCGCTGCCGGTCATTCCGCCGGCGCCCGTCACCATCACGCGCATCAAGGGTAGCGCGGCAGATCGGCGCGATCCTCGGACAGTCCCGGGTGCGCTGCATCCTTTGTCGAAACGATCGGATGGCGTTCCGGCCACTCGATCCCGATCCTCGAGTCATTCCAGGCGACTCCGCGATCGTCTGTTGCATCGTACAGAGACGTGCATTTGTAGGTGACGTCGGCAACATCGGAGAGAACGCAGAACCCGTGCGCGAAGCCAGGCGGAATCCACAGGGAGTTGAGGTTCTCGTCGTTGAGCTCGGCGCCGTACCATTGTCCGAATGTCGGGGAGCCCACGCGGATGTCCACCGCCACATCGAAAACGCTTCCACGAGCCACTCGCACGAGCTTTCCCTGCGGGGATCGAAGCTGATAGTGCAGCCCGCGCAACACGCCGCGAGTCGAACGGCTCTGATTGTCCTGTACGAATGTCGTCGGGATCCCGGAGCCGTCGAAAGCGCGAGTGCTGAACGTCTCAGCGAAGAACCCTCTTTCGTCCCGAAAAACCATCGGCTCCACGAGCAGGACGCCCGGAAGCGGCGTCTCCCGCACGATCATCGGCCTGGATTCACCGAGTCGGCGAGTGACAGCAGGTACTCGCCGTAAGAGCTGGAGCCCATGGCGCGTGCGAGGCCAACGAAAGCGGACTCGTCGATGTATCCCATTCTGAAAGCCGTCTCTTCGGGAGATCCGATCTTGAGTCCCTGCCTTGCCTCGACGACTGCGACGAAATTGGCAGCGGCCAGCAATGCTTCGTGTGTCCCGGTGTCGAGCCACGCCATACCTCTGCCGAGGGTCTCCACCTTGAGCGCTTCTCGCGCCAGGTAGTCACGATTGATGTCGGTGATCTCGAGCTCCCCCCGCGGCGAGGGCGCGAGCGCTCTGGCGATCTCCACCACCTTGTTGTCGTAGAAATAGAGACCCACGACGGCGTAGGGAGACTTGGGCTCTCCCGGTTTCTCCTCGATGCTGCGCGCTTTTCCGCTGTCGTCGAAATCAACCACTCCGTAGCGTTCGGGATCCTTTACGTGGTACGCGAAGATCGTTCCGCCTTCCTCTGACCGCGCAACGCGCTGAAGCTGCTCTGAAAGCCCGTGGCCGAAGAACAGATTGTCGCCGAGGACGAGGGCAGCCGGACTGCCGCCGAGGAAATCCGCGCCGATGATGAACGCTTGCGCGAGTCCCTCAGGACGCTCCTGAACCGCGTATGAGAGCTCGATGCCAAGCTGTCGTCCGTCGCCGAGCAGATCGCGGAAGCGGGGCGTGTCGGCCGGTGTGCTGATTATCAGGATCTCGCGAATTCCCGAAAGCATGAGAGTCGTGAGCGGGTAGTAGATCATCGGCTTGTCGTATACGGGCACGAGCTGCTTGCACACCACGCGCGTCGTCGGCCAGAGCCTCGTGCCGGATCCGCCGGCGAGTATGATTCCCTTTCTGTTCATTCTGTGCCGCTCAGGCAGTAACGGTTGCAGTTTCGGTAGCCAGTGGGGACCGCAGTCGAGCGTACGTGTCTCGCAGCGTGAGTGCCCCGAGCAGCGTGAGTGATGCGACCAGGCTCACCGACATCCACATGATGCTGGGGTCGGCAAGGCACAGCATCACCAGAACCGCCAGCGTGATGATGAGGTTTCGGCTGTTCACCGCTTTGACGTCGAGAGCGTCGAGGATGTTTCGCATCAGGATGTAGACGACATATGGTATCGCGCCGAACAGACAGATGCGGAAGTAGGGAATCGCCGGACCGAATGCATCTCCGAAGTACCATCGGATGAATGACGGGATCAGAAGCTCGCCCGCCAGGACTCCGCCGGCAGCGAGCAATATACCCCCGAGGAGAATCCTTAGAACGAGCCGCCTGACACCCGCGAGATCACCTGCTGCCGCCTGTGCGCTGACACGTGGCAGGATCACGAGACCGACAGGCGTGAATGCGCCGGATGCCATCGTCAATACAGAC
>JBDTRZ010000006.1:0-63825 GCA_039931395.1 Gemmatimonadales bacterium
CACCTCCTCTCTCTAGAGTAATTGAGGTGTCCACCAAATCAGGTCAACTCCATTTTTTGTGGGGTTTATCCGTCAGATCCGTGTGATCAGTCAAATCGTCTTTCTTGTCTTTTGATTCCGCTGTCAGCTGTGGGCAGTTTCGCGCAGCGGGCATCGCGCAGCGGGCATCGGGTAGCGGGTATCGGCTTGCCGGCCTCGGTCAGCCGGCAACGGGCGGCTGGGTCCTTCGAATTTTCAGATGAGACAGTAGCGTCCCAACAACTAGCCCGATCGCGTACCCGTACGGTATCCCTGCAGCGATGAGACCGACGAGAACGACGATGAACATAGTGTCGCGGTCGGTTGCCTGGTCGCGAATCATCGACATCAGCGCCGCGGCCTCGAAGAAGAGCAGCACGCCGAGCACGGGCAGAGGAAATACCTGCACGACCTGCTGGAATCCCCCAGAGAAGAACAGTCCGAGGATGACGAAGATCGATCCGTAGATGATGATCGACCCTCCGGTTCTCGCACCGAACGTGTAGTGTCCCACCAGGCCGCCGGAGCCGTGACATGTGGGAACTCCGCCGAAGAACGGATTCACGAGATTCATCCCGGCGTAGGTCAGGCTGAGCTTTCGCACGGTCAGTGCACGCTCGGGGAACAGGTCCTCCGCAACCTGCCGCGTCGCGAGGATCGAGTTGCCCAGCGAGAGCGGGATCTGCGCGAGGGCCAGCACCATGAAGCCCGTCACGACGTCGTTGACGCTGATGGTCTGCATTCGCGGCAGCGTGAACCCCGCCGCGTTTGTGAAGTCCGTCATGCTCAAGCGAAACGCGAGCGCATAAGCCACACCGAGAGCGATCACCGGCAACGCCGCAGGAATTCGCCGGTTTCCGAGGAGCGCGATGACGATGACGAACGACACCGCGGCAAGCGCGTAGCCACGCATGCCATCGGACTGCACGTAATCACGAAGTGCCAGGAGCGCGAGCTGAATCCCGAGCCCAAGCTGCAGCCCTCTCACTACCGCCTTCGGTACGACGCGCGCCAGCCAGGTGATGCCGCCGGTCAGCGTTAGCGCGAGCATCGCGATTCCAATCGCGAGGCCGCCACCGTAGAGAACACCCGGTGCGATCTTCTGCGTGATGACGATCACCGCCACGGCCTTGAGGGGTTGCACGGGTATCGGCATGCGATACGTGATCGCGGTGAGGTACTGCATGATGCCGAACATCACCAGCACGCTCGCGCTGTGCAGCCCTGCCGCGAGGATCATCCCCACGATGAGCGGCAGATCGGTTCCGATGTCGCCAAACGCTCCCGCGAGCTCATTCCTGTCGAAACGGATGCCGCCGGAGGAGTACTTCACTCTATATTGTACGACTTTCATCGCATTTCAGACCAGATGACCGAATTCACGGTAGAAATCGACAACGCCTCGAAACGTTACGCTGACCACGTCGCTGTTCGAGACCTGTCGTTACGCGTTCCGAAGGGAGCGGTCTACGGACTTCTCGGACCAAACGGTGCCGGCAAGACCACGACGATCCGGATGATCCTCAACATCATCGCGCCGGATCAGGGATCGATCCGTATCCTTGGGCGTCCCGCCAACGATCCTTCACTCACCGACCACGTCGGTTATCTGCCCGAAGAGCGCGGCCTCTACCGGAAGATGCAGGTTCGTCGCGTGCTCCGGTTCCTCGCCGAGCTCAAGGGAATGCGTCGCGCGGAAGCCGATCGCCGGATCGATGAATGGCTGGAGCGATTCGATCTCAAGACTCCCGAGAAGGACTGGGGGCTGTCGAAAATCGACGAGCTGTCCCGAGGCATGCAGCAGAAAGTCCAGTTCATCGGAACGCTGCTGCACGACCCCGACCTCGTCATACTCGACGAGCCTTTCAGCGGGCTCGATCCGATCAATGCGCAGGCGCTCAAGGACACGATCGTGGAGCTGAGAGAGCGCGGAAAGACGATCATCTTCAGCACTCACCTGATGGACAATGCGGAACGCATCTGCGACTCGGTCTGCATCATTGCGCGTGGGGAGAAGGTGCTGGACGGTCCGATCGTCGGGATCAAGGAGTCGCACGGATCGAGGAACATCGCGCTCGCCTTTGGGGGCCCACCTTCGACTGCGGTGTCCAGGGTGCTGAGCGACAGGTCTCTCGTCAGCCGCGTGGACGACTCCAACCGCTACTTCGAGGTGGAGCTGGCGAACGGTGCCGATCCGCAGGCGCTTCTCCAGAGAATACTCGGCACAGGGGCGTCGATCAGCCGGTTCGAGATAGTGCAGCCTTCGCTGCATCAGATTTTCCTCGAGAGAGTCGGTGCCGCGCCGCGCCTGCCGGGTGCGGGGCCGGGTGCCAACGGCGTGGAGATGGGGATGACCGGCCATGGCTAGACTCTGGACGATAGTGAAGCGCGAGTATCTCGAGCGCGTTCGCACGAAGTGGTTCATCATCGTCACCATCTTCGGGCCCATTTTCTTCGGATCGATGGTGATCGTTCCCGCCATTCTGGGAAAGCGATCGAAGGCGACGATGGATTTCGCCAACACGCGGATCTACGACGCCACTACGAGTGGAATCGGACAGCGCATCGCCGAAACGATCAGTCGCAGCAGTCCGCCGGGATCGAAGCAGCCGCAGGTGGTCGTGCTCAAGCCCAGCGAGCTGGCGGAGGCCGAAAGCGCAGCAACCAGGCAGGTGATGGCGAAGCAGATCAGCGGCTACGTCATTGCCGACGCACGTACTCTTGCGGGAGAGGAAGGACGCTACGCCGGAAGAAACGCGACGTCGTTCGACGAGATGGAGCGGCTGCGCACAGCGATGCGGGATGCAGTGCTGGCGCAGCGGCTGCAAAAGGCGGGACTCGATTCCACGACGGTGCGTGACGTCACCTTCATGCCACTTCGGCTCAACTCCGAGCGCATCTCCGACAAGGGCCGCAGCGGCTCGGGCACGGTGAACATCATCTTCGCCGGCGGAATCGCCTTCCTGCTCTACATGTCGATCATTCTCTACGGGCAGAACGTCCTTCGCGGCGTTCTCGAAGAGAAGACGACGCGCGTCGCCGAAGTGGTCGTGTCGAGCGTTTCTCCTGAGACTCTGCTCGCCGGAAAAGTCCTCGGCGTCGGTGCAGTGGGGCTGACGCAGCAGATAATCTGGGTCATCACGACGGTGATCATGTTCAAGCTGAGAGAGCCGTTGCTTCAGAGATTCGGCATCAGCACGATGCCGTTCGCACTTCCCGACATCTCTATCGGGCTGGCGCTTCTTCTGCTGCTGTTCTTCATACTCGGCTTCATCTTCTATTCGTCACTCTACGCGGCGGTCGGAGCGTCGGTCAATACGGAGCAGGAGGCGCAGCAGGCGGTTCAGCCGATGCTGATCCTCCTCGTCGCGACGGCGATCTTCATCAATCCGATTCTGCTCAATCCCACGTCGACGCTGGCGACGGTGATGTCGCTGCTTCCCTTCTCCGCTCCGATCATCATGCCTCTTCGGTTGAGTCTCGGGAGCGTTCCGTGGTACGAGCTGGTGATATCGCTGATTGGAGTGGTGATGGCCTGCATCGGGTCGACCTGGCTGGCGGCCCGCATTTACCGGGTGGGTCTGTTGATGTACGGAAAGCGCCCTACGCTGCGAGAGCTGGGGAGATGGGTGAGTTATTCCCGTTGACCGGCTCCCTTCGCGTTGCTCTGATGTTAGCTGGTGTTGAGACCGATGAGACGATGAGAACTACAACAGAATTTGAAGAACAGCGGTCAATCATATTGGTCCGTTTCTCACTGGTCTCACCGGTCTCGTTTCCCATCACGGCCATAAAATGCGAAAGGCCGCGGCGATCAACACCGCGGCCTTCTCGTTTCCCTCAGGTCCCTCAGCTCATCGCCTGCGCCGACATCGGCGTCTCGCAGTACCTGTCGAATGCGCCTTTGAGATCCTCCGCGATCTCGTTGGCAGTGCGGCCCTCGATCTGGTGCCGCTCCAGCATGAACACCAGGTTGCCGTCCTTGAGCAGAGCGATCTGCGGCGAGGAAGGCGGATAGCCCGTGAAGAAGCTTCTCGCCCTCTGCACCGCCTGTACATCCTGCCCGGCAAACACCGTCGTCAATGCATCGGGCTTCACCGGATGCTCGAGCGCCTTCGCCACTGCCGGGCGAGCGTTGCGTGCCGCGCACCCGCAGACGGAGTTCACCACTACCAGGGTCGTCCCCTTCGAGTCTTTCAGCTTCGCGTCCACCTCCTGAGGTGTGCGCATCTCTTCTACACCGATTCGCGTCAGCTCCTGTCGCATCGGCGTTACAATTCTCTCGTCGTACATCTCATCCCCGCTTTTTGTCGTGTTGCCTGCGCTTTCCGAATAATAGCGGGTCGGGCTGAGGCGGCCTACTGTTTCGCCGCTCGATGAATTGCTCGCCGGGGATTCCCGCGCGGACCGTTCCATCGCTCCACGCAGCGTGCTCCTTCCGGAGGAGCATGTAGCGAACCCACTTCACGACGCCCGCGAGAACGGGCGCGAACAGCGAGATGGTGACGATACGCCATCCGATCGTTCGCATCGCCATTCCCGGCCAGTCATGGAAGTGCGCCGCTCCGCTTCCGAGCGGCTCGCGCCCTGCGGCGATCAATGCGGCGCTCGTGAGCGCCTCGACAATGCCTTCCGCCGCCGCGAATGCGGGTGCGCGCCACATCCAGTCCCGAAGAGAGAAGCGGCTCAGATGCAGAGTCGCCATCAGCAGAAGGAAGAGCGCGCCGATGGTCAGTGCTATCGCCGCGCCCCCCGCGGTCGTGATCCGGGTCAGCACGACCATTCGGTACAACCGCGCGACGATTCCGCTGACGATGGCCATCTCGACCAGCGAGCGCGCCATCCTGGAGAAGGCCGCGGGTTCTCTCACCCGGGTTCCGCCGGATATACGCTGCCTCAGTCGTTCGCTGTTCTGGCTCGCGATGAAATCGCGCATGACGTGGAATGTACGACTTGGACCTCTCTATCGGGGGTTACCGCCGAGCGCGTTACCTCTCCCCGGCCACAAACGTCGTTTTGATGCCATGCATACCCGTCTGTGGATCGCCGCCATCGTCGCGGCCACACCGATTCTGGCCCTGAGCCCTGTCGCATTCCCCGCGTCACATGATGCCGGGTGCGTTCGTGGAGTCACAGGTGCCCGGTACAATCAGCGGCTGTTCGCGTCGCTCATGCGTCGGAAGGACGCATTCGCCGAGCGGACGCTGCTGGTCTACGGAGTACCTCGCGTGAAGTCGCGCGAGGTCAGGTCGGTCAACGATCCGGTGGTGTGCGAGCGCGCTGCGGCTGCCTACAGCCGCGCGGTGCACGCTGAGTCACCGGACCGGAAAGTTCACATCCTCCAGGTGGGCGACCGTTACATCGTGATGGACCCGGACTATCTGCCCGACGACTATCACCGCGCAGTGACCTTCGACTCCACTTTCAGCAGGCCGCTGGCGCAGGTCGCGGAGTAGCCGGCTCGTCAGTGTATCCAGTGGCCTATCCGTCCCCACCTGATGTCGGTGATGAACGGTAGGGGCTTGTCGCTGTCATCCGCATTGTAGGCGTAGTACACGAACATCGGCTTGCCCCGGATGTTCTCGCGCGGTACGAAGCTCCAGTAGCGGCTGTCCTTCGAGTTGTACCGGCTGTCGCCCATCATGAAGTAATGCCGTGGCGGAACGACGATCGGTCCCCAGTTGTCGTGCGTCGGCTGCGCAGGCGCCGGCCCGAACCGGGAGGACGAGAGACCTGCCCGCTTCTGCCATTCAAAGAGCGGATCGACCGAATCGAATACCTGGTCCGCCGACGACGCAGGGAAATTCTGCTGTGACACTGCGCCGTTCACGTAGAGCACCCCCTTCCGCATGAACAGCGTATCTCCCGGCATTCCGACGAGCCGCTTCACGAGAGTCGGATTCGGATCCCATGGCTGATCAGACTGCGTCGGCGACTTGAACACCACCACGTCACCCCGCTGCGGATTCTTGTAGCCGGGAAGACTGGTGTTCGTGAATGGAATGTGCGGGCCGTACACCAGCTTGTTGACGAACAGCCAGTCTCCGACGAGCAGCGTGGGAATCATGCTGCCGGACGGTATCCGGTACGCTTCGATGATGAAGGTGCGGAGAAAAATGAAGAACAGGAGCGCGCTGAGAAGCGCCTTGAAATTCTCCCAGAACCTGCGCAGCCCTGTGCGCTGCGCAAAAGGGCGCGCCTCGTGAGCGCGCCCCTTGCCCGATGCGACAGCCAATGTGCTTCGTTACTTGAGGTGCTTGTTTACCAGCCGTGTCATCTCGAACATCGAGACCTGTTTGCTGCCATTGAACACGGGGCGGAGGTTTTCGTCGGCGTTGATCATGCGACGGTTTTTCGAATCCTGAAGTCCCTTACGCTTGATGTAGTTCCACAGTTTCTTCGTCACTTCGGTGCGCGGAAGCGGAGCGGTTCCCACCACGGCGCTGAGCTGCGCGCTCGGCGTCATCGGCTTCATGAACGCGGCGCTCGGAACTCGCTTCGAGGCCGACTTCTTTTTCTTGGGACTTTTCTTGGCGGAGCTCTTCTTCGCCGTCGACTTCTTTTTTGATTTCGAGGACGACTTCTTCGCCGAGCTCTTCTTCTTCGCAGTTGCCATCGCTTCTCCTGGTGATTGAATCAGGCGGCCGATTTTACGCCGACGCGGGTGCGCGTCACGCGAGGCAAAGTATATCCACAATAGCCAATTGCAAGAGGGGAAACCGGCAATTCACGAGAGGAGAAGCTCCATCATCCGCACATCGTAAGGATCCGGCGACGGGTCGTCGTCCGCAATGTCGTAGTTCTTTTGCGGTGTCTCTAGAATCAGCGGCACGTCATTCGACCGTCCGTCCTGCATCAGCCAGCGAAAGGGCTTTTCTCCTATGAAGCCGTCTCCGATCAGCACATGGCGGTCCTTGTTGGAACCGAGCGCTCCCTCGCTGTCGTTGAGGTGGAAGAATGCAGGCGGCTCCCCGGCTTTCTCCTCGAAATCGTCGAGTATGGCGGTGAATATCTGCCTTGATTCGGTGATGTCATACCCCGAGGAATAGAGGTGGCAGGTGTCGAGCCCGTACCCCGTTCTCCCTCTGAGAGACTTCGGAATGTGAGAGAGAATCTCGCCGATTTCCTGAGCTGTCTTGCCCATCGTCCTTCCAGCGCCGGCAGTGTTCTCGATGAGAATCCGCGTGCTCGAATCGACTGCTTCCAGCGCGCCGATTATCGCTTTCGCTATCCGCTTCGCCGACTCCGACCGCTCGCTCGACCCGGCCGAGCCGGAGTGAAAGCACACCGCGCCGACGCCGAGAGCGCTCGACCTATCGAGCTCCTTTTTGAGTCCGCCCGCCGCCCGCACCCACTTCTCGTCATCCGGTGTCGCGACGCTCAGCACATAGGCAGCGTGCACCACCACGTTCTCCGGCTTGATCTTCGTCTCGGCGAGCGCCTTCCTGAACCGCTCCACTCGCTCGGGCTTTATCGAGACCTTGTCGCCGTAGTACTTCGGGATCGCGGTGAAGAGCTGCATCGCGGTCATGTCCGCGTTGCCGGCGCGCTTCACCGCCATGTGAATGCCGCCGTTGTCGATCGTATGTGCGCCGAGGTATCGAGCCATGAGGAATGGAGGGGCAGAAAGTGTGCTAAGCGTTCAACGGGTCCATCTGCCTGCGCGGTACATCGGACGCGTCGCACTGATGGCTGGATTGGGCGAGTACTCGCTCCACCAGAGAAGGATCGAATCTCCCGCGATTCGAACGACCGGCTGCAGCGCGCGGAAGTTCTCGCTCGTCGCCCGCATTCTCCTCTCGAAGATGTGGCCCATCGTTCTCGACAGGGCGATTCCGATCATCGGCTGCGTTGCGTTCGGATCCTCGTAAGCGACGACGACCCTGTCTCCGCTTCCCGCGACGCTCGCTCTCGAGGGATTCTTTCCATAAACGATCGGCACGGGTGCATGAAATGTCGCGGCGCTGTCCATCGAATGCGCGAAGAAAACGCCTCCACCGCCCATGGGTTCCGCGAAGTATGCGAGGTGCAGGTAGCCGCTCGATGAATCGGCGGCAATCGAAGGAGCCGGACGGCCGCAGCCGCGCGTGCCGTGATCCGTCGAGTCGGCGATCGCCGGGCTCGACCAGGAGCCGCCGCCTGGAGAGCGAGATACCATCAGCACCACGCTCGAGTCCGCTCTGACTTGCCACCATGCGGCGTACGTGAGGTCTCCGGCTTTCGCGATGCGCACCGACGCCGGGCAAGCGTTCATCGCGGCCAACTCTATGCGGCGGGGAGAATCGACGGGTTCGGGAGGTGCCCCGGTGTACACGATCTCGCTCCATTGAACTGTGTCACCGGCGCACGCGGCGGTAAGAAGCAACCAGATGAAGGCGCACGAAAGTCGCAGCATCGCACAAAGCTACCCCGGCGCACGGGGTTCGCCGCCGGGTGCGGGACGGATATGTTTCAGTTACAGGAGGATGCAGCATGACCGCCACTCTTCGCCCAAAATCTGAGCCCAGCCGGGACACCAAGGCCGAGGCCGCCGCTTCGCCTGCGCCCGCACCGTCGCCCGCAGCGCTCGCCGGCTTCAATGGAAATCGCCGCGTGCCTACGCCCGTCAACGAGCCGGTCAGAAGCTACGCACCCGGATCTCCGGAGCGCGCGGCACTCAAGGACCGACTCAAATCGATGAGCGCTGAGCGAATCGACATCCCCTGCATCATCGGCGGAAAGGAGATGCGGAACGGAGAGACTGCTCAGTCGGTGATGCCGCACAACCACCGGCACGTGCTCGCCGACTGGCACAAGGCCACCGCAGCTGACGTCGATGCCGCCATCGCTGCCACCCGTGAAGCGCAGCACGACTGGGCGAACTGGGCCTGGGAAGACCGCGCCGCGGTATTCCTCAAGGCAGCCGAGCTCCTCACGACAACATGGCGGCCGACGATCAACGCCGCGACCATGCTCGGCCAGTCGAAGACCGCGTTCCAGGCGGAGATCGATTCCGCCTGCGAGCTGATCGACTTCTGGCGCTTCAATCCCCACTACGCGCAACAGCTTTACGACGAGCAGCCGCTCTCGGACCACACCATGTGGAACCAGCTCGACTATCGGGGGCTCGAGGGATTCGTGTACGCGGTGACGCCGTTCAACTTCACGTCGATTGCAGGGAATCTTCCGACTGCGCCTGCGCTGATGGGCAACACGGTGATCTGGAAGCCAGCGTCGAGCGCGATGCTCAGCGCGTACTACCTGATGAAGCTTCTCGAAGAGGCGGGGCTGCCTCCGGGAGTTATCAACTTCGTTCCCGGCGACGCGGCGATGATCTCCGACAAGCTGCTGGCGAACCGCGATCTGGCCGGCGTGCACTTCACCGGAAGCACCAGCGTCTTCAACAGCATGTGGAAGACGATCGGCGCCAGCATGTCGAACTATCGCTCGTATCCGCGCATCGTCGGCGAGACGGGCGGAAAGGATTTCATCGTAGCGCATTCCTCGGCTGATCCCGTCGCTCTCTCTGTCGCGATCGCGAGAGGCGGATTCGAGTACCAGGGACAGAAGTGCTCCGCTGCAAGCCGCATCTATGTCCCCGCGTCGATCTGGCCCGAAGTGCGCGATCGCACGGTCGCGATCATGAAGGAGATCCGGATGGGTGATCCCGCCGATTTCCGCAACTTCATGGGAGCCGTGATCGACAAGCGTGCGTTCGACAAGATCGGGGAGTACGTCACGCATGGACGCTCCAACGCGAAGATCATCGCGGGCGGCGGTGTCAAAGGCGACGAAGGCTACTTCATCGAGCCGACGCTCGTCGAGACTCGCGACGCGGGATACAAGCTTCTCTGTGAGGAGATCTTCGGCCCTGTCGTCACCGCGCACGTCTATCCCGATGCAAAGTGGATGGAGACGCTCGAGACCGTCGACCGGACATCGCCCTACGCCTTGACTGGCGCCGTCTTCGCCCGGGACCGGCAGGCGGTGCGAACGGCAGCAGTAGCCCTGCGGAACGCAGCGGGAAACTTCTATGTCAACGACAAGCCGACGGGTGCAGTCGTTGGCCAGCAGCCCTTCGGCGGCGCGAGAGGATCAGGAACCAACGACAAGGCGGGTTCGAAGCTCAACCTCACTCGGTGGGTCAGCGCTCGGAACATCAAGGAGACGTTCTCTCCGCCGACTGATTACCGGTACCCGTTCATGGCGGAGGAGTAGCTCTCACTCCCGAAAGGACGACATCATCGCAATCGAGTGTGGTGCACCCTTGATGACGATCTGCCTCGCGTCATCCGATCCGATTCTCCGCAGCCATTCCACGATCTCGTTCCGGCGGCTGGCGGGAAGAGTGTTCCTGAGTCCAATGAATGTCCGCTCGATGCGGAGCTCGTCTCCGATCTGCGAGTACTTCATCTCGTAACGTGCCAGGGGAACGTCGAGCAACTCGTCTTTCGGAAGAGCTGCCTTCCATCCCGCGGGAAGTTTCACCCTGATGTCGGAGCGAGTCGTGTACGGCGCGACGATTCGCCCTGTCTCGTAGGGAAGCTTTCTGTCCTTTTCGCGCTCGAACATGTCAGCCACGCGCGCGTATGAATCCAGCGGCCTGGCCGGATTCGTGAGAAGGCTGACGTCACCGGCGCGCGACACCAGCCTGGCACGCGTGATTTTAACGCGCATCCGCACCGGCGCTCCGAAATCACGACCGTCGAACGCCTCGAGGCTGTCGGTCTCCGGCCGATCAAAATACAAACCTGCCAGCGCCTGCCCGACCATCTGCCGCCTCGCCGAATCGAGCGGTGTCTCGAACGCGCTGCGCATGGTGCTTTCCAGGTAACCCTTCCTCGACTCCTCGAACGTGCCGGTGAAGAAACCGTCCTCGCTCAGAGTTCCCGCGATCCTCGTCTCGATGACGGCCTCCGACAGTGGCGATTCAGGCAGCCTGATTTCCTCCGCCCTGTTCTCCTTCACCAGCACCGCAAGGTTGCCCTGCTCGCTGCGCGGAAGCCGGCCGAGTGGGTATGTCCCCGCCGTAAGGTCGGCGAACTGGTACCCGTTCCCTCTCTTCACTGCAGCGATCATGTGATTGAATTGCGCGATCGACGGTGACTCCTTCCTCTCGCCGCCGTTGATGTTGAGCAGCACCGGATATCCGGTGATTCCCATCTTCCGGAGCGCCGCGAGGAACAGCATCGTCTTGTCCTTGCAGTCGCCGTAGCCCGTTCGCACAACCGCCTCGGCGCTTCGTGGCACGTAGCCGCCCTGTCCCAGCGCGATGCTCACGTAACGGATGTCCTGGGCAACCCACTTGTGCAGGGCGTTGATCGAATCATCGCGCGATCGGGCGCTTGCCAGCACCTTCGTCAGCTTCTCCTCGACCGATGGGGTAATCGCGTAAGCGGCACTTGCGATTGGAACGTACCGCTCGCCGATCGTAACCCACGTGATCGGTGCCGAAACAGTCACCGTCATCACGGGAGACAGCGAGTCGGGCGCATACGGCTCGGGCTTGATCCGCGGCACCTTGTCAGTCGCCCATGTATAGATCCTTCGGCCGTTCACGACACGCTCGGCCCGCTTGAAGCTGAGGTTGCGCTCGACGATGCGGGGCTTGAATCCAGCGGGAAGATCCACGACCAGGTTGGATCGCACGACGGGAGTACCGGGCGTAACTGTCCATCCCTGGAGGAAATCTCCATCCATGGCCGGCTTCAGCGTCTCGGTCGTGATGCTGAAATCGAGAATCGTTCCGGGCTCGAGCCCCGAAAGCGAGATTCGCCTCACCTTGTTCGCCGTGTACATCGGCGTGCCCATCGCTGCGGGCACATCTGAATCCTGCATCTGTTCCGGATGCTCGGCGACGACCTCTCCATCGGGCTTCACGACGCGCATCCAGTTCACCGTGAGCTTCTGTCTTTCCGGGTTCCACGTGAGTCGCCGCTCGCGATACACGTTCGCGCCTTCCGGCTTCAGTATCTGAACCACCTGACGAATGGTGTTGTTCGTTCGGCCATCAGGCTCGATTCGGTACATGCCCTCATCGAGCAGCCAGACGACGGCGTCGCCGGGGTAATCAGCCGGCTTGACCGCCAGCGTGTAGATCGAATCCGGAGCCTGCGCTGCGTCGGAGGCGACGTGCGCAGTCGCCGGCGGCAGCGAGCCTGCGACAGCGAGGAAAGGCAGCAGAAGCAGCGACTTCATCTATGACTCGACGTAGGAGGGGCGCAGCAGACTCGGGTTTGGCCTAGTCTAGGTATGCGCTCAGAGGCTCGCCAGAGCGAGCCCGAGTCGAGCGCGACCCCTCGCCCTTCCCACAGGCGATACGCAGGTGCGATTTTCCGTCGTCGGATCCCCTCACTCACTCACCAACATCTTGGCCGCACCAGCTACTGTGCCGCTCCGCCTGGACCCGGCAGAGCTCGAAGTCACCCGCATCCGCGCGCTCCGCGGCCCCAACTACTGGCGCCTCGCACCGGTCATCGCGTGCGACGTGCGGCTCGGCGCGCTCGAGAAGCTCACTTCCGCCGAAGTGCCCCGGCTCAACCAGCGGCTGCTCGAGGCGATTCCGTCGCTCGCGCTCCACAAGTGCACGCGCGGCCGGCCCGGTGGATTCGTCGAGCGGCTGACCGAGGGCACTCACATCCCGCACATCCTCGAGCATCTGGCGCTCGAGCTTCAATCGCTGATCGGCAACGACGTCTCGTTCGGGCGCGTCGTTCCGTCGGGCGACGAAGGCGTGTGGTGGCTCATCATCGAGTACCAGGAAGAGCAGGTCGGCCTTCGCGCGATGAAGGACGCCGTGAGAATCGTTCGTTCGTGCCTTGCCGACGAAGACTTCGAGATGGACGACATCATCGACGACCTGCTCGCTCTGTTCGAATCCTCGCGCCTCGGCCCGTCCACCGGCGCCATCGTCGAGGAAGCGCGACGCCGCGGTATTCCGGTTCGACGCCTCAACAACTACTCGCTCGTTCAGCTCGGACTCGGTCGCAACCTCCACCGCATCCAGGCGACGCTGACCGATTCCACGAGCGCGATAGGCGTCGAGATCGCGCAGGACAAGGACGACACCAAGCGCGTGCTCGAGAACATCGGCCTTCCTGTTCCGAAGGGCGACGTCGCACGCACCATCGACGGCGCATTCGAGATAGCCGACGAGATCAGGTATCCGGTAATCCTCAAGCCCCTGGCGGCGAATCATGGCCGCGGAATTTCAGGGCGCATCGGCGACTCCAACGAGCTCCGCGCAGCGTGGGACAAGTCGTCGGAGTACGGCTCGAGAATCGTGGTCGAGCAGTTCGCGGAAGGACGGGATCACCGCGTGCTCGTGGTGAACGGAAAGGTCGTCGCGGCAGCCGAGCGTGTCCCGGCACATGTCGTCGGCGATGGAAAGCGCACTGTTCGCGATCTCATCGAGATCGGCAACCGCGATCCGCGGCGCGGCGTGGGACACACCAAAAGTCTCACCCGTCTTCCGGCCGACAAGACCACTGAAGAGTTTCTGCGAGCTGCGGGGCGGAAAATGGACACTGTGCCCGCGAAGGGAGAGTTCGTCGGCCTTCGCGCGACCGCGAATCTCTCGACAGGAGGTACGTCGATCGACCGCACGGACGAGATGCACCCGGACAACGTGACTGCGTGCGAGATGGCTGCCGGCGTCGTCGGTCTCGACATCGCCGGCATCGACGTCCTGACCGCCGACATTTCCGTGCCCTTCCGCGAGAACGGAGCGGTGATCATCGAGGTGAATGCCGGGCCTGGTATCCGGATGCACACGCACCCCGCCGAAGGCCAGCCGAGGAATGTCGCGGCGCCCGTGCTCGACATGCTGTATCCGCCGGGATCGGAGGCGACGATACCGGTCATTGCGGTCACGGGCACCAACGGAAAGACGACGACAACGCGCCTCATCGCGCACCTCTTCCGCGTCAGCGAGAACGTCGTCGGGTTCACCACCACCGATGGGACATACCTCGGCAACCGCATGGTGATCGAGGGCGACATGACCGGGCCGTTCTCGGCCAACATCATCCTCTCGAATCCGACAGTGGACATCGCGGTGCTCGAGACCGCGCGCGGTGGAATTCTGCGTGCCGGACTTGGGTTCGATGAAGCCGACGTCGGAGTGGTGCTCAATGTCAGCGCCGATCACCTGGGACTTCGCGGAATCAATACAGTCGAGCAGCTTGCCGACGTGAAGAGCGTGATCGCCGCGGTGGTGAAGAGGGAGGGTCACGCGATTCTCAACGCCGATGATCCTCTCGTCTACGCAATGCGCGACAAGACGCCGGGCGACCTGGTGCTTTTCTCGGCGAAGCCTGAGGGGGAGAGCCGGGAGTTCGAGCTGCATCTCTCACGCAACGGGATCGGCGCGCGCATCGAGAAGGACACGTTCGTCATTCGGCGCGGAAAGCTGAGGATTCCCATCGCACCCGTGCGCGACGTGCCGCTCATGATGGGAGGCGCCGCGAAGTTTCAGCGCGAGAACGTCCTTGCAGCCATTCTCGCCGCGTACGTACAGGGAATGCGTTACGACGACATCCGCGCCGGACTGTTGTCGTTCTTTCCGTCGCCGTCTCTCACTCCCGGCCGTCTCAATCTCGTGCGCGTCGGCAAGGGCAGAGTGCTGGTGGATTATGCGCACAACCCCGCTGCCATCGCGGGACTGCTGGAGTTTGTCGCGGGGCTCGACGCAAACCGGCGGATCGGCATCATCACCGCGCCCGGCGACCGGCGGGACGAAGATCTCCTCATGGTGGGCCGGCTCTCAGCGACTCTCGATCACGTCATCGTGCGCGATGACAAGTACCGGCGTGGCCGTGAACCGGGTGAGATCTCACGCCTGATCGCCGAGGGACTTCGTGAGGGCGGCTTGCGCGAGGACCAGATCGACATAGTGCACGACGAGAAGGAAGCCCTCGCTCATGCCATGAACGTGATGAAGGACAACGATCTCATCTTCATCCTTGCCGATGACGTTCCCGCCGTCCTGGAGCACGTACGGCAGCTGTCTGCGGGGCAGCCGGCTCACTGATGGCAGAGAACGGTGCGAGGCCCGATCCAGCCGTCGAGATTCGCATGACGACGCTTCACGCTACGCGCGGTGCGAACTTCTGGTCATCACGGCCGGTGATGCGAATGGACGTCACTGTCGGCGCCTACGAGGATATCTCGTCCGCGGACGTCCCCGGCGTCACGGAAGCGCTGGTATCGGCGATGCCCGGTCTTCAGAAGCATCGCTGCAGCATCGGCGAGCCCGGCGGGTTCATCATCCGCCTTCGAGATGGTACGTACGCGGCTCATATCGTCGAGCACATCGCGCTCGAGCTGCAGACGATAGTGGGACACGACGTGGGCTATGGCCGCACGCGCGGAGGCGACGTAGAGGGCGAATACACGATCGTGTTCGAGCACATGCACGAAGCGGTTGGCCTTCGTGCCGCGGCGCTCGCACTGGAGGCCGTGCAGCAGGCATTCGCAGGAACGCTCAATGGCGTCGATCATGCCGTCGCCGAGCTCACCGCTCTTGCCGCCACACCCGACGTTCCGAGGATACGGCAGCATGTTCTGTGCGGAATCACCGGAGGATCGGATCGGGCCGCCACGCGCGATGAGATCGTGCGGCGCGGATTCGGCAGCGACGAGCTGATCGTCGATGTGTCACCCGTGTTTCTGCTTCAGGCAGGGCTTCCCTACTCGCATTCAGCGATTGCAATCGTCATGGACACGAAGCTCACCGACGTACCCGAGCGCTATCAGGAAGAGGAGCGCGCGCAGCGGCTGATGGCGTGCGTCGCCGATGCAGTGGATCGGGATGGCATCGTGATCGTACCGGCCAAGGAGTGGGATGTGCAGGACAAGGTGCGCGAAGCAGGATGCCGCGTCGCGATCTTCGCCACTGATTCCGATGTCACGCGGCGCGACAGGAAAGTCGCCCGCGCGGTTGCTCTTGTGGTCGACGGCCGCATCGTCATCGACTGGCGAGCGGAGCGTACCGATCACGGACCGGTTCGCAATGACGCGCCTGTCAGCTCGCAGGTCGCCGGCGCACTGGCCGGGTTCACCCTGAACGAGCTCCAGCCAGCTCCAGCGGTTTCAACCTCCGACAGGGCTCGAGCCTGACGATTCCCGGCAAAACCCCGCCTCGGGGCCCGATTCCCATCAGGGAATCGTTCGACCCCGGCGAAGGCAGCAACAAGGCTCTCATAATTCGCGCCGGGACTCTGGTGCTCATCGGGGGCGCGTGCACAGCGAGCGGTGAGGCACTCGGCGCATTCCTGAAGCTCGCCGCTGCTCAGGAGGGCGGTCCGATCGTCGGAATAACGTCCGCGTCCCGCGACGTCAAAGGCAGCGCCAGACACTGGAAAGCGGACTTCGCCAAGGCCGGTGCGGGCGAGGTAGTCTTCCCCATCATCGCAACGCGTGATGATGCGCAGAAGCCGCAAACGGCGAAGATGGTTTCCGAAGCACGCGGCATCTTCCTCGGCGGCGGGGACCAGGTGAAGCTCATCACGACGTTGAGCGGGACCGCAGTCGGCGATGCCATCTGGGACAACTATGTGAGTGGCGGTGTCGTGTGCGGCACGAGCGCAGGCGCTGCCGCGTTGACGGAGTTGACGCTGGCGGGTAATGAGCTGGACGAGGAAGGCAATCTGGTCGAGCAGTACATCGGTCCAGGGCTTGGGCTCCTCGACTTCAGGACCTTGATCGACACGCATTTCTCGCAGCGCCGCCGATTGTACCGGTTGTTCGTCGCGATCGCCGGCTATCCCGACATCATGGGACTGGGAATCGACGAGGATACCGCGATGATCGTGCGCGGCGAAGTCGGTCGAGTTGTGGGGAAAGGGGGCGTGACTTTCGTCGACGGCCGCACTGTGAAGTTCGACAACGCAGAAGAAGTGACGAAGGGAAGACAGCTGACGCTTAGTGCCCTTCGAGTGGGAATCGTCGGGACCGGTTACACATTCAATCTGAGGCTGAGGGAGCTCGAAGCTCTGTTGAGCTGAATCGCGGCTATTGTGTTAGCAAATCACATCAGGCGGCTTGCGCACCGCCTTCGCGTCCTTCCGGGATTGAACAGGCTCGAGCCTGCGTGGAAATCACTTCACCCTGGATACGATCGCGTAGTCCGGTTCATTGCGGAGCGCGAGCGAAGGGTGATGCCAGGCGGCGAGGATCGCTGGCGATTCGACGGACTGTACCAGGATTTTCCGTACGAGCGCATCGAGCCGCACGTGTACAGGTGGATTGCGCAGAACGTTCAGCCGGGGACGCGCTTCTACGACATCGGCGCGTTCATCGGATATCACACCTTGTGTGCGGCGAAACGGGTTGGTGACGAAGGGGGTGTGTTCGCCTTCGAGCCTGGTCCGTCAAACCTCGCCGTCCTGGAGCACAATCTCAGGCTGAACAGGCTGGGTCATCGAGTCCGCACGTTCGGAGTGGCCGTCGGTGCGCAGGATCAGGATAGTGTTTCGTTCTATCTTCGCCGTGAAGATCCCACCACCCACTCGCTCGCGTACATCCCGAAGGTCGACCACGTCACCGAGTCCACGCTCACCCGGGTAGACGTCACAATGCGCTCGATCGACAGCATAGTGGATGAGACGAAACAGCCGCCGACTCTTATGAAGATCGACGTCGAGGGAGCAGAAGGAAGAGTGCTGGAGGGGGCGCGAACGACACTTCGCGAACATCGAATCCCCATCGTTTGCGCGATTCATCCTCCCTGGCTTGCCCAGCTGGGAGACGACGTCGATTCAATCCGCGGAGTGATTCGGTCGCTCGGCTACCGGGCCGTCGACTTCAATGGAAATATGAAAACTTCCTTCGGATTCGAAGAGATTCTTCTGTTGCCTGACTGAATCAGGATTTCAGCTCGCGCCTTGCCGGCGTCCGATGCTGCCGTGCGCCTGGTGCAGCTTCGAGTGAATTTCCCGCCGGCTGACCTTCTCCAGAAATCGCGCCAGCTCGGCGCGATCACCACGAAACAGCTGTGGCTGCTCGCGAAGAAACGTTTCGCGTACGGCCTCGGAACTGAACGTCTCGGCAGCCCGTCGCAGCTGCGTCGCCAGCGCCTCGGGCTCGTTCTCGTATATGACGAAGTTGGAAGAGAGCCGCGGCTGCCGGCGTGTGTGGTACTCGTTTCCGAGCCAGTGCGCTGTGACCCAGTGTGGATCAGCGGCGAACACAAGGGAGCCGCACGCCTGCACCTCGCAAATCGGGAGACCGAACGATTCTGCGTGCGCCAGCATCAGGACAGATGATCGTCTATAGATCGCGCGGATCTCGTCGCGCGTGTAACTGCCTACGAGTTTTTCGTACTTCACTCCCGAAAGTCGCAACGCCTCGAGCTGCACCTCCCGGAACTCTGGATACTTGCCCCGGTCCTGCTCGAAATCGACAAGCACCCGAAACTCGTCCTGGTTCCCGGGATACAGTCGTCCATCGTCGAGATCCAATCCGATCAGCGAGTACGGCTGGGGTCCGGGCGGCAGAGGGATGTAGCCCCCCACCGACACGATGAGATACCAGTCGTAGCGCTCCATACCAAACTTGCCTTTCGCAAAGACGCGAAGATCCTCTGCGGAAAGTCCTGTCTTCTCATCCTTCAGGATGAGACGCGACCAGCTGTCGAGTGATGGAGTGTAAACCAGATCGTAGTTGACGATCGGCACATCCGGCATGTGCCGCCGCAGGAGCTCCACGTTTGGCATGAGGCTGCGAGAGAAACTTGATGGGACGTGCGAGATGATGACGATCAGGTCGGTGCCCTTCATTCGCTCGAGAAAGGCGGCGAACTCTCTGCGGTTCGCCATGAGACGCGCGCTGGAGCCGAGGAACGATCGAGCGGAGGAAAGGTCTATCGACTGCGGGCGCATCAGATTGGCGATCCCGTCCAGATGCACGCGGGCGTCAGCACCGCAGTCGCCGAGCATTCTTGCAAGCCCTTCGGCCATTGGCTGAACGAAGCTCGCCCGGTCGTTCGCCAGAATTTCTACACGCACAGCGTTACTCGTACATTTCGTCGAGATCGGCCGCTGCAAGATCGACCAGAAACGATCCGATGCGATCCGTCACTGCCTGGAGGAAGCTGATCCCCTTCTCGCGCGTCGCCTGAGCTGGATTTCCCGTGCCGGTATCCTTGCTCACCTGCGTCCACTTTCGCGGGGCCCAAGCGAGTCCTTCGCGCAAACCAGCGACGCGAAACTGCCGGGCTTTTCCCTCGCCGGCCTCTGCGAGCGGCAGGCAGAGATGCGGCGCGATCTCCATCATGATGCTCGTCTCGAGCTCGCCGGCGTGATCACCCGGTTGATCGAAGTACGATTTCGGATCGACGCAATTCCACCAGTTGATCGTCGCGATGAACACGCTCGATTTCGGCTGAAGCTCACGGATCATCTGCTTGAAGTCATTTCCGCCGTGGCTGTTCAGAATCACGAGCCGGGGGATCCCCTGTACCTCCAGCGAGCGGACGATGTCGCCAAGCACCAGGGTCTGCGTACTCGGATTCACGTTGAGGCAGAGCTTGATGTCGAGCTGGCCTGTGTTCACGCCGAACGGAAAGGTCGGCAGCACGACCACTTTCGCGCCCGCCTCCCACGCCTTTCGCGCCGACTCGGCGGCTACATACGATGACTCGTGGTTGTCGGTGCCGTACGGCAGATGATAGTTGTGCGGCTCCGTGGCTCCCCAGGGCAGGATCGCGACAGAGTACTCGGTTCCCTCGACTGTTTTCCAGGTGGATTCTTCGAGGATATAGGGCCTGCCGGGCAATCTCTCACTCTCTCTATCGAGGGAGGTGAAAAGATAGCGGCGCTCCAATGGTATGCAGGAGCGCCGAAACTGGTTGCCTCTAGAACCTGGCTTCGACGTACAGGTTCGCCCGTATCTTCTTTTCGGGGTAGATCCCGCGGGCGACATCGAATCGCACGAGCCCGTCCATGAACGATGCGCCGACACCGGCGCCGCTGATCGGCCTGCCGGGATCGCTGAAGTCCCTTCGATCACCGGCCCACCCGGCATCGTAGAACACGACAGGCCGCGCACCGACGAAGCTCGAGCCGAGCTCGACGCGGCCCATCCAGAACGCATCGCCGCGTGCGGCGCCTGCCTGCTGTCCGCGCACGCTCTGACTACCACCAAGGTACCAGAGTCTCTGAATCGGAACATCACCCGCCGAGGTTCCCGCACCGAGCGTGAGCGCGCCATCCAGTCGCCGCGTGATGCCGTGCGATACCGTTCCGTCGAACATCGCGCGAGCGTAGTCGAACGATCCTGCCGCCGCCTCGGCGCGTGCGGATCCGAACAGTCGCAACCCATGCGGATCGAGTCCGCGCGTTCCGTGCTTTTCCGCCGCGACGCCGGCGATGTTGCCTTGCTCGGCTTCGATGTTGTCCTCGAATCCGTCACCGCCAAGTGCTTTGGCGAGCGAGAAGTTCGTCTTCTTCGTCGCCTTGCTGTGATTCTCCGCGAAGAAACGCCACGATGCAGTCGCTGAATCATCCGGTGTCCCGGCCAGCTCGAGTCCGGCTGTCCGGTAATAAAAGCCGTCGTCGCGACCGAAGAGCAGCGCCGAGAGCGATGCTCCGAATGCGAAAGGATCGGTCCAGTCGTTGGCGGTCGAGAGTCGTCTGTAGGCGTTGAGCGCCAGCGTGCTGCGCCCGTTGCTCCGCCACATGCCGAGCTCGGCGTTGGGTTGCCAGTCGGCAATGCCGATTCGCACCAGACCGCGCGCGGTGTAACCCTGCCCAAGGCTCTGTCGCACCGCGATACCGCTGGAGAGTCCCTCGATCTTGTTGAATCGAGTGAGCCCGAGCCCGTACGTGAATACCGGCTTCTGTGGAACCCATCCTGGCTGCGCGCCGAGGGTGAGCGCCTCGGAGATGAGCTCGTCCCGCTCCTTTGCCGAGAACAGCTCATCACCTTCGTCGTAAATCGATTTCGGAAGCTCCGCTGAGTTCCTCAGCACTGCCGTGTCACATGGAGTACGCACGATCATCGGCATCCCGCTCTCGTTGCGCCGAACTGTCCGCGTGCTCGACCCGCCCGCCTTGCACTCAGTTCGGCGCCGGGCGACTCGCGCCGCACGCGATACTGAATCGGATGCCGTGTCGCTCACGACTATCTGAGGAATCGCAACTGGACTCGATCCGTTCACGCTCGCGTACTTGAAGCTCTGCTCGAGCTTGAACGGAACGCGCATGAATCCCGCTTGTGCACCGCCTTCCAGCGCCTGAACCCGCGGCATCCAGAATCTGCCTTCGTGCAGCCCGTACTCGACCGTAACCGCGTTGACCTGCGCCTTCATCGGTGAGATCATCGTCGTGAGCCACCGTGGAGGGGCATCGTCTTTCTTGTTCGGGTCAGCCTCCTCCTTTGCGATCGCCCAGATGTCGAGCGGCTCGGCAAGTCTGTACACGGCCCGCACGAGTAGCGCACTCGATACGTCAAACCAGAGTGAGCCAAGGGCCACGTTCCATTTCGGCGCACGCGGGCGCACCACCAGCTCACGGAGACTGATCCGCTTTCCACCAGGAAGCTGGAATGACACGGAGTCACCGGTTGCGTAGGTGTAGTACGCCTCCGCACCCCGAGCGAGCGGGTGAATTATCTCGCCTTCCTCGATGTCGGCTTTTGCCAGACCCGATCCGACCCACAGCGACTCGCGTCCCGGGTAGTATGGAACGGGGACGCTCTCGTCCAGCTCCATGTCGGCATCGCCCATTCCTTCCACGATCGGCATCACGGCGCGTCTGCCGAGTATCTCGACGTACGCGGGACCACCTCGCGACCAGACGACATGTGCCGCTCGCTCAGCCCGCATCAACAGCCGGTCGCGGCCGATTCGCTTGAACCCGAGGCCAACCGACATCCGCTCGTACGTGATCGCGTCGTATCCGGTCAGAGAGGAGTCCTGCTCGAGCCGCGCCTTCCGCGCGGCCGCGAGCAGGGAGGATGCACCTGCGTCGCGAAACGCGCTCGCAGCGAGCCCCGGTGTCATTGCGATCTGCTTCGCACGACGCTTTCTGTTTTCAACGCTGTCCCTCTGCCCGCGCGCAGCGAAGATCGAGTCCAGGTAGGCCTCGCGCCTGAAGCGCGCTGAGTCCTGAACCCGTTCCCGCTCTGCTTTCGCGCTGTCGCTCATCTTCGGCTTGTCGCCGATGCGGATGTTGACGGAGCTCTGCGCGAAGACCAGCGCGGTCAGTAATGCGAACATGAGTGGATCCGTTGCTCAGTTGATCTTGTTGTTTACCGTCGTCCGCGTCGAAGCGTCTGTGGAAACGTGTACGACACCCCCACCTGCCACGTCACCTGATCCGTCTTGCTGTGCCGAGGGAACAGAGTGATCGATCCGTCCGGATTGTCCTGAATGTCTCCCTCGCGCAGGTACGTCGCCTCGCCGCCGTAGAAGTAGCGCGCCCCGGCGTGAAGCTTCCACGACTTCTGCGTTCCGAGAGGGACGTACAGTCCGCCTCCGAAAATCCACGCGGAGGTGGCGTCGTCGGAATTGGTTGTGCTCGCGTACTCGTACTCGCTGTCCGATCCGCGAACCGAGGTCCGTGTATTGAAATCCATGAAGCCGATCGCGGCGTTCATGTACGGCTGAACGAATCCCACGGGCACCGTGATCTGCGGGCCGATGCTACCCCAGAAGACGCTGTTGGTGGTGGTGACGTCGAGCGACACACGGCCGGTGATGGGCAGATACGGGGCGTGCAGGGTCTCACTTCCATATTGCATTCCACCGATGTCGCCGCGCAGACTGAAAAGTCCCTCGCGATCGATTCGGAACAGCCCGCCGATGTTCGCACCGAACCCTTCGGTGTCGATCTCGGTCGCAAATTCTCCTTTGGGCTGAGCGACAAGCAGGTCGCCGACGAGTGAAAATCTCGAGGGCACCTGCGCCCATGTACTCGGACGCCGGCGCTGTGCTTTAGCGGACGTCGCAACGAAAGACACCGCGACGATTGCCGCGAGTATCGACGAACGACCGATTCGCATAAGTTCTCCTGACAGTTGGTTGAGCGAGCCGAAGGCACCGCTCGTGCCGCACGCCTCTCTCCCGCCTATCTCACGATACGGCAGAGTCTTGCGCGGGTTTCATCCGTTTTGAAAAGCGGGGTCTGACCAAACCATATGACACAATCTGTCCAGCAATGGTGACATCGGCATACGCACTGGTCACCCGGGGTCTGAAGAAATCGTACGGTGACGTACTGGCAGTGGATGGCCTCGACCTGGAAGTCCGGACCGGGGAGTGCTTCGGTCTCCTCGGCCCGAATGGAGCGGGCAAGACCACCACGATCGAGATCTGTGAAGGCCTTCTCGAGCGCGACGCGGGCGACGTCGAGCTCCTTGGCTTGACCTGGGAGGCGGACGCGGGGAAGCTCAAGGAGCGGCTCGGGATTCAGCTCCAGGACACGCAGCTCTCGGAAAAGCTCACCGTGGCCGAGACGCTGACTCTCTTTCGGAGCTTCTACCAGAAGCCGCGGGACGTCGACGAGGTCATCGCGCTCGTCCAGCTCGAAGAAAAAAAGAACGCGCGAGTCGGCACACTTTCGGGAGGTCAGAAGCAGCGGCTCGCGGTTGCGTGCGCGCTCGTGGGTGATCCCGAGCTTCTCTTTCTCGACGAGCCGACCACCGGGCTCGACCCGCAATCGAGACGACAGCTTTGGTCCCTGATCGAGGAGTTCCGCGCGACGGGACGCACGATCCTTCTCACGACGCATTACATGGACGAGGCCGAAAGGCTCTGCGACCGCGTTGCAATCGTCGACCACGGCCACATCATCGCGCAGGGAACGCCCCATGAGCTGATGGAATCGATCGCTGCGGCTCATCCTCCTCCACCGCCCCGAGCGACATCGACTACTCTCGAGGATGTCTTCGTTGCTCTGACCGGGAGGACGTTGCGCGATGAGTGACGCCACGCCGCATCCGGAAAGACGCTTCGTCGACAGATCGCTCGTCCAGCTCACGCTGGTCCGGTTCCGGGAATTCATCCGGCAGCCGGAGGCGGTCTTCTGGACTTTCGTCTTTCCGATTCTGCTCGCCGTGGGGCTCGGACTGGCGTTCCGCTCGCGCGCACCGGACAAGCCGCGAATCGGAGTGGTCACAACACCAACCACTTCCAGGATTATCGCGTCACTGCGGCGTGATTCGTCGATGGTCGTCGAGCAGATGGATGACAGCGCCGCGGCCCGGGCTCTCCGCACCGCAAAGGTCACCCTGCTGGTGGTGCCCGAGCCCGACGGGAGCGTTCGCTACGTCTACGATCCGGTGCGCAGTGAATCGGCAACCGCCCGCCTGATCGCCGACCGGGCGATCCAGGCCGGTGCCGGCCGGACTGACCCTGTCAAAGTCACCGAGCGGCGCGTCACCGAGCGCGGATCGCGCTACATCGACTTCGTGATTCCCGGACTTCTCGGAATGAACCTGATGGGAAGCGGGATCTGGGGAATCGGTTTCGCCATCGTCGACTCGCGCGGAAAGCGCCTCCTCAAGCGGTTCATGGCGACCCCGATGTCACGCGCCGAGTACCTGATGTCGTTTCTTTTTTCGCGTCTGTTCTTTCTCATCCTCGAGGTCGTGGCGCTGCTCGGCTTCGGAGCGCTCGCATTCGGCGTTCCATTGAGAGGGTCGCTCCTCGAGCTTGGGCTGATCTGTCTCGTCTCGGCACTGGCGTTCGGAGGCCTGGGCCTCCTCATCGCGTCGCGTGCGAAAACAGTCGAGGGAGTGTCGGGCCTGATGAACTTCGTGATGCTCCCGATGTGGATCTTCTCGGGAGTGTTCTTCTCATCCAGCAATTTCCCGAATGCGGTTCAGCCGCTCATCAAGGCGCTGCCACTCACCGCGGTGAACGACGCGCTGCGCGCCAACATGCTCGAAGGAACCTCGATCAGCGGTCTGAGCACCGAGATGATCATCATCTCGGCGTGGCTCGTCGCCAGCTTCGTTCTGGCGCTTAAGCTGTTCCGCTGGAGGTAGGCATCGCGTCGAGCGCCGGGTGCCAGTTCGTCTCGGCCATCCTTGCGGCGAGCTCGGAGTCAACCGGGCTGGAGATCAGAAATCCCTGCACTCCTTCGCAGTCGAGATCGAGCAGTCTTCCAAGTTGTGCCGGCTCTTCGATGCCTTCGGCGAAAACCGCGAGATCCAGCTTCCGCGCCAGCTCCACGATTCCCTGCACCACTGGCCTGTCTTCGGCGTATCCCTCGATCCTGTCGGCGAACGACGCATCGATCTTGATTCCATCGATGGGCAGCTTTCGCAGATAGTCGAGCGACGAATAACCTGCGCCGAAATCGTCGAGGACGATTCGCACGCCGCGTTCCCTGAGACCCGTCAGAGCCGGGCCGGATGAGGCTATCCCTTCGAGAAGGGCGTCCTCGCTGATCTCGATCGTGAGTGCTCCTGGGTCGGGGAAGCGATCGATCGCCCCGTTCACGGCGCCGAGCACCATCGGGTCGGAGAACTCTTCAGCGGCGAGGTTGACGGTCACCGGGATTGTGCGTCCGCTCTTCTCGCTCCACCTCAGCGCCTGTGTTGACGCCTCGCCGATCACCCATTCGCCCACCTCCTTCATCAGCCCGGAGGATTTGAGGGTCGGCAGGAAATCCAGCGGCGCACGGAGTCCCAGTGACGGATGGCGCCAGCGGAGCAGGGCCTCGAAAGCCTCCACCTGTCCGCTGCGACCCGAGACGATCGGCTGGAACTGAAGCTCGAACTCACGGTTCTCCAGCGCCGAGCGGAGCTCAGCCTCGAGTCCCGTATCGGGCGGATCTTCGTACATCCTCAGCCGGAATACTGTTGCGCGAGCCTTTCCCAGCGCTCTCGATCGCCGCATCGCGGTTGCGGCGTCGCCAATGATGTCCTCGGCGTTCGTGTAGGGAGACGCGACCTTCGCGATTCCGATGCTCGCGGTCGTGTAGACCATGTTGTCGCCCGTCCCGAAGCCCATCATGAACCCACGCTGGATTCTGTCGGCGACGTCGAGTGCGGTGCCATGGGGGCCGGTCCCATCGATCATAACGGCGAGCGTGCCGCTTCCGAGAGGGGTTACGAGCTCCTGTGCCGAGAGCATCTCGACGATGCGGCCACCCGCGGAGTCGACAAGCTCGTCGCCGACCTGTTTCCCGTGGCTCGCGACCGTTGCTCTCCATGCATCGAGCTCCACGGACAGCACGACGAACCGGAATCCCAGGCCCTTTCGCGCGCGAATGAGCTCGCGTTCAACGTGGTCGACAAGCTGGTCACGACTGGGGAGGCGCGTTACGGCTCGCGAAAGTCGCGGGGAATCGGCAAGTCCTGAAGGCTCGAGCGTGACAGGCGTGTCGGTTGCTGTCATACGTATTGGCCAAGGCCGCACGAAAGCGGCGACAATGAGTGGATTGCCGCGAGGAATGATACGTGTCAATGGAATCGTGCGCCATTGCTTTCTTGCGCCGTTGCCTCGTGACTGTGAACAAGCTTTTCGGGTCACACCGGAACCATGTCGCGACGACCCCTCGGCCGCTGTTATCATCAGTCGTGACGAGCACGGGTGAAGAGCACAGCGAAATTCCGGTGACAGGCCTTCGTGTCACCGATTCTCTCGTCATCCCGCGTGGTGAGCTGGAGGTTCGCGCGTCGCGAGCCTCCGGCGCCGGCGGGCAGCACGTCAACAAGACGTCCTCTCGGATCGAGATCTCCTGGAACATTGCGGGATCGAAGGCGCTGTCCGACGAGCAGCGGCTGCTTCTGACGGAGAGGCTGGCGTCCCGTCTCAGTGACGAGGGTGCGATCCGCGTAGTAGCGAGCGACACCAGAAGTCAGGCTCGGAATCGCGATGCCGCCGAGCGAAGGCTCGCGGAGACCATCGCACGCGCATTGAAGGTTCGAAAGAAACGCAAGCCGACGAAACGCCCCAGGAGGGCCAACGAAGCTCGCCTCACTGAAAAGAAAAAGCACTCTGACAAGAAACGTGAGCGGCAGCGGCGCATCCCGGAGTAGGATCATCGCCGCGTTCGCGGCCATCTATCTCGTCTGGGGCTCCACCTACCTCGGTATCCGCTTCGCGATCGAGACGATTCCGCCGTTTCTCATGGGCGGAGTGCGGTTCATGCTCGCCGGCGCCGTGCTCTATGCGTGGGCTCGAGTGCGCTCAGGAGAAAAGCCGACTGCGCTTCAATGGCGAAACGCCACGATCATCGGCGCATTCCTGATACTGGGCGGCAACGGGGCGGTGATGTGGTCGGAGCAGTTCGTTCCGTCGGGAATCGCCGCGCTGCTCGTCGCGATTCTTCCGTTCTGGATCGTGGTGATCGACTGGCTCAGCCCCGGCGGGGAGCGTCCAACGACGGGTGTGATTGTGGGCCTTGTCGCCGGTCTGATCGGAATTGTCGTTCTGATCGGGCCTTCAGCGCTTCATCCGATGACGGCATCGGGTGGGGGACGCGGAATGCTCAAGGGCGCTCCGGTACTGATGCTGGGATCGCTCTCGTGGGCCATCGGCTCGATCTATTCGCGTCACGCGATCCTGCCGAAGTCGGCGCTGCTCGCCACCGCAATGGAGATGTTCTCCGGCGGAGCGCTGCTTCTGGCACTGGCTTTCATCACAGGGGAGCCGATGCGATTCGACCCCGCCGCTGTGTCGGCGAGGTCGATCGCCGGGTTCATCTATCTCACGACTATCGGCTCGCTCGTTGGCTTCACCGCGTACATCTGGCTGCTCAAGGTTCAGCCGGCGTCGCGCGTCTCCACCTATGCCTACGTCAATCCCGTAGTTGCTGTGTTTCTCGGCTGGGCTTTCGCGGACGAAGCGCTTTCCCTTCGCACCGCGGTCGCCGCAGCAATAATCATCGGAGCCGTCGTGCTGGTCACGACCGCGCGGAGCTCATCACCGTCTCCGGAGCAGGAGTAACAGCACCGGGCGGAATCCTGTGCTCCGGCACCAGGCCGAATTTCCCCATCACCCATTCCCGCCACTCGTCCATGATCTCGTAGAACGTCGGGATCACCACGAGGGTCAGAAGCGTCGACGTGATGACGCCGCCGATCACCGCGCGGCCGAGCGGAGCACGGAACTGCGCGCCCTCACCGCGTCCGAGCGCAACCGGGATCATTCCCGCGATCAGCGCGAGCGTCGTCATGAGAATCGGGCGGAGACGAATCGCGCCCGCCTGAATCAACGCCTCGCGGCGAGAAAGGCCGTCCCTCTCCCGGGCCCATTTTGCGAAATCGATGAGCAGGATCGCGTTCTTCGCCACGATTCCCATGAGCAGGATCACACCGATGAGGCTCATGATGTTGATCGTGTCGCCGGTCAGCATCAGCGCGAGCATCA
Source organism: Gemmatimonadales bacterium (assembly GCA_039931395.1). GTDB lineage: Bacteria > Gemmatimonadota > Gemmatimonadetes > Gemmatimonadales > Gemmatimonadaceae > UBA4720. Next base: position 28,322 of record JBDTRZ010000006.1, read on the forward strand.
CACCGATCAGTGACAGCGGCAGCGAGATGAGAATCGCGAGCGGCTCGAGGAACGAGCCGAACTGCACCACGAGAATCAGATACATGAGCATCACGGCGATTCCCAGCGCGGCGAAGATTCGCCCGAACACTTCGTTCTGGCTGTCCACCTCTCCGCCCTGCGTCAGGCGCACGCCCGGCGGCATCGTCATCCTGTCGATCCGCGCGTTGATGTCCTTCATGACTTCGCTGAGCGAACGGCCCGACGTGTTCGCTTCGACAGTCACGACCATCTCGGCATCCAGGTGAGTGATCTGCGCTGGTCCGAGTCCCTGATTGACAGTTGCAATCTGTCCCAGCGGCAACGTCGTCTGTCCCGTCTCCGTGTTGATCACGAGCGGCAGCTGCTCCAGATCTGACACACGCTGCCGTGATTCGGGCTGAAGGCGTACGTTGACCTCACGCAGCTCGCCCGTCGGATCCTCCCAGTCTCCCGCCTTGATACCGGCGAAAGCGGGACGCAGCGCCTGCGCGACCTGGCCGATTGTCACGCCGATGCTGCCGGCGAGACTTCGGTTGAGCTCGATCTCCAGCTCAGGCTTCTGTCCCTTGGTGGAAAGGCCGACATCGACTGCGCCAGGCACCTGCTTCACCTGAGCGGCAAGCTGCTCGGCCGCGAGGTTGAGACTCGCTGGGTTGCCTCCGCGAAGCTGAAGCTGAATCTGCTTCTGCTGACCCGCAAACTGGCTTGTGTACACAGTCATTGTGGCGCCGCCTATGCGACCGACTTCCTTGCGAATCTGGCTGCCGAGCTCTTCCGCCCCGATGCTTCGCTCGTGCTTCGGCAGGAGGCGAACATAGATGCTGCCGTCGTCGACAGCGCCGGTGGCCGATCCGAGAGTGGTGTACGTGTAGATTACTTCCGGATGCTGGCGCGCGATCCGACCCGCTTCCTCAGCCTTGATCCGCGTGTAGTCGAGGTTCGACCCCGGCGGTGTCTCGAGAGCGACGGTGAGCTCGGAGCGATCGTCCGCTCCGAAGAAGCTGGCACCCACCAGACCCATGGCCGGAAGCGCTAGCGCGCCGATGAACGTGGCCAGAGCGAGCCCCACCATCGCCAGACGGTGATCGAGCGCCCAGCCAATGAGCTTCTTGTAACGCTCGGAAAGGCGGTTGAACCAGAGATTGAACTTGTCCAGAGCACGCGCGATCGGGTTCCGCCGCTCGTGCGCCTCGACCTGTGGATCGGCCCAGTATGCGGAGAGCATCGGGTCGAGCGAGAACGAGACGAGGAGTGACACAAGCACGGCGCACGCGATGGTGAGCGCGAACGGCTTGAACCACTGTCCCGCAACTCCGTACATGAACGCGATCGGCACGAACACCGCGACGATCGAGAATGTTGTCGCCGCCACAGCGAGGCCGATCTCGTCGGTGCCCTCGTGCGCCGCCGTCATGTGATCCTTACCCATCTCGATGTGCCGCACGATGTTCTCTCGAACCACGATAGCATCATCGATCAGGATGCCGATGGCCAGTGACAGCCCCAGCAGTGACATCGTGTTGAGCGTGAATCCGAACATCCACACCGCAATGAATGACGCCAGCACCGAGACCGGAAGCGCGAGTCCCGTTATGACTGTCGACCGCCACGAGTTCAGGAAGATGAAGACCACGAGCACCGTGAGCAGTGCTCCCTCCAGGAGCGCCTCCTCCACATTCCTCACGGAGTTGGCGACGCGCACGCCCGAGTCCCGCACGACACCCACCTTCACGCCGGGCGGAAGGGTCTTCTCCATCCTCTGGATGGTCTGCTGAATTTTCTTGCTGACTGCCGTGGTGCTGTAGCCCTTCGATTTCGTGATATCGATCCCGATCGCCTCCTTGCCCGCGAGCATCGACTTGTTCGCCGAGTCGCGCTCCCAGAAGAGTGCAAGCGATCGTTGTTCCTGCGTTCCATCGAGCGCATCGGCGACCTGGCCGAGACGAATTATCTGCCCGTTCCGCTCGGCGACGACGAGCTGCATGAAGTCTTCGGGTCCCTGAAGCCGCCCCTGCAGACGAATCGTGCGCTCGTCGAGAGTGCCGTTCACACGACCTACGGGAGCCGCGAGATTCTGTGCCTGAAGCGCCTGGACCACCTGCGCGATGCTGACGCCCACTGCCTGGAGCGCCTGTGGCCGAAGCTGAATCGTCATCTCACGCTTCACCTCTCCGACGATGCGCACCTGCGAGACACCCGAGATTCCGCGAAGCTCGCTCGTGATGGCCGGGTCCGCCATTCGTGTGAGCTGCGCGGGGGTGTATGTGTCGGATGACATCGTGAGCGAGACGATCGGCTGGTCCGCCGGATCCAGTCGCTGGAGAATCGGTTCCTTCATCTCCACCGGGAGATCCGCGCGAATGGACGAGATTGCATCGCGGATGTCCTGCGTTGCCTGCGAGATGTCCTTCTCGAAGAGAAAGACGACGATGATCTGAGCGTAGCCGTCGGATGCCGTTCCGAAAATCTGATCGACTCCGGAGATACCCTTGAGGGCATCCTCGACCGGCTTCAGGATCTCGCGCTCCACGCCCTCCGGCGAAGCGCCCGGATACGGAATTCCAGTCATCACCACCGGCTGCTGCACGTCGGGAAACTCGTCGGTCTGCAGACGCCACAGCGCGAAGAGACCGAACACGACGAGCGCCACCATGGTCACCACGGTGATCATGGGGCGCTTGATTGCGAAATCGGAGATTACCATCGACTACTCCTTCGGCTTGGCTGACGTCGTCGCCTTGTCGGACGGCGTCGACACTTTCACGATCGTTCCCGGCGTGATTCCCTGCGCCGCTCCGAGCAGGAGCGTGTCTCCGATCTGAACACCCGAAGCGATCTCGACTTGCTCCGCGGCTTCATCGTGAAGACCGAGCTGTACCGGGACTCGCTCCACCTTTCCGCCTTTTATCCGGAACACTGCCGGGACGTTGCTGCGCGAATCGACAGCCGTCACCGGCACGACCATGCCGGAGCGGCTTTCACTCGCGAGCCTTCCTGTGGCGAAGAGCCCGCCCACCAGACGCCCTTCCGCGTTAGGAATCGAAATGAGGATGCGAACCTGGCGCGTCGCGGGATCCGCAGTCGGATTGACTCGCGTCACACGGCCGGAGAACGTGCGGCCGGGGTATCCGTTCACCGTGAACGTCACCGGAGCTCCGAGTCTGACCTGCGATAGCTGCTCCGCGGGGACTGAGCCCTCGAGGCGCATGCTCGACGGATCGACCACGGTGAACAGGTGCGCGCCCGTCTGAACGACGTCACCAGCGGAGATTGGACGTTCGCTCACGATACCGGAAATTGGAGAGGCGACGATTGTGTTGTTCCACTGCTTCTGAGCAGTGGCGAGTCGAGCACGCGCATCGGCAAGCGCTGCATTCGCCGCCGTCGCGCTGCGGCGCGCCTGCTCGATGTCGCGCTCGGCGATCGCTCCTGCGGCGAGAAGCTTCTCCGCCCGAGCGAGCTCGCGCCGCGCTATGTCGGCATTGTTGGTCGCCGCCGTAACGCCGGCTCTCGCCGAGAGATACATGTCCTGAAGTCCTCCACCCTCGATGCGGGCGAGAGTCTGGCCCGAGCGCACCGCCTGCCCCTGATCGGCTGTGGTCTGAAGCACACTGCCTCCGACTTGAGCGCGGACCACCGCCTCGCGCTCGGGTGCAAGCGCGCCCGAAACTGTCGGACCGCTCTGCAGAACCCCGCTCGTGACGACCGCGATGTTCTCCGTTCCGATCGTCGTCGTTTCAGCCGCTGAGGAATCCGCCTCGGCGGCCGCACCGCCCTTGCATGCGGAAGCGTAGATGAGCGCCGCCGAGAGCAGCGCGAGTGCCGGTATCGATCCCGGCGAGAATGATCTCTGTATTTCTTTCATCATGATTAGAGTGGCGGTGGTATCTGCTGATTGGCGACCGTTCCCTGCTGCGCCTCCCGTTGCTGCTGCGTGGGCTGCGATTGCTGCGGTGAGGTCTGCTGTGTCGACTGCTGCTGCGTTTGAATCTGATTTGCACTCTGCGCCGACGTCCCCGCCTGCAGCGGAAGATTCGGGAGAAGCGCCAGCTTGATTCGCGCGATCTGGAGATTGCGTGCTGCAAGGGCTCGGTTCGCCGTCGCCTGCCCGAGCAGAATCCGCGAGTCGTTGAGCTCGAGCTGCGTGGATATCCCTTCGCGATACCGCACTTCGGCGATGGTGTAGGCGCGAGACGCCTGCTCCGACGTGCCGCGGCTCGCATCCCACGCCGCCCTGGCCTGGTTCAGGGCATTGATCGCAATGCGGGCGTCAAGCGCGGCAAATTCCTGCACCTGCTGCAGACGCGCGCGCGACTCCGCGAGGTTTGCCTGCGCAACGAGCTCGTCACCGCGGATGCGGCCACCAGTGAAGAGAGGGATCTGCGTGGAAAGGGCGACCGTCCAGTTGGTGCGGAAGTCTCCTGAACCGGGGAGTCCGCTCGTTGGGTACGCGACCGCTCCGTACTGCGAGGAGAATGACAGCGACGGCAGCCTCTGCGAGCGCGCGACGCGCACCAGCTGCTGCTGGGCCCGTACCGACTCGTTTGCCTGTCGCACGGCGGCGCGGTTGGACGACGCGGTGTCGGGTGCATCGTACGATGAAACCGTCAACCCGGCGAGTTTGATTCCTTCGGGAATACCCGACACGTCGTCGATGGACGTCGTGAGCGAGAGATTACGTTCCAGCGGAATGTTCAGGAGCTGCTTGAGCCGCAGATACGCAACCTCGCGGTCGCTTCGCCGCTGAATCACCAGTGGACGCTGGTTGTCCCGCGTGACTTGCGCACGCAGCAGCTCGAACTCGGATACGTTCCCGACATCCTTGTTCAACTGGACCTGGTGAAGGACGTTCTCTGTCTGCGTGAACGACGCATCGCTGATGGCCACGAGACGATCCGCCAGCGCCGCGTCGTAGTAAGCCTGCGCCACGTCGAGAACGTTTTGCGCGCGCTGCGCTGTCAGCTCTAGACCAGCCGAGCGCCGGCCTGCTGCAGCGGCTTCGTTCTGGGCGGAGATGCGTCCGCCACTGAAGAGACTCTGCGATACCGAGACGCCAAGCTGATACTGATTGGCCTGGCCGAACGGCAGGCTGCTGAACGCGGCAAACGGATTGAGTCCCGATGCGCATCGCGATGCCTGCTCGAGACCGGCGATGCGGTCGGCGATGCTTGCTGTCGGGTCGAGCAGATATGCATCGCAGGGCGGAGCCGGAGACGCGGGCTTGGTCGTGGTGTCGGGTTCGGATGCAAAGTTCGAGTACTGCGACTTGAGCGTGCGCGTGTAGCTGCCGGAGCCGAACACCTGCGGGAAATACTGGCTGCGTGTCTGGAGGTGCTGGCCGTCGGCGCGCTGCGCTCCAGCACGCGCGATGCGAACCGCCTCGCTCTGTCCTTCCGCCATTCTCACCGCATCATCGAGCGAGAGGGAGACCGCCGCAGCCTGGCCTGCGCTCGCCGGTGAAACCGGCGTCGCTTGTGACTGCAGAATGGAAGGCGCCAGCAGGAGAAGCGAAACCAGAGTTCCCCTGCGCCAGTTTGTTGTTGAAGCTTTCATATGGAATGCGTTGACGTTGAGTTCGCCGCTGAGTTTCCCGTCGATCGTGAATCGTCTCTGGACGCCCTCACTCCGATTGCGTGCAGAACGAACTGGGCGTAGCGCGACGGCGCGCTCTCCGCCGGCTTGGGGTAGATGTCCGGCATCATGTCGCGTCCCATTGCGTCATGGAACAGCGCCGCGATGAGCATCGAGGCCGCGACCGTAGCGTCGAACTCATCGTCGGTGAAGCCAAGCTCCCTGAACCGGCTGAAATACGCGCAGAGCTCGTTGGTCGCGCGCGTCGGCGCCTCAGCGGCCCTCGCTGTGAGCTCGGGCCTCTCCTCCATCTCGCCCATGCATTTCCGAATCACGGGGCTTCGCGTATGCAGATGGTTCAGGACCGCTGTGCACCACTCAGTGAGCTCGAGCTGAGGATCGACCGGATCCTCCGGTAGAGGGCTGGTGAACGCGCGGATCTCGGACTCGCCGATGGCCTCCTGCAGGAGGGCTTCCTTCGAGCCGAAGTACCGGAAGATGGTGACTTCGTTCACCGCGGCCGCGTCGGCGATGCGCCGTGTGGTCGAGCCGCGGAAGCCGTGCTGGGAGAACACCTGCACGGCCGCATTCAGAATGGTTGTTCGGGTATCCATGGACGCTGAACCTAGTCGCGCCCACGGATGCGTGCAAGTGTCTACTTGCTTACTTGGGCGGCGGGCCCGGGGGCGGACCGACCTGCGAGCGGTACCCTTCCGAGCTGTGTGCGGGGGGTCCGTCCTGTGCCGCCACAAGTGGCGATCCCGCCTCCACGTCGATCCACTTGAACCCCAGCGTTCCCGGCGGACCGCCGTACAGGTAGCGATAGCTCAGAAGCCGCTGCACCTCGCGGAATTCTCTGCGGGGTCCGCTCTGCGCGACAACCGCGAGAGGCTGCACGGATCGGATCTCGTCGAACAGGGCGACGTTGGGAAGAATCTCCTTGTACGTCGTCGTCACTTCCAGACCGATGATCGCCGGTTTCACGGTACCGCCCCGCGTAAGCCGGAATTGCGCGCGACGAATCAGGTATGTAGCGCTGTCCAGATAGATCGATCCTTCGACATCGGCCGCGATGAGTCCGGAATCAGGCGAGAAGTCGATGCGATGCGCCGGGCGGCCGCTTTCGTCGACGATGCCCGCATACTTGAAGCAGTGCGCGGAGAGAAACGTGCGATCCGCAAGATCGGCGAGAGTCGGAAGACGCATCAGTCTTACCTCGCCGAATATCTTGTTGCGATCGTCGCTGACGACTCTTCCCTTCTTGTACCGCCACGAATCGTTGCTGCGATGTACGACAGTGTCGTACTGCAGCGCGCTCGTCTTGCTCACGAGGTCGTACGTATCGTGAGACTGCGCAAGGCGGAACTCGAACGGGTACGTGCGCCGCAGCAGCTGCTCGCGCTGCGCGTTCTTTTTCGCTTCCTCGAGCACGGTGCCCAGCTCGCTGTCCGGGACGTAACCCATCTCGTCGGGGACGAGACACCGTCTCGGCGGAGCGCTCACCTGCACTTCGTCGAGTGAGGTTGGAACGCGGGTCAGTGTGACCCTCAGCGTGCGCGCGATGTTGGCAACCACATTGATCGTGGTGTCGACGGGCAGATAACCAAGCATGCGCACCTGGACCTGATACTCACCGGGCGCCACCGAGTAATACACGAACGCGCCGGAGCGATCGGCAAATCGCTCGCGCCCGATGGGTTGAAGTCTGACGGTGCTGTACGGAATGGGCAGTCCCGTTCCCTCACCAACGATCTGTCCCGTGATTGTGACTGCACCGGGCGCGACCGTCTCCGCGCTCTGGCCTGGTGAGACCTGGGCGCCGAGCGCACCCGCGAAGGTCGCAACGAGCAGCACGAGCAGAAGAGGTGACTTCATTACATCTGTCAGAATGTAGTAAATCCGCCCGTCACGTCATTCCGAAACGGGGGGGACCACATAATGATGTGTTCGTGCTCAATGTCAAACACTTAGTTCCAAACCCTTTGACACCAGGCGCTGTCTGAGCGCGTAATCCCCCGAGGGCCCGCTCGACCACATCCTCCGCAGATCACTGCCGACCGCATCATGAGAATTCTCGCTTTCGCATCGTTGATCCTGGTTCCCGGATTGCTGTCCGCTCAGTCGGGCACGTCCGTCGCTACCGCCGCCACAGTGGAACGCGGCGAATCGCCGGTTCCTGCCACCTCGACCGCGAGCCCGACGGTAGCGCGCGCATCGAAGGCCGCGGTCACTCCGGTTCTGGACGGAAAGCTCGACGATCCCGCATGGGCTACCGCGCAAGCCATCGACAAGTTCCTCGAGTACGATCCCAATCAGGGGGCGGAAAGCCGATTCAGGACCGACGTTCGCATCGTTCACGACGAGAGATACCTCTACGTGATGGCGCGCATGTACGATCCCGCACCTGACAGCATCATCTCGCTGTTGAGCCGGCGCGACGTGCGCACGCAGTCCGAGCAGCTCAAGCTCGTCATCGATTCGTATCACGACCGGCAGACCGCCTACCAGTTCGCCGTCAATCCGGCGGGCGTGAAGCGCGATTTCTACGTTTCCAACGATAACAACGAAGACGCCACCTGGGACGCCGTCTGGGACGTCGCGACGGCGATCGATTCCCTCGGCTGGACTGCCGAGTTCCGCATTCCATTCAGCCAGATGCGGTTCGGGAATACGCCCGAGCACACGTTTGGCCTGATGATCGTGCGCGACGTGGCGCGCACCGGTGCCCGCATCAGCTGGCCCCTCTATCATCGCGACAAGAATGGATACGTCTCCCAGTCGGGAGACCTTGGTGGAATCAGCGGCATCGGATCGCCGAGTCGCCTCGAGATCGCGCCATATGTCGTGACCAAGAACGAGACCCGTCCGTCGGGAAGCTCCTTCGATCATCCACAGTCCTTTTCGGCCGGAGCCGACGTCAAATACGGTCTTTCTTCGAACCTTACACTTAATGCGACGATTAACCCCGATTTCGGTCAGGTGGAGGCCGATCCGTCGGTGCTGAATCTTTCAGCCTTCGAGCAGTTTTTTGAGGAACGACGGCCTTTCTTCCTGGAAGGATCGGGGATTTTCGCCTTTAACACCTCCTGCGGCGACATCGACACCGGGTGCCGGGGTCTGTTCTACTCCCGCCGCATCGGACGCTCGCCGCAGCTCCGCGGCCTTTACGGCGACGAGCGCAGCCCGCTGAACACCACGATCCTGGGCGCGAGCAAGCTGACGGGAAGGCTCGGAAAGGGCCTGTCCGTAGGGTTCCTCGACGCCATCACGCAACGCGAGATCGGAACCGACGACCGCACCATCGAGCCCTCCACCAATTACGCGGTCGGCCGGCTCCAGCAGGACATGAACGACGGGCAGACCGGAATCGGAGTGATGATCACGGGCGTGAATCGCAGCCTGAACGACGATACCGAGGACTTCCTTCGCAGCTCGGCGTACACGGGCGGGCTCGACGTTCGCCATCGGTTCTTCGACAAGAAGTACGAGATGCGCGCGTACGTCGCCGCGAGTCAGGTCAACGGCTCAGCGTCCGCGATCTCGAGCACACAGCTCGACGGCGTTCACCGCTATCAGCGGCCTGACGACGACATCTCGTTCGATCCGACGAAAACCCGGCTGACCGGAAACGCTGAGAGACTCTCGATCAGCAAGTTCGGCGGCGGCATCACGCGCTTCCAGAGCGTGCTCCAGCGATTCTCGCCGGGCTTCGAGAGCAACGATCTCGGATTCCAGCAGCGCGCCGACGAGCAGATGTTCCGCAACTGGCTTGCTTTCCAGTACAACAAGCCGTCGAAGTACTTCCAGCGCAGGTTCCACAACTTCAACACCATGCAGCGCTGGAACACCGAAGGACTTCCGCTGAACGTGGCACTCAACACCAACTGGCACATGCAGTTCAAGAACTACATGTGGGGGCACGTCGGTGGCAACCTGAACGACTTCGCGAAGACGTACAACGACCGGGTTTCGCGCGGCGGTCCCGTGCTGCGCAACGCGAAGGGCTGGGATGTTTGGGGAGGCGTCGAAGGCGACAGCCGGAAGAAGTACACCTGGAATGTTTTCACCGGCACGTATCGGAACGACGTTGGACGCACGAGCGGAAAATGGATCGAGCCCTCCGCCCAGATGAACCTGGGAAGCCAGCTGAGCGCGTCACTTGGTGTCAGCTACAGCCATGACATCAACGACACGCAGTGGCGCGCCAACTTCGGTGTCGCGGGCGCCGACACTACGCACTACACGTTTGCCAGGCTCGACCAGAAGACACTCAGCCTGACGTCGCGCATCAATTACACCGCGAGTCCGACACTTTCCCTCCAGATCTATGCGCAGCCCTTCAGCTCGGCCGGCAAGTACAGCAACTGGAGAGAGCTCGACGATCCGCACGCTGACGACTACGACAGACGATTCAAGCCTTTTGCGGGAGATCCAGGCGGATTCGACTTCAAGGAGTTCCGCTCGAACAGTGTGGTGCGGTGGGAGTACCGCCCGGGCTCGACGTTGTTCTTCGTGTGGCAGCAGGGACGACAGCTCGACGGCGTACCCGCGAATGACTTCAGCTTCAGCCGAAACCTGAAGGACGTATTCGATACGCACCCGAGCAACACGTTCCTGATCAAGGCGTCGTACTGGTTCAACCCGTAAGGGCCGCAGAAGAAAACCGCGCCACAGAGTCACAGAGGTTCGGAGAACTACGGGAAATTGATTTGGAAAAGCAACGACGTTCCAGATGTCCAATCGACCTCAGTGATGTCGTCGCTGTTCCCAAAAAATTATTTCTGGTTTTCTCCGAGCCTCTGAGTCTCTGTGGCGCGGTTGTTTCTTAGTTGCGAGTCATCGCCGAGAATGTTCGGTCGGTTCGCAGAAGCAACTCGATCTCCGATGCGGCCACCTTTCGCGGGACCTGCCAGCGTCCGCCTTCCATCGGGTTGGAGGGAACAGTGACACTCGCCACGCGACCGTTTGCAGCCACGTCAACCAGCGCGCTCGCCATGTGCTGTCCTTCGCGGCTCGTGGATATCACCAGCGCCCAGGTTCCGGCCGCCGGCTTCTTCCAGAACACGGCGTAACCTCCGGTCTGCGGGAGTCGCCTGATCTCGAGGCGAACGGACTGGCGCTTTCCATTCACTAGTCCCTCGGCGGTGCCACTGATGTCGAAGGCCATCAGATCGCCGTGATGGTACGTCCGTACTGTGAGAAACGCGCCGCGTGTGTTGGGGTCATGGGGATTGACCGGGTACTCGATCGCGATCCACGGCGGGCCGGCGAGCGTCGTGCCGAAAGCGACAAGCGAGAGAGAAGCGGCAAGAGCGAGAGAGCGGAGCTTGAACATTCAGGCCTCCATTATGAGAGTGGTTGTGCATTCCTGAGATGCCGGTTGACCACTCTGCGTTGAAAGCCCTTTTAGTATCTACTTGCTACTAACTGGTTTCAGTCTTTGCGCAGCAGGACGACCGGCCCCTTGAACGACCTGACGACAACCCTGGTTCCACCGTCGCCACTCGTGGTGTTCAATTCGGCCCCCCGGCCGTAGCGCCCTGCTATCGGCCGCGTCGACGTCAGCTTGTTCGTGATCGCACCCGCGATGGAGACGATGTCGAAATCCGCTGGACTGCCGGCAGGCATTCCGATCTCCACCGAGCCGCTGTGGCTGTCGAAGCTCGCCAGTCCCCCGCGCTGAAAGCTGCCCGCGAAGCGGATGCTTCCCGTCACCGACTCGAACTTCGCTTTCTCGAATCGCGTTCCATCCACGTCGATCTTGCCGCTCACGGTCGAGACCGTGACGTCGGAGCTCGACCCGTTGAGTGACACGTCGCCGCTCGCGCTTTTCGCACGCACCCACGCCGGTGAGCCGACGATGCGTATCGATCCATCGATCGCCTCTGCATTGACGTCGGCGGGATTGCCGCTCACACGGATCGTGCCTCCCACTACGTAGAGGTCGAGACTGCCCGTGACTCCGCTCACTTCGATGTCTGCGGTCGCGGTCTTCACCCACACCTTGCTCCGCGCGGGAACGGAGACTTCGATGTTCGCCGCCGCCGGATTCCTCTCGTCCGTGCCCTCGACGAACATCTTCATCCCCTGGCGGCCGCCTCCCATGTGAAGCGAATTCCCCTTCCCGAGCGACCCGCGGACAGCGACTGAGTCCCGATTCCATCCGATGACGCGAACGCTGCCCACGAGGTTGTAGATGCGGATCGCTCCATCGGGATTGAGCGGCTGGCCGCGAATCACCTTGGCCTGCGCCAGACAGTCGCTCGCGCCGAGCGTGACGAGCGCGAGCGTGAACGGGATGAGCAGCGACGCGCGGCGTATCATCAGCTGCGACCCATCTCGGTGGTGCGCCGCAGAAGATCCACCTTCTGGTTGTACGAATTTGAAAGCATCTCGATCAGCGCCTTGTTCGCAGGATCTGCCGCGAGTGCACCGCGCGCCTCGAGAATTGCGGCGTCGATCACGCGCAGACTCTCCCTGAGCTTGGCGACCGTTTCCGGTGAAAGCTGGGTCTCTTCACTTTCGAGAATTGCGGACAAACGGTTCGCAGTTCCGATGTAATCGTTCTCGACAGCCGTGAATTCGGCGAGCGTTGCCGGTGTTCCCGGAGACGAAGACACGTCTGTGCGACGCTGTCCTGCGGCGGGAGTCGTCGTCACGTCGGCAACCGCCGACGCACTCCTGTTTCTCACAACCATGAGTGTCGCCAGGGACGATGCAGCTGCCAGAACGAGTCCGGCCGCTACCAGAAAAGCGGGGCGGTACCAGAGCCTCGTTGCATTCGGTTGTCTCCCCGCACCTGATCTCTGAACGTCAGGCCGCTCGATTTCCGCCTTGATGCGCGCCCATGCATCCGCCGGGGGCGCAATCTCACGCGGAAGCCGCGCGGTGCGGGCATGCAGCTCGCGCAGGCTTTCTTCGTCGATCGTATCGTCTGTCATCGGTTCAATGCCTGTATGAGAAGCTTGCGCGCCCGGTGCAGCTGCGCCTTCACCGTGCCTTCGGCGATTCCCAGCTGAGTCGCTATTTCTCCGTGCTGATACCCCTCGATCTCGTGAAGCACGAACGCCATCCTCGCTCCTTCGGGAAGCGCCGCAATGGCGTCCTCGAGGTCCAGACGAAGCTCCGGCGTATCGGAGACCGAAGCCGCGCCGATGGTTCCCGGATCCTCCATCGAAAGAACCCTTGCCGTTCTCCGCTTTTCCGTGCGCGCGGACTCGAGCATCGCGTTCACCGCCAGTCGGTGAAGCCACGACGAGAAAGCGCTATCCCCGCGAAAGCTTCCAAGTCCCCGCCACGCCCGAATGAACACGTCCTGCATCAGCTCCGTTGCTTCCGCCTGAGTTCCACCCGACAGCCGAAGGCAGAGCGCGTACACGCGCGGCGAATGCTCGTTGTAAAGAATCTCGAACGCGCCGCCGTCCCCGCCCTGCGCACGACTGATGACGTCGGACAAAGAGCCGGGGCTCTCCGCGGAGCGCAGTGGCTCCGGATTCGATGCCGCCGAGGGGGTCGTCATTCAGGCTTTCGAAATTATGATGCCGGCGGGGACGATGGCGTTTGAATTGTCTTTCAACTGCGAAAACATAGAACTACCCGGTCGCAGGGTAGTTCTATGTTATGCGGTTCCGCGCTTTTGCCTAATCCTCTTGTAGACGTACCACCCCACCGCCACCAGCGCTCCCACAGGAATGAGTACCCCCAGCGAAGCGATGAGCCACGCCACGAACCCGACGAGGTTCCGCCACGCCTGCTTCAATGCTGCAACGATCGGATTTTGACCAGGGTTCTGACCGAGTATCGGAGCCGGCTCGTGCACCGTGATGGACAGCGTGCTCACCGCCGCACGCGTGCGGAGGAAGCGCATCCGCCCCTCGTACCGCTCGATCTCCTCTCGCACTCGCGCAAGCTCGCGCTCCACCGCGAGCACATCTTCGAGCTTGCCGGTGCGAGTGGCGAGCAGAGTGACGAGCCGCTCCTCCAGACGCTTTGCATTCGTCACGCGCGCGGTGATGTCCACATACTCCTCGCCGACATCCTCGACGTTCGTGTTCACCGACTCGACCTTTCCGATTCCGCCGAGGCCGCTTATCGCCTGATCGTAGCGCGCGGCGGGAATCTTGAGCTCGAGCGTTGCGCTCCTGATCTGGTCGCGACCACCGCTGATCGACGAGTTGGCTACGTATCCGCCGAGCTGCGTCGCGAGCTGCCGCACCTTGATGATCGCCGGATCGAGCTTGTCCACCTCGATCGATGCACCACCGGTGCGGATCAGCATGCTCGGTGTGATCTCCGACGCTGTTCCGGCAGTTGCCGCTCGATCGGATTGAACCGGTGACTCCGCCGGCGAGCTCGACGACTGAGCGATTCGGCCCACCACGCCCTGCTGTTTCGACATCTCGGGCGCCATTGGAGGCGATGAAGCCGCCATGTCGGCCGATCCTGTGAGTCCGTCCTTCGATTGCGCGCGCTCCTCTCCGGCCTTGCAGCCAAGCAGGACGAAGGCACTGAGCGCGACGAATTGCTTCACTCTCATTATGAGTCCGTTGTAGTGTCTGCTGTTGGACGCCGGCCGGACGTGACCTTGCACACTCGACTCCTGGCGGGCGAGGTCTAGCGTGCTCCGACCCGCTCCTTCGCCGGCGGCAGCGCGATCGGCGCAGCGGCAGCGGCGCGCACCGGTGCTCGCCGCTCTCCGACTTGCTGGCGCCACATCGCGTAGTAGAGACCCATTCGGCTGATCAGCTCCTCATGCAGCCCCGACTCCACGATGCGTCCCTGCTCCAGAACGTAGATGCAGTCCGAGTGCATCACGGTGGAAAGCCGGTGCGCGATGAGGATCGTCATCACGGCTCGGTCGGTCGCGACGTCCCGCATCGTCCGGCTTATCTCTTCTTCCGTCAGCGAATCGAGTGACGACGTAGCCTCGTCGAAGACGAGAAGGTGCGGCTTGCGAAGCAGCGATCGGGCGATCGACAGCCGCTGCTTCTCTCCGCCCGAGACCTTCACTCCACCTTCGCCGATCACCGTGTCGAGCCCTTTGTCAGCCCGCGCCAGAAGCGAGTGTGCCGCGGCCTTGTGCAGCACGTCGAGACATTCGACGTCAGTCGCATCAGGACGCACGAAGAGAAGGTTTTCGCGAATCGTTCCGGAGAAGAGCTGCGAATCCTGCGTCACGAAGCCGATCCTTTCCCGCAGGCGGTCGAGATCGATGACGTCGCTCGAAAAACCGTTGTAGAGAATCTCTCCCTGCTTCGGCGGATAGAGCCCGACGAGCAGCTTCACCAGCGTCGTCTTCCCAGCGCCGGAAGGGCCGACGAACGCGATCGTATCCCCGCGCCTGACCGTGAACGAGATGTCGTTCAGCGCTGGAGTTGTGGCTGTCTGATGAGTGAAGCTCACGTTCCTGAACTCGAGCGTCGAAAGATCGTCCACCGATACTGGATCGGCCGGTTTCGGATCCTTCGGAATCGCCAGGATCTTCCTGAAGTTCTCCAGCGACACTTCGGTCTCGCGGTACGTGTTGATGATGTTTCCCAGCTCCTGCAGGGGGCCGAAGATGAAGAACGAATAGATGAGCAGGGAGAAGAACTGTCCCACCGTGATCTTCTGCGTGAAGATGAGATAGAGCATGAGGAACAGGATGCCCGTCCGCAGCAGGTTGACGAACGTGCCCTGAATGAAGCTCAGGCTCCTGAGGTATCTCACTTTCTTGAGCTCGAGCCGGAGAATCTTCTCCGTAGTCGCGTTGAGCCGCCGCACCTCCTGCTCAGCGAGCCCGAGACTCTTCACCAGCTCGATGTTGCGAAGTGATTCGGTGGTCGATCCGGCAAGCGCAGTCGTCTCCGCGACAATCTCCTTCTGGATCACCTTGATCCGCTTGCTGAGCACGGAGCTCAACAGGCCGAGTAGCGGAACGGTGAGCAGAAACGCCGGCGCGATGACCCAGTGCACGTTGAACGCGTAGATCATCACGAACACCACGCCGACGAGTGTCGTGAACAGCATGTTGATGGACATGGTGATGAACTTCTCGACGTCACTCCGCACCTTCTGCAGCTTGCCCAGCGTCTCACCGCTTCGCTGGTCCTCGAACACGGCGTATGGAAGCTCCAGCGAATGACGGATGCCGTCCGAGTACAGCTCCGCACCGAGCCGCTGGACTATGACGTTGACGAAGTAGTCCTGGAAATTCTTGGCGACACGCGATACGAAGGCGACGCCGACCGCCATGCCCAGGAGGACCGACACGCCGCGGATGAACTGCTGCGTCGTGTAGTCCTTGTAGCGCGTCGCGTAGCTGTCGATGATGTGGCGAAAGATCAGCGGATCGAGCAGCGAGAACACCTGGTTCGTCGCCGCCAGCACCAGCGCCAGCGCGACGTACCGCCAGTATTTCCGCAGATATCCGTAAAGGATGTCCATCAACGCTCCGGACTCGAGACTTCCACTCCTATCGCGCGCCTCTTAGCCGCCGCGAAGTCCATTCCGCGAGAAGGCAGAACGCTAGGAGCGAGAACAACCACCATAATGATACCAAGCCGGCTGCGGTGGCCAAACTCGCGGGCGGACGCGACGATGGTGAGCCCAGTGCGCCGATCAGTCGTGCAACCGGTGCATCGTCGAGCTGCTTGCTCACTGTACGCACTCGCGGCGCATATGCGACGCTGGCAACGGAGCGAGTCCACCACGCGCGATGCTCGGCGAATGAGGCATCGCCCCCGCTCATTCGCCAGCGCCATGTATCGACGTATCCGAGCTGTAGAACCCGGCCGGCGCCGTGACGCCGCGCAGCCGCGGCAATCGAACCATCGCGCCGGTCCAGCGCGATCGCATCGACCCGGAGCGAAGCGATCGGAATCAGCGGCAACGAGCGAAGCGACGTAGCGCCTGGTTCCGACGCAAGCACAGCGCCGCCTACGACTCTTCCGGTTGAACCTGCGCGAAGCGGAGAAAATGCGTCGAGCCCGCCCGCTGACGCCGCGAGAATCAGCCCTCCGCCCGAGCTCACGTATCGGGCGATGTCACCAGCTCGCGAGGTCGCGGATCCATCCAGCACCACGATCGCCGAGTATCTGGCTGTATCCAGGGGACCGGCAGAGCCCTGTCGCACACTGACCCCGGGTGCGACAGGCAACTCCGCATCCACCTTCCATCCATCTTCCTCGAGCGCCGCGATGACGAATTTCGATTCCCATCCGGCGCTTCCGAGCACCAGCACCCTGCGAAGCTCGACGCTGTCCTCGACCGAAGCGCGCGCCGTCGATCCGCCGACACGCGCTTGAATCACTCCGCTCGCTGCGGGCACATCGAACCGTGCTCCGCCGCGCGCTGCCTTTGCCGTGTCGAGAGGTCCTACATCGTCCGATACGCGCACGTCAGCTCCGCTCGGTGCCGCGATCAGAACAGTCAGCCCACCGCGCGGAGAGCGAACCGGCTGCACGCTGACTCCACCGGCAGGCAGATCACCACTCCAGCTGACTGGGCTTCCCGCACCCCAAAGGGCGACGAGCCAGTCACGCTCGAGTGGCGATGGAGTGCTGTCGAGCTGAGCTGAGATCCGATCCGGAGCGGTCCCACCAGAAGTCCAGTCATGAAGCGCCCGCGCCAGATTCGCCGAGCGCGCGGAGACGATCGTCTCAGCATGGCTTCGATCGAGCGAGAGCCAGAGCATCCACGCAAGGATCAACAGGCTCACGGTGCGGAGCACGGCCTCGAGCGCTCCCCTGATCTCAGCGCGTGAGCGCATACACGATGATGTTCACGCCGAAGCGTGTGTTGTCCACTGCCGAGAACCGCTTGTTGTCGGGGTGGTAGTTCCACTCCGAGCTGTAGTCCTTGTTGCTGTAGAGCACCGCGATCCGATCACCGCTCATCACGGCCTTGAGATTCTTGTGAACCAGGTTGTCGCCCCAGCCGTTGAGCTCGTGACTCGTGGCGGGCGGTCCGTCGTCGAACTTGAAGAACGCCGTGTAGATCGGATTCGTGTTCGGCAGATCGATCGGCGCTGAGAACGTGCGTGTGATCTCCTCGATCGCGGTCTTGTGAAAGACGCCGCCGATGTCGTGGTTGTGATCGTCGATGAACACCATCCCTCCACGATCCACGAGCCGGCGAACATTCCGCCGCTCGGCCTCCGTGAATCTGAATGGCAGATGTCCGGTGAGATACACGAGGGGAAAGTCGAGTATTCGTTCCGAGGAGAGCGGGACGATTGCGCCGGCCGGCGCGGTCGCGATCTCCGTATACCTAGCGACCGAATCGATGAGGTTCGCTGGAAGGGTGGGCGCGCTGTCCCAGTCTCCCGACTCGTACCTGCCGGTGCAGAAGACGAACTCGCTCACCACCCACCCGACCAGGAAGGAAGTCCCGCGGTGCCGGCGGGATCACCGGACAGTGCACGCCGAGCGCGGAGCAGCGGCATCGTCGCATCCCTGCCCTTTCTGAACGCGTCGATGGTCTCGTTCAGCGCCGACGCAAACGCCGGCGATACCGAAAGAGCATCAACCTGAAGCAGTATGAAGGCGCGAACCGCGTTGGACGGCTGGCGCTCCATGAGCTCGATGGCTTCGTTGAACCTCCGCTCGAGCGCGAGCTGAGCTGAATCGGTGGGAGAGCGTGACGTTCTCGTGCTACTCGACCCTTTCTCTTTCCCGATCAGTCGTACGCGCGCCAGATCGACGATCACTCTGGGTGGGACACCGCGCAGGTACAGTCGGTTCGCGAGCCGCGCGCGGTCGAGTGCCTTGAGTGCCAGACGCATCGGAGGCAACGCGGGCGCCGGCTCCGCAATCTGCAGCGAGCGCACCGCTGACCAGAGAGCATTGTATGCCTCGAGCAAATCCGGATTGCGAACCGCTCGCACCGCGTCCGGGCCTTCCTCTGCCTCGAGTGTCGCGGTCGGATCCGGCGGTGCGGAGGCGTCCTCCGACTCGGCTTCGATCTCGAACAGAATCTCGTGCACGCGTTTTCTGATGCGGTCTTCCATGTCGCCGATCTCGGTCGAGCGCTTCACCAGCTCGGGTCGCGTCAGGGACTTCTGCTCCCGCACGAGCTTCTCGGTCATCATGATGAGCATTCGCTGGCTCATCGCCGAGCTGTCAATCGGAAGCGGGGCAGCCGCATCCACTGCGACCGAGTCATACTCACCGGCGCGCGCGATTCTGAAAGTCCGGGTGTCGGATGTGCCGAGTCCCGGTCCGCTGAGCGTGTTGCCGTCCTGGACGATCGCGCGAATCGATACGACGTCGCCCTGGTTGAGCCTGAGCGATGCCAGATCGAGCGTCATCGCGAGCGATCCGGTGCGTGATCCACCGAAGCGCACGACCGGTGTGGTGATCGTCCGCGCGCTGAAAACCTCGCCCGATCCTGTCGTGATCAGGTACTCGAAGTAGCCACCGGCAAGACCGATGTCGTCGGTCGCCGTCGCCTCGAGCCGCACCGTGGGGCGGGCAGCACGCAGCGTAGTGTCACGCAGGGGAGAGGTGAGGCCGACTTTCGGAGGATTGTCCGGTCGTGGATCCAGCACGACGAGTCGCTCGTATCCGCGGTCGCGGAGAGTGAGTGCCGCGGGCTTCGACGGCATCGTTAGAGAAAGAGTCCAGCCGCCGTCATTCCCGGAAACCGTGACAGCCGATCGACCGATACTTCCGGTCACACCTCGGGATGATCCATCGCCGCCCACCCGTATCCTGCTGCCGGTGAGTCCCGTTATGGATGATGGATCATCGAGAGTCCGCGCGCCCTCACCGGTGTAGCCGGGCGGTACGACTTCGACCTCGATTTTCTCCAGACGACTTCCGGCGGGAATGACACCGGCCCGGGACGACGTTCCGAGACGGGTGAAGAGGCTGCCTCCTCCGAATGCGGCTGAGGGCGATACATATAGTAGTGCGCCGGCCAGAATCGCCGCACCGATTGCCGGCACGATGCTCCGCCGCGCGGCATCTCTCGTGACGCCACCGATGTTCTGGCGTTGAACTGTCGCTTCCATTCCTCTGGAGAATTCGCTTCGATCGTGCTCGATCGCGGTGACGAGCGAATAGTGGAGCTCGGGAATCGTCTCCTCGATCCACAGAGCGACACGGTCGAACGACACGAGACGTCTGGCCCTCCAAAGGAGCGTCGCGGCGACTATCGCGCCGATGGCGAGCGATGACTCCAGGTGCCATGCCGCATCCCGCCCAAGCGCCGGTATCGCGAGTGCGGCGAAAGAAAGAGTGGCCAGAACTCCGAATGTCGCGGCCGTCCCCCAGGCAATCGCCTTTGTGAGCGCACCTGCACCAAGCAAGCGCTGCGTTCGCCGAACTCTCTCGATCACGGTCATGAGCGCCGCCGTACGAACAGCTCGCCGGTTGCCGCAACGAGCGCCAGCGCGAAGAGCCATGGCGCGAGCGGCGATCCTACATCTTTCCGCGGCTGGAATGCTTCACGCGAAGCGAGACCGCCCTTTCCGGAAAGCGACGTCACCTCGGCGGAAGTCATTGGCGTGTCGCTCTTCCTTCCACCGCAGTCCCCGCTTATGGACCTCACGAATCTCACGAAGTCATCCCGGATCGCGAGATCGCCTGCAACTGTAACCGGTACGGCAACGGACCTCACGCACCCCCTGCCTGGAGTCCACTCGACCGCTGCTGGCTCACCGTCTATCCAGCGCGCCGCGACGCGTCCTCCCCGTATGGAGTCAGGATCGAACTTCCATCTTCGCTCGAAGGCAGCGATGACGAGAGCATCGCCTGCCAATACACCCCCGATCGTATCGCGCGCTGCACGCGGAGATGCGCGCGGAGGCCGGGCTGTCGCCGGCCATTCGACCACAGCGCGGACGGCCGTCGACGCTTCAGAGGAATCCGGTGCCGTAGAGGCGTCACGCACGATCACACCTGATCCGCCGGCTATCCTGCTTGCGAGCGACGCTGTGACGTGCAGTGGATCACCCTGGGCGGCTCGAACACGGATCGGCAGGACAACCCTGGTCGCAGTGTCTGGCTGGATGCTCACGTGTATGAGCCGCGCGCGACCCGGCCAGAGCGATCTGATGCTGTCCGTGGCCTCATCCATCTCTTCCGCTGCGAAAGGAGAGATGATCACCAGCTCGATGCTGTCCGCGGTCTCGCGCAGGCTGCTGCCCTGGCGCACCGCTGCGATCAATGCGGCGGACAAACTTCCCCGCCGCGCAGAAGGCGCGATCGAGTTCAGTAGATCCGTAACCCGTTCTGAAACCACATGGGCAGCCGAGTCGAATACGATGACCGCATCGCCTTCGCGGTAAAGCGCGAGCGCGCTGTCGCGGATGCCTGCTGCGGTTCGGGCCGAGCGCGAGATGTCGACAAGTATGACCCTGGCATCGGCGCCTCTCGACGACGTGAGCACCGGACGCGCCAGGGCCGCACCCACCGAGAGAACAAGCAGCACTCTCAGCAGAAGCAGAAGCAGATCAGAAGGACGGGTTGCGCGAGCAGTCGCAGTCGCAGGCAGATCTGGAACGAATCGCGCCGTCGGCAGCACACCCGCTCGCGGCTGTCGCGTCACGATGAAATGAAGCGCGACTATCGCCGCGGCGACGCCAAGGGATGCGAAGAGAAAGCCCGGAGCGAGGAACGTCATGCGCTCGCCGCCACTCCTCGCGGAGCAGTGACGCGCCGGATCAAATGGTCAGGCGCCTCCGCATCCACCACCGCCATCGCGTACGACACGCTTGCATCACTCCAATCGTGAGCAATGCGATCCCGCCATCCCGCATAGGCCGCGACGTAAGCATCACGCGCATCAGCCGTCATGGGCCGCCGAATGTCCGGCGCCTCGGGATCAGACACCAACACGGTGTCGCTCCGCGGTTGTATCTCCTCGGGTGCGACGATGTGGAGCGCATGAACCTCGCGCGCTCCGACCACTGCCCGCGATGCGTTCGCAAGCAGATCGTCCGCATCGCCGAGGAAGTCCGAGATGATCATGATGCGCCCGCTCACGCGGATCGCGGCGCTGAGCGAAGGTGACAACGCCTCGCTTCCTCCCGGCTCGACGTCCGAGACTGCGCGGATCATCTCGTGGATGACGCCCTGCCTCGTACGCGGAGGCAGCTGGATCGTTCTTCCTTCCCGCGCGATGAGGAGCCCGACAGGATCGGCCGAGTTGCGCGCGACTGCGGCCAGGCCGACCGCAAGCTGCGCCGCAAGCTTCCATTTCCCCGCGGTCTCGACGGGAAACGCCATCGACGCGCTGGCGTCGAGCACGATCGTCGTCGGAAGAATCGCGCGGTCGTTGGAAAGCCTGATGTACGCGCGATCGCTCCGCGCGAAGAGCTTCCAGTCGATTCGCCCGAGGTCGTCGCCCTGTCGGTAAGGCCGGTATTCCGTGAATTCCGCGGACGTTCCGCGCATGCGCGAGGTGTGAGCTCCCGGAATTCCACCCCGCACCGCCGATCGCGCTGGCCATCGTATTCCGCGCACCGAGTCGAGCAGTGTGGCGAAATCGGGCAGCGTATCGCGCCGACTCGCCGGCTCGCGGCCGCCCTCCCTCCAGCGAGCCATCGTGACCTAGAGCTTGATGTCGCTCTTCGGCGGCTTCACATCCTCGAGGAGTCCGTCGATGATCTGCTCAGCGGTGATCCCTTTCGCTTCGGCGGCGAAGTTGGGAAGAATGCGGTGTCTCAACACCGGCCGCGCGACTCGCACGATGTCGGCGGGTGACACCGCGAATCTTCCGGCGAGCAGTGCGTGCGCCTTTGCGCCGAGTATGAGCGCCTGTCCGGCGCGCGGTCCGGCGCCCCAGCGGACGTATTTCTTCACGGCTTCCGACGAATCGGGCTCCGTCGGACGCGTGGCGCGCGCCAGGCGAGCGGCGAACCTGAGCGCCGGATCAGCCGCGGGAATGTCGCGCACCAGGCGCTGCAGCGCGCGCGTTTCCTCGCCATCGATCACCGGCCTCAGCGGCTCTAAGTCAGCGCCCGTCGTCGATCTGAGGATTCCGACCTCCGCTTCCTCATCCGGATAACCCACGCGCACGTCGAACAGAAATCGATCCAGCTGCGCTTCAGGGAGCGGATACGTCCCTTCCTGCTCGATTGGATTCTGGGTCGCGAGAACGAAGAACGGCTCGGGCAGCAGCATGGTCTCGCCAGCTGCAGTGACTCGATGCTCCTGCATCGCCTCGAGCAGAGCAGCCTGCGTGCGCGGCGGCGCGCGATTGATCTCGTCGGCCAGCACGATGTTCGCGAAGATCGGGCCTTTCACGAAGCGGAATGATCGGCCGCCCGTGGCGGTATCCTCTTCCATGATCTCGGTGCCCGTGATGTCGCTCGGCACCAGATCGGGCGTGAACTGGATTCGCCTGAATTCCAGGTCCATCGCCTCGCTCACGCTGCGTATCATCAGCGTCTTTGCGAGCCCGGGGACTCCCACCAGCAGTGCGTGGCCGCCGGCCAGAAGCGCCATGAGGATCTCCTCGAGGACCTCCTCCTGGCCCACGATCCTCCTGGCTACCTCGGCGCGAAGCCGCGAGGCAGCGCTCAACAGCTCCTCGCGAGACGTTCCCTGTGTTTTCGCTGTGACGGACTGTAAAGCCATTCTCGCTCTCGGTAGCAGGCGGGACGCAATCACGTAACCTACGCGACGGTGGTTCTGAAAGCACCGCCCGGAAACTGTAATTCTTTTGTAAGATCGGCTCGCACGAGCGCTATACGGCTGGCGGACGATTGCGACGACCGCTGCATGCTTCGATATTCGAAGCTCCCCCAACCGACGAGCCCGTGAAGACAAGGCGAGACTTCATCAAGAAG
This sequence comes from Gemmatimonadales bacterium, assembly GCA_039931395.1. GTDB lineage: Bacteria > Gemmatimonadota > Gemmatimonadetes > Gemmatimonadales > Gemmatimonadaceae > UBA4720. The sequence continues at coordinate 51,690 of JBDTRZ010000006.1, forward strand.
GGCGGCATGGCTGCGGCAGCGATCGCAGCGTCCGGCATGTTCGATCCCACCGAGGCCATGGCAGGCCTCGTGATGCGTCCCGGAACGGCCGAAATGCCGGCCGATGACACGATCCGCGACCTGATGATGGCCGCGATCAATACGGCCAGGGGACTTGGAGCGAGCTACTCCGATGTCCGCATCGGCCGTTACCGAAACAGCATCGTGTTCACCCGCGAGCAGCAGATCGTGAACACGGCTGACACCGATTCGATCGGCGCCGGTGTGCGAGCCCTTGTGGACGGCACCTGGGGCTTTGGCGCGACCAAGATACTGACAAAAGACGGTGTCGCCGCGGCCGCGCGCGAAGCTGTCGCAATCGCGAAGGCCAACAGGATCGCGCGCGACCAGCCGGTGCAGCTCGCGCCGGTGCAGTCCTATCCCAATGCGACGTGGAAGAGCGACTTCAAGGTCGATCCTTTCACGATTCCAATCGAGCAGCGCGCCGACCTGCTTCTCAAGGCGAATGCCGAAGCGATGAAGGTAAAAGGCGTGCGCTTCGTGAACTCGGGACTGCTCTTCGTGAAGGAGGACCGCAACTTCGCATCGACCGAGGGATCAGTCATCTCTCAGACCATCGTCCGCACAGCGATACCATTCTCGATCACGGCTGTATCGGCGGACTTCTCGGATTTCCAGACCCGCACCAACGTCGTGACTCCTGCTGGCCGCGGCTGGGAGTACGTGCTGGAGCAGGATCTCGTCGGCAATGCACCCAAGTGGGCCGAAGAAGCGGTGCAGAAGCTCACTGCGAAATCGGTCGAAGTCGGACGATACGATCTCGTGCTGCATCCGTCGCACCTCTGGCTCACGATCCACGAGTCGATCGCGCATCCAACCGAGCTCGACCGCGCGATGGGATACGAGGCCAATTATGCGGGCACGAGCTTCGTCGCTCCGCCCCAGGCCGTGCTCGGAAAACTCAAGTACGGTCCTGAGTTCATGAACATCCAGGGCGATCGCTCACAGCCGGGCGCATGCGCCACGATCGGATACGACGATGAAGGCGTGAAGCCCGAAGACTTCATGATCATCAAGAACGGCATCGTGAACGACTACCAGACCACGCGCGAGCAGGCCAACTGGCTCAAGTGGTGGTACGACTCGAAGGGGCTGCCGACCCGTTCGCATGGCTGCTCCAACGCCGACAACTGGGGAAGCGTCCAGTTCCAGCGAATGCCCAACGTTTCGCTTCTTCCGGGCGAGAAGGACATATCGTGGGAAAACATCATCGCCTCGACAGATCGGGGAATCGCAATCGTCGGCGACGGATCGTTCTCGATCGACCAGCAGCGATACAACGCGCAGTTCGGCGGACAGGTCTTCCATGAGATCAAGGGCGGGAAGATCGTCGGCATGCTCAAGGACGTCGCCTACCAGATGCGCACGCCTGACTTCTGGAACTCGATGGACATGATCGGCGGAAGGAAAAGCTATCAGTTCGGCTCGGCATTCAATGACGGCAAGGGACAGCCGGGACAGTCGAACGCAGTCAGCCATGGCTGTGTTCCAAGCCGGTTCCGCAACATCAACGTGATCAATACCGGGAGGAAGGCGTGAGCCGGCTGTCGGGCATGAGAGGGGAGCCTCGGCGCCTTCTCGAAAGCGAGAGTAATTCAATGCTGCCGAGTGGCGCGATCATGACGCGCGAGCAGGCGCAGGAGATCGTTCAGAAGGTTCTGAAGTACTCGAAGGCGGACGAAGTTCAGGTGAATGTGAACAGCGGCTACCAAAGCGATCTTCGCTTCGCTGCGAACCAGATGTCCACTTCCGGCGGAGTGATAACCGGCGGAATCGCCGTGAACAGCACGATCGGGAAGAAGCACGCTGTCACGACGACGAACGATTTGTCCAACGCGTCGCTGAAGGATGTCGTGGAAAAATCGGAAGCGCTCGCGAAGCTGTCGCCCGACGATCCCGAGACGATGCCAGGGCTGCCGTCGCAGACGTATCTGCCGGTCAACAGCTGGTTCGAATCGACGGCGAACCTGAGTCCCGAAGCGCGTGCACGTGCTGCCCTTACAGCACTCGAGCCTGCGCGCAAAGCCGGCGACATCAAGGCGGCGGGATTCATCATTGTCAACGCGAACTCGAACGCCCTTGGAAACAGCAAGGGGCTTTTCGCGTACAATCGCGCGACGAACGCCAACTACACGCTGACCGTTCGCACAGATGACGGCACCGGATCGGGATGGGTCGGTGCGGAGCATCCGGACTGGAGCCAGCTCGACTTCGCCGGCATGGCTCAGAGGGCGATCGACAAGGCAAAGCTTTCACGCAACCCTGTCGCGATCGAGCCGGGTCGCTATACCGTGATTCTCGAGCCACAGGCTGTGGGTGATCTCGTATCGATCATGGGCGGTTCGCTCGGCGCGCGCCAGGCGGACGAGGGTCGCAGCGCCTTCACGAAGCAGGGCGGCGGCAACAAGATCGGTGAGAAGATCGTCGATCAGCGTGTCACGATCTTCTCCGATCCGCAGGACCCGCAGCTTCTCGCGCAGCCGTTCGACGGGCAGGGCTTGCCGCTCGCGCGGCAGGTGTGGATCGAGAATGGCGTGCTGAAGCAGCTCTTCTACTCGCGCTTCTGGGCGCAGAAGCAGGGCAAGCCGGTCACGGGGGGTCCGTCCTCACTCAAGCTGGCCGGAGGTACGACTTCGCTCGATGACATGATCAAGTCCACACCGCGCGGTATTCTCGTTACGCGGTTGTGGTATCTGCGCCCGGTCGATCCGCGCACGATTCTCTTTACCGGTCTCACGCGCGACGGGACGTTCCTGATCGAGAACGGCAAGATCTCGAAGTCGATCAAGAATTTCCGGTTCAACGAGTCGCCTCTCTTCCTCCTCAACAACATCGAGGCGATCGGTCCGGCTGTTCGCATCGGTGGAACGGAACAGGGTGGTCCGATCGTAATGCCGACGATCAAGGCGAAGGACTTCAACTTCACGAGTTTGTCTGACGCAGTCTGAAATCCGAGAACCGCACCAAAAAGCCGCGTCTTCCGGACGCGGCTTTCTTTTATACGATTCGTCAGTCCTTCGACTCCACCTCCAGCCTTCCCTTCATCCCCAGTGCAGCGTGCGGATCACACTGGAAGTAGTAGTCACCCGGCTGCATGGAGACCACGAGATCGTAGGTCTGTCCAGGCAGCTGAAGCATCTCGCTTGCTGGCGGCAGTCCGGTCTTGACGGTGTTCGAGTCGGGAAGAAAGTGAACATTGTGAACGCCGACCTTGAGTACGTAGCGGAGAACGTCGCCGCGATGGGCCTCGATTTTATTCGGCTTGAAGTAGTTCCCCGCTGCGTCCGTCCATGCTTCGATCAGAATCGTGTCTCCCGTCGCGGCCACGGTTCCCGGACCTGAGGCAGCAGGTTCGGCCGCGTGCTCGGCCGCTTCGTTTTCGTTCTCCGCTTTCTTTTCCGTTGAGCATCCTGACACGATGAATGCGACGGCCAGAGTCAGAGACGCGAAGATGGCGCGTGTATGCTTTCTGTGATGCATCGATCCTCTTGAAGTGAGTATGTGAATCAGAAGTCTTTGCGACTGAACGAAACGAATCCCGCAGCGAGAGGCGCACTGATCCAGGTTACCAGGGCCGCAGCGATCACCATGAGACCAAGGGCGCCTGAGAAGAACCGGCTGAAGACTGCGCCGGTGTATCCCATCAGCGCGGAGACGTCGAACTGAAGAAGCAGCGCGATCCGTACCAGATCGATTGGATTGGCGAGCGACGCGACGAGCAGCGACTTCTCGATGGTGTGATCTGCAAGCACCGACACCACAAACAGCAGCACGCCGTCGTACACCAGCGCGAACAGCAGCCAGATTCCCATTCCCGCGCCCAGTCCGGTCAGCCTGTCCTCGAACCTGAGCGCGACACAGAATGCGATGCCGGTAAAGATCAGCGTGAGCGCCGCGCTGCCGACGAGCATCGTCAGCAACGGCAGTCTGCTGGCCGCGTCCATTCCACGAACGATGAACGGCACTGACACGCCGGCGACGAGCGCTGCCGTCAGCGGTATCGCAAGACCCATGTAGAGGCCCGCAAAAACAGTTCGGCGCTTGAGCGGCTGAGCGAGGAGGAGCTCGATGAACTCTCTGCTGTTGTAGAGATACACGGTTCCGTAGACGACAGTCATCAGCGGAACCACGAACAGCACGACATTAGCGAGGCTGAGAAGCGTTCTCGCGTCGCCACCCGAAAACCGAAGAAGCCCTTCTGTCGCAAGCATGAAGAATCCGACATAGCACAACAGCCAGCGGCTGCGTACGACGTTTCTCACCTGCGGTTTCGCCACCTGCCAGATTCCACCGCGCCTGGCGGGCTGAGGTATTCCGCTCATCGTCATGCCGCGGCTCCCCGCTCCATCAACTCAACGATTGCACGCTCCAGGTTCGCCTGCCTGGTAAGGTGCATTATCTGGGACAGGGATCCATTGAAGCGAATCCTGCCGTCGCTGATGAAGATGACCTCGTCGGCCAGCTCCTCCAGCTCGCTCATCACATGCGATGTGATGACGAAAGTGCGGCCTCTCGCGCGGTCGGCGAGGATCTTGTCCTTGAGAACGCTCGACGAGCGTGGATCGAGTCCGGCGGTCGGTTCGTCAAGAATCAGCAGCTCCGGCTTGAACAGGAACGCCGCGACCGCATTGATCTTCTGCTTCGTTCCCCCCGACAGCGTGTTCAGCTTCTTGTTCATCTCGCTCGCGAGCTCGAAGCTGCTGAGCAGGGTTTCATCCACGTCGGTGGCGTCCGGACGCAGCTCGCGGAGCATCGTTATCAGCTCCGCTCCAGTCATGTTAGAGGGGAATCGCGCAATTTGCGGCATGTAGCCGATTCGGCTGCGATACGATTCGTCACCGTTCACTCTCGTTCCGGCAACCTCGATCACTCCGCTGTCCGGACGTGTAAGGCCGAGTATCGACTTGATGAGAGTCGTCTTTCCGGCCGCGTTTGGGCCGACTACACCTGTTATGCGGCCAGTTGGAATCTCTGCATCGACTCCTTGAAGGATGTCGAGCTCTCCAAACCGCTTGTGAAGTCCGCGAACGGAGATCATTCGGACTTCCTCATCGCTGGCCTTGGATCGACGAACAGCTCAGGCACGAGCGACGGCATCGCTCGCTCTGCTGCTTCGAGAAGGGATACCAGCGCGCTTCGCATCAGCACGATCGCCTGCGGATTCTGCCCGACGATCACCGAGAACAGGCGCACCGGAGGATGCGGCACGTCGCCGACGCCGTCACGGTTCAGATCGTAACCGCGATACGCGTCCCAGTAGTTTCCTTCGAACTTCGTCGTGGGCTCACGGTTGTTTGTCGAGACGTCGAATGTGTTGCCGATGAAGTTGTTCGCCGAGAAGAAGCCATCCTGGGTGCTGCCTTCGACTTTTACAGCCCAGCCGTTGCGCACGAAGGTATTCCCGATTGCCTGCACACGGGTGGCTCCATCCGCGAGCAGACCAGTGGTGTTCTCCTCGAAGACGTTTCTCTCCAGCCGGCTGTCGTAGATCTCCTTCAGCAGGAGTCCGTAGGCCGCGCTTCCCCAGTTATGCTCGAAATGGTTGGCCGTCATGTGCACGCGCTTCGTATACATCACAGCCACGCCCGACCCGTTGTTCCTGAATGTGTTCCCGACGTAGCTGCAGTCGTCGGAATACATGAAGTGCAGGCCGTAGCGCATGTTCGTCGCGCTGATGTTATGCGCCACCCTGGTGTCGTGAACGAATTCGAAGTAGATCCCGTCGCGAAACCCCCTCACGTCATTGTTCGCTATCGTAATTGCGCGGGCTGACCAGAGATGGATTCCGTTGCGCGACATCGCCTCTGTGCGGTTCCTGGCGCGAAGAGTGTTGTGCTCTATCCGGCAGCCGGTCACCTTCGCCAGGTAAATCCCGAAGAAGCCGTCTTCGATGCTGTTGTTCGAGATGCGGCAGTTGCTTGCGTTCTCGACGCGGATCGCGGCACGGTCCTGGGTATAGCTCACCCCGGCCCGGGCCAGCCGAAGCCCGGTCACAGTCACATCATCGGCAGTGATCCTGAGTATCTCGCCCTTGTTGTCGCCGTCGATGAGCGGTAGCCCTCGGCCAATTATCGTCACAGGTCGATCGACCACTATTCCGTGCTCCACATAGCGGCCCGGCTCCACCACTACAGTTCCCCCGGTTTTCACGATCTTCAGCGCGCTCGAAAGACTCTTGACGGGTCCGTGCAGTGACACGATGACGGAGTTGTTCTGCGCCGCGAGCCGGTGGGGTGCGCCGAATGCAAGTGCTCCAACGCCTAACAGAGCAGCCGCGGCCACGCGGACTGTGGAAAGACTCGCGGCCACCACCACTCCCTTCTGCTTCTTCCTGAAGAAAAGCAGCGCGGCGAGAGCGATCAGGAACGCCGCTCCGGCAAGCCATCCACCGGCATCGGGCCATGAAGTCGCGGTGAAGTTCAAGAGCTGCTTCGTTCCCATGAGGGGCGGCTGATAGGTCATTCCCGGCACCTCGATGATTGCGTCGGATGCGAGGTTGTGCCCGTAGTCGTACGACCAGGCCCAGAACTCGTACAGTCCGGCGGTTCCCGCCGCTGCGAGAAGTCCAAGCCACGACCACGCCGCCCACCGGCGGCCGTAAAGCGCTGCGCACAATCCCAGCAGAACAAGTGCTCCGAGCACATACGGCATCACGTGCAGCACGGGAATCGCGTCCGGCACTATCGCCTTCATCCCGATGTAATGATTGAGGCCGTTGATGTTCTGGAGATCTGCGGGCTTGATGCCGGTGATGGTGTTCACCCGGATCAGCATCCCCAGACCTTCCGGATACTGAGGAGCAAGCAGGCTGATCCTCCAGATCGGCACCACGAAGGCTACGGCGAGCAGGGCCGAGGAAAGGGCAAGCATCCATCTGGAAATCCTCTCCATGACCCCGCGGCCGCTGGCAGACTGCATTGCGTTCGGCATCCTAGCGCTGTGCAGACGGACCGGCACCGCGCTGTAGCGCACTGACCTGCGCCTTCGCCTTCGGGCTCGTGTTCGCGCTGAGCTTCACGCTGGATCCCGGCACCGACACGCGGATGTAACCCGACATCTCCTGGTGAAGCGCCGAGCAGAAGTCGGTGCAGTAGAAGGGATAGACGCCGGGGGTTCTTGGAATCCATTTCAGCGTCCGCGTCTCGCCAGGATTGAGAATGAGCTCCGAGTTTTCAGCGCCCAGCACCGCGAATCCATGCAGGATGTCCCAGTCCTGCTCGATGTTGGTGACGTGGAAGTACACCGTGTCACCCACCATCACGCCTTCCAGGTTATCCGGCGCGAAGTGACTGCGAATCGCAATCATCTTCACGTGAATGTTGTTCCCTTCTCTTCTGATTCCGCCGTCGGACTCGGCCTTCGTGACATGTGGGCTGCGATTCGCGGTGAGCGCGTAGAACTTGACCTGCTTGTCCTTGATCATCGCAGCCGGGATCGCCTGCGCGTAGTGCGGCTCGCCGATCGTCGGAAAATCGAGAAGCAGCTTCATCTTGTCGCCGCTGATGTCATAGAGCTGAGCGCTCTGAGCCATCTCGGGTCCGGTCGGAAGGAAACGGTCCTTGGTGATCTTGTTCATCGCCAGGAGATACTTGCCCCACGGCTTCTTCGAGTCGCCACCGGGAATCATGAGATGGCCGATCGAGTAGTAGGTGGGAATACGGTCCACGACCTCCCACGTGCCCAGCTTCCACTTCACCACTTCGGAGGAGATGAACATCGACGTGTAGGCGTAGCCTTTTCCGTCGAACTCCGTGTGCAACGGCCCGAGACCCGGCTTCTGAACCTCACCCGCGATCACAGCCGAATATTTGAGAATCGGAATTCCGCCGCTCTCTCCGTCGAAGGCCTTGTCGGCGATTGCCTTCTTCAGCCTGGTGAACGAGTGAACCGGAATGACGCTCGCGAGCTTGCCGCCGCCAACGATGTACTCGCCGGTAGGATCGATGTCGACACCGTGCGGAGACTTCGGCGTGGGCAGGAAGTAAACGACGCCCGGGCAGTCGCGCGGGTCCAGCATTTTCACGCTGGTCTTCATTTCCGAGCGTGCCGAGCGAGACGCCTCGTCCATCCAGTTGTGCATGTACTGCGACGGAAACGCCTTCGCCTTGCCCTGGCCTACGCAGGTCTCGGCCAGCCGGTAGTTCACGGCGGCGATGTAGTCCTTGTCGTTCTGTGACGCATTGACCTCGAGCTTCTCGTTTGCCTGCTCGGAGTTGTACGTCGTGAAGAAGAACCATCCGTCGGACGGCCCTTTCCCCGCGTGCCCGAGATCGTAGTTGTAACCGGGCATCAGGATCTGAAACGCGATGTCCATCTTTCCGGGCTTGTCGGCCGTAATGAACGACAGAGTTCCCTTGAAGTTCTGCTTGTACGACTCGATCGGCACGTCAGTGTTGGGCACCGGGACGCTGAAGCGCGTAGCTGATACCACATACTTCGTGTCGGGAGTCGTGAAGGGTGAAGCGTGTCCGCCGGCAGCGTTCGGAATCTGCAGGATCTCGTCAGTTTCGAAACGCGTGAGATCGATGCGTGCGATGCGTGGAGTGTTGTTCCCATTGATGAACAGCCAGCGGCCATCCGGAACGCCGTCCGTCATCGAGAGCTCTGTATGGTGCGTGTCGTCCCACGGAATGAACCCGAAAGTCGTCTGCAACATCGGCTTCGTCTCTTCGTTGTAACCCCAGCCATTCTCGGCGTTCTGGGAGAATACGGGGATCACCTTGAGAAGCCGGCCCGAAGGCAGGCCATAAACAGCGACCTGTCCGCTGAAGCCACCGGACAGGAACGAATAGAACTCGTCATACGATCCAGGGGCGACGTAGACACGCGACGCCGCGTCTCCACTGAGGACGCTCTTTTTGTCGTTCGTCGGCCGCGAGCACGCATATGCCAGCAGCGCGGCGGCTCCAATGCAGACTGTTCCAGTGAACACTCTGCGGAGTGAGAATTGCATTTTTGCCTCGAAGGTGGGAGTGCGTGCGTTTGCCCTCCGCTCGCACGAATCAACGGGTGAAGCGGCTGGTAAGTGGAACCTCACACTTCGCATCTCGCCGAGAAGTCGGAGTTTCGCCGAACTTCAGTCAGGCTTTTCCTGATCGCTCCGCAAACGAGAGAGGCCGGGATCATGGATCCCGGCCCCTCATTGCGCGCTGGCGCCAAACGACCGCTGTAAGGTCAGGTCTGCTGCGACAGCGCTCCGTACAGCGCAGGCAGAAGGCCCACCAGCCACACCAGTCCTGCCGCGATTGCTGCGCGCTTCATCGGCACTCGCGCAACTACCGCGATTCCGATCGCAGTGAGAACGACACTCCAAATCGTAAACGCGTCGAAACCGCCGAAAACCGTCGCCAGCACCGGATTGGCCGAGTCGGGAAGGAAGCGGGCCGGGCCGATGCTCACGCTGTTTGGGGAAGTGATCGACTCCGGAGACATGAGAAGTCCCTGAAGCGCCGTGACTATTGTCTGCACGACTCGGGGGACGCCGGAGTACACGGAGATCATCATTGCCGCGGCAAACGCGACCTTTGCATCCACCAGCTTGCCGACGATCCAGATCAGGACTCCGCCGATGAAGGCGGCAATCGGTACGAACACTATCGCGCCGTACTTCGACGACGCTTCCATGAACCCGGTGGTCGCGGAAAGCTGCTCGGGCGTCATGCCCGGATTCTTGGCGAGCATCGCCGCCTGCTGCTTCGCTATCATCGCATCCATTATCGGCGCCAGGCCGTTATGCAAGGCAAAGGCGAGAATGCCGGTGACTACGGAAAGTATGAGCAGAGCGAGACCGAACTGGCCGTCACGACGCCGCTCGAACACCTGCGATGGCTGGGTGAAGATGTCTACGAAATCCTCCCAAAGTCCCGGCGTGGCGGGCGGGGGACTGGCGGCTGCGTCTGTCATCTTGAGGACACTCCGGACAAGGGAAGAAGCCCATCGAAAGCCGCCGGTTCAGCGCTGCGGCAGCTGATTCCGCCAAAAGTACCACCTCCACGGGATTACCGCCCCCATGTAGGCGATATCCCCACAAAGGTTAGTCGAAACGTCTGACTGCCCGGCAAGGCGGTTGACACGATCATTCCTCCATGCAGGTCGTGGCGCGAATTCTACGGCGCACACCCGATTTCCCAGTGGAGGGAGTCATGTATCACAATGTCATGGTCCCGGTTGACGGGTCACCGTTCTCCAGGGAGGCGGTGTTGCAGGGACTTCGTATCGCGTCGCAAACGGGTGCCGCACTTCGCCTGGTTCGGGTGGGAACGTCGTCCGTCCTTCACAGCGGGCCCGATGGGTTCGCCGTCGAGGGTGAAAGCCTCCGCGAGGTCCATTCTTCCGAGCTCGCCGAGCTCTACTCGATCGCCGCCGAGTGCCGCGCGCACTCGACTGTGAACGTCACCGCATCACTTCAACACGGGCCTGTGGTCGATGCCCTTGTGGGTTATGCGAAACGCCAGCGAGTCGACCTGATCGTTATGCGCACCCACGCGCGCAAAGGCCTTGCTCGCGTATGGTTCGGCAGTGTCACCGATGGACTGATCCGCGAAAGCGGAATCCCCGTCCTGGTGGTTCGACCGCCTTCTGTGGCGACAGCTCTTACAGGGGGGTGGCTCTTCAAGCGGATCGTCGTTCCGCTCGACGGATCAGCGCTGGCTGAGGAGAGCCTCGAGCCGGCCGTTGCGCTCGCGCGCATCAACGGGGGGCAAATCACTCTTCTCCGGGTCGTCACACCGTTGAAAGACCGCCAGCATGGAGATCTCGAATCGGCAGTCGGGCCTGCGCGCGCAAGCGATGTCAAGGAAGCCAAGCGCTATCTCGATTCCCTCCTGACGTCGCCGGTCTACCGCTCGGTGGAAGTGACCCGGCGGATAGTCGTATCCGACGACGTCCCGGGAACCATCCTCAGCATCGCCGAAACCGACGAAGCCGACCTGATCGCGATTGCGACACGCGGCCGCGGGGCAATAGCACGCGCGACGAGCGGCAGCGTCTCCGACCGGGTCATGCGGGAAGCCATCGTTTCGGCGATGGTGCTGCATCCAATTGCGCGTCTCGTGAAGCATCAACCGCTACCAGCATTGCTCGAGCCGATAGCGGTGTGATGCAGCTCTGCTGCTGGCGACTTCCGCTACAGCGACTTCAGATACTCGACCAGATCCCGCTGTTGCGCCGCGCTCAGAGTGAGCCGTCGAGCTGACTGGTAATGCGCCACGACGGCTTCGAGCGTCGCGGCGCTTCCGTCGTGGAAATACGGCGGGTGCTGCCACAGTCCGCGAAGAGGAGTCGTTCGGTATTTCTTGCTTGCGGTGCGAGCTGCGTATGACGCATCCATCCCCGTCTCGGCAGGTGCGTGAAGCACGCCGGCGTTGTTATCCGTCAGATTGCCGCCCGTATGACACGTGACGCAGTTGCGATTGAACACGTCCCGCCCCCGGGTTGAGGCAGCGACATCGAAGCTTCCGGCTGGCGGCGGAGGTGCTTTCAGGCTGTGCTGATAGGATCGTAGAGCCGCGAGCTTCGGTCCCACCATATCCGGGCTTTGACGAATGTCGATGCCGAGCCGCGGATCCGAGAAGTTTCCATGCCCGTGCATCTGGGTTACCGCGACATAGGCGTTCCAGTAGGAGATCGGACCTTCCGCCGTGTACGTCTCGTTCTTTACCTCCGCGAGGCCATAAGCTGGAGGGAGAACGAGCGGAGTGTTCTTCCCGTCGATATTGTAGCGCGGATCGTACTTTCCCGGCCCCCAGGAGTTGTAGACTGCTTTCTTGTCCGCCGTGACCGCGGGAGACAAGGCGATGATCGCGCCTACGTCGAGGTCACGGTTCGGCCACCCGTCCTTGCGATGTCCGATGCCCTTCGAGAAGGCATTGTCTACCGTCGAGTGGCATAAGGCGCAGGTGATCCCGAGTCTCACCAGCGTGTCTTTGCCGTTGACTGTCTGAACATTTCCTTTGAGACCGACGACCGCATTCAGCTTGAGAAGCGTCACTGTGGTCGCTGGACTCTTCAAGTCAACGGTTCCTTCTTTCACACCTTTGACCACCTCAGGCGGAAGCGCATCCATGTCGACCTTGAG
>JBDTRZ010000007.1:0-62450 GCA_039931395.1 Gemmatimonadales bacterium
CGGGCCGGTGTACCCGAAAAAAGACATGAGCTGGATCCAATGGTCGTTGAGGATGACGGGACACATTCCGTATTTCGAAGGGAAGGACGGCAAATCGACGTTCGACACTTCGAAACTGATTCAAATCTCTGATTCGGCGGCCGCATCGGGAATCCAGCGAAGCGATTTGTTGTTTGACCTTGCCGGGCTGCCGACGGCGGGTTTTCAATCGGCGGGCGGCCCATGGCTTCGGCCTAAGTGAACGCCATTACAATGACTCGCGCGTCGATTGAGTATTTTTGCGCTGCGCCGCTGTATGTCGTCAAGACGACTTCATGAAAGTTTCGCGCGATCAACATCGAGCATTGGGAACGACGGGTCTTGTCGTGCCGCCGATCGTGTTCGGCGCGGCCGCGCTAGGAAATGTCGGACGGGTCACTACGGAGCAAACAAAGCTTGCAATTTGCGGCGAGTGGTTTCGGCAGGTCGCGCCGCCGGTGATCATCGATGTGACGTACGAATACGGCGACGGAGCGGCGTTGGAGGTGCTTGCGCGCGTGTTGCGACGGTTGGAAGTCGCGAGCGACGAGGTCATTATTCAGTTGACTATCGATGGAATGCTTGGATCTGCGACGCGGCGCTCGTTGACGAGTGAGCGCGTTAGCGAGTGCTGGGAAAAGAGCTGTCGACTCCTACGGTTAGATAATAATCAAATTACCTGCAGGTTCAGCTCGTTCCCGCGAGGAGTATCCCGGACCGGTCTGATTGCAGCAATTGCTGCCGAGAGCTGCGCACGAACGGCGTCGGGACCCGTTCCGCCAGGAACGCTCCTCCTGGCAACAGAGCGAACCGGATCGAGACACTCCATGACGTCCTCTCCGAATAACGGTGACGCCAACGCAAAGCTCTCACGGGGAAGCGACGTGAGCTCGCATGCCTTCCCTTCAGCTTCGCGGATGAGCGAGCCGACGGCTTCATGGGCATCGCGAAATGTGGATCCCTTGCCGACGAGATAATCGGCTAGATCCGTCGCCATCATCGTGCTCGAAAGCGCGTCACGCATGCGAGTCCGGTCGAACGTGATCTCGGCCAGCGCGCCGGCAACCGCCGGGACAACAAGCGCAATCAGGTCGACAGCTCCGAAAAGAGCGCGCTTGTCATCCTGCAGATCCTTGTTGTAACCGCTCGGCAATCCCTTGAGTGTCGCCAGCAGCGCGGTCAATTCGCCGAGTGTGCGCGCGCCTGACGCGCGCGCGAGCTCGAGGGCGTCGGGATTCCGCTTCTGCGGCATCATGCTCGAGCCCGTGGTGAACGTCTCGCCAAAACGAACGAAGCCGAACTCGCTCGACCCGTAGAGTATAAGATCCTCCGACAGCCGCGAGAGATGAGCACCGACGAGCGCGAGCGTGAAGAGCATCTCGGCGATGAAATCGCGGTCGCCGACAGCGTCGATGCTGTTCGGCGAGAGAGAAGAGAAGCCGAGACTGCCCTGAAGAAGCACGCGGGAGATCGGATATGCGGAGCCCGCGATCGCGCCAGATCCCAGCGGCAGAACCGCGGCGGAACGAGCAGCGGACGCGAGACGCGCGCGGTCGCGCTCGAGTGGCCAGAAGTGCGACAGCATCCAGTGCGCACCCGAGACGGGCTGCGCGCGCTGAAGATGCGTGTATGACGGCATCAGATCGTGCTCGAGCGACAACGCCTGATCGATCATCACCTGCTGCAGATTGCGCAGGGCCTGATCGAGCTGTGCACACACATCCATTGTCCAGAGTCGCGTGGCCGTCGACACCTGGTCGTTGCGACTTCGTCCAGTGTGAAGCTTGGACGCGACGTCACCGATTTCCTCGTGCAGCAGGCGATCGATCATCGTATGCACGTCCTCGTCGGACGGCTGGGGCAAGGCGCCTTCGGCGAGACGCACTCGCACACGCGAGAGTCCGGTCTCGATCTGGCGGTTTTCCTCGAGTGTCAAAACTCCTGCTCCCCAGAGAGCCATCGCCCAGGCCTGGGAAAGGCGGATGTCGTGCGGCCAAAGTCGAAAGTCAGTACCGATCGAGCGATTGAGTGCTTCGAGTGCGTCCGCCGCCGGCACTGAGAATCTGCCACCCCACAGCTTGTGCGACTTCGACTCGGCGGACATCAGCTCTAGTCTTGCCACGATGCGGCGAGAACCGGAGCATCATCGGGCGCTGTCACCGGTGCGACCGCTTTGGCCGCGAGCTCGCGGTCGCGCAGCGCGCGCACGCGGTCGGGAAGGGAATAGAGCCGGATGAATCCAGCAGCATCGCTCTGCTGATAGACGTCATCCTCTCCGAATGTCACGAAGCGCTCGTCGTACAATGCATACTCGCTCGCGCGGCTCACGACGGAAACAGCACCCTTGTAAAGCCGGAGTGTCACGCCGCCCGTCACCCGCTCCTGGGTCACGTTGACGAACGCATCGTAGGCCTCACGCTCGGTTGTCCACCAGCGTCCCTCGTAGACCAGATCGGCGTAGCGCGGAGCAATCATGTCTTTCGCTGCAAGCGTACGACGGTCGAGTATGAGCTGCTCGAGCTCGCTGTGCGCCGTGTAGAGGAGTGTGCCGCCCGGAGTCTCGTAGACACCGCGGGATTTCATACCGACGAGGCGATCCTCGACGAGATCGATTCGTCCGACTCCGTGGCGTCCGGCGATCGCGTTGAGCGTAGTGAGTATCGCGACGGGATCGAGGAAGATTCCGTTGACAGCAACCGGAGTGCCCTGGCTGAAGCCGATCGAGACTTCCTCGGGCTCGTCAGGGGCCAGCTCCGGTGAAGTGGTCAACATGAACAGATCAGCTGGAGGAGCTTCGGACGGATCCTCGAGGATTCCACCTTCGTGAGAGATGTGCCAGATGTTGCGGTCGCGTGAATAGATCTTCTCGCGCGAAGCCGCCACGGGCACCTTCTTCTTCTCCGCATATGCAAGCGCGTCTTCGCGGCTTCGAATATCCCACTCACGCCAGGGCGCTATGACAGGCAGGTCAGGCGCGAAGGCGGCATAGGTGAGCTCGAAGCGCACCTGGTCGTTGCCTTTGCCGGTGCACCCGTGCGCAAGCGCATCCGCACCGACGCGGCGAGCGACCTCTACCTGTCGTCGCGCGATGAGGGGACGACCCATCGAAGTGCCGAGGAGATACTTGCGGCCGTAGATGGCCCCTGCGCGGAGCGTGGGCCAGATGAAATCCTCGATGAACTCCTGGCGGAGATCCTCGACGTAGCACTCATCGGCGCCGGATGCGATCGCCTTGGCGCGGACGCCCTCGAGCTCCTCTCCCTGGCCGATGTCGGCTGCGACGCAGACGATGCGTGCGCCTCCGTAATGGTCCTTGAGCCAGGGGACGATGATGGACGTGTCGAGGCCGCCTGAATAGGCGAGGGCGATTGTGCGGGTCATGGCGCTCCTAAATATCTATTCATTACTAGCGTATATTTAATCATGACCGTAACCAGCGTCAATCCTCCGAAGGCTCGCCTCTCGCCTGCGGGCCGGGCCGGTGATAAGCTCTCCGGCGGAGGGTATCGAATGGCGAACAAGAGAGAACGGCAGTCGGCCATTCTCGAGATAATCGAGTCGCGTGCGGTGAGCAGCCAGGAAGATCTGCGGAAACTGCTTCTGCACCGTGGATGGGACGTCACCCAGGCAACACTGTCGAGAGACCTGAGAGAGCTTCGTCTGGCGCGGGTGCCGACTCCCGAAGGAGCCCGTTACGCAGTCACCGATGGCTCGATCGAAGAGAGCCGCGCCGCGCTGGAAACCCTCTTGCCGCAGCTTTTTCTCCGAATGGAATCGGTGAGCGAGATGATCGTCCTCCGGACAGTGCCGGGGGGCGCGCAACCGATCGCAGCTGCGCTGGACGGCGAGGCATGGCCCGACATACTCGGCACGATCGGCGGCGATGACACCATCCTCATCGTCTGCAGGTCCGGCCTGGCTCGCGATCGCGTCGTACGCCGGCTCAAGGCTCTCGCTGGAGAGCCGCAATAGGCCTGCCTAGCGAAGGGCAACCGTGATTGACGCCACCGGTGTGTAATGTTATGCATTATCTATGCATAAACTTCCGGTCGGCGTTCTTGGGGCCAGCGGCTATGCAGGGCGCGAGCTCTGCCTTCTGATCGAGCGGCATCCGCAGCTCGATCTTCGTTTCGCGGCAGCTCATGGGCAGCGAGGACAGACTGCGCGGATAGGAGGGCGCGAGCTCACGTTCATCGCCAGCGAAGAAGCCCCTCTCGCTGATGCGGAGCTCGTGTTCAGTGCGCTGCCACACGGTGCTTCGCTGGACTGGGTGGCGCGCGCACGGAGCGTCGGCGCGAAGGTCGTCGATCTCTCTTCAGATCTGCGACCCGGGAACGGAGGTGTGTTGCAGGATGAGTCTGTGCCTTACGGACTTACAGAGCTCAATCGCGAGCTTGTCCGCGGTGCGAATGTCGTCGCCAACCCCGGCTGTTATCCAACTGCGATTCTTCTCGCCCTGGCGCCGCTTGTCACGGCAGATCTGCTCGAGCCCGGATCGACGATCTCCGTGAGCGCAGCGAGTGGAGTGACCGGAGCGGGTTTCACACCGCGTCCTGATCTCCTGTTCGCCGAAGTGAGCGAGGATTTCCGTGCCTACAGCATCGGCAACGTGCATCGCCATCTGGCGGAAATGAACGCGGTGCTCACGGAGAAGGGATCGCGGAGCGATCTCGTATTCACACCGCATCTTCTTCCGGTTGCCAGGGGAATCCTTGCCACGATAGTGGTGAGACTGTCTCGCGAGATCGAGCAGCCCCTTCAACTCTGGCGTGATGCCTTTGCGGGGGAGCCGTTCATCGAGGTATGCGAGGCGACTCCTTCGCTCCGCGACGTAAACCAGCGCAACACCGTACGCATCTCCGCGGTCAAGGCGGCCAACACACGTGCTCCGACACTCATCATCACGTCGGCAATCGACAATCTCACGAAAGGCGCGGCAGGACAGGCGGTGCAGAACGCCAACCTGATGCTTGGGCTCGAAGAAACCAGCGGGCTTCCCGCGTGATAAAGGTCATCAAGCTCGGCGGACGGATTCAGTCCGATCCGCGTCTCGCCGCCGCGCTCTCCGACCTCTGGAATCACGGTGGATCGGTGTGCGTGGTGCACGGCGGCGGCGACGAGATCTCGACACTCCAGAGACAGCTGGGGAGAGAGCCGACTTTCATCAACGGACGCCGAATCACAACGGCAGAAGATCTCGACTTGGTGCGAATGGTTCTCTCGGGTAGCGCCAACAAGCGGCTCGTATCGTCACTCGAGAGTGCAGGGGTCCCCGCGGTCGGAATTTCCGGAGAAGACGGCGGTCTCCTTTCTGCCGAGCCGATCGATCTCGAGTGGTTCGGCAGATCGGGGAAACCTGTCGCCGCCGACGTGACGCTGATAAGGACTCTCCTGTCAGGCGGATTCATGCCGGTCATCTCACCTGTCGGACGGGATGTGACCTCCGCGACGGGTGAGCCGCTCAACGTAAATGGCGACGATGCTGCGGCAGTGATCGCAGCCGAGCTCAACGCCGAGCTCTGGCTGGTTGCTGACGTGGCCGGTGTGCTGGATGCGGAGCGGTCGGTTCTTCCTTCACTCGACCCGGCACAGGTCGAGAGCCTAGTCGCGGACGGCACGGTGAACAGCGGAATGCGCGCAAAGCTCGAAGCAGGTTTTGTCGCGCTGGCCTCAGGTGCATCGGCTGTCAGAATCACCGGGCTGGAAGCGCTGTCGGGAAAAAGTTCAGGAACCACATTGTCTCTGACGCCGAGTCTGACATGACCGATATGTTGACGCGATCCGCGGAGGAAAGGGAATTGGAGAACAAATCCACGCCGGACATTCTGGGGACGTACAAGCGCGCTCCGATGCACTTTGTTCGTGGCTCTGGTGTCGAGCTGTTCGACGAAGAGGGCAGGGCGTACCTGGATATGTCGAGCGGGATCGCCGTGAACGCGCTGGGTTATGGCGATCCGGGAATGCGCGAGATCATCGAGAGCGTTCTCCAGTCAGGCCTGATTCACGTATCCAACCTGTACAGAACCGAGCCGGGAGAACGCCTGGCGCGTTTCCTCGTGGAGAATTCCTTCGCATCGAAGGTTTTCTTCTGTAACTCCGGCGCGGAAGCGAACGAAGGCGCCTTCAAGTTCGTGAGGCGGTGGGCACGTGCAGTCGGATCCGATGGAAAGACCGGCATCGTGGCACTGCGTGGAGGATTTCATGGTCGTCTGTTCGCTTCTCTCGCTGCAACGGACAGACCCTCGTACAGAGCGCCGTTCCGTCCGCTCGCCGGCGGGATCAGCATCTGTGAGCGCGATCAGGTGGAGCTCGACACAGCGCTCGACGGGGATTCCGTCGCGGCGATCATCGTCGAGCCGGTGCAGGGCGAAGGAGGAGTGAGGGTCGTCGAGCCCGAGCTGCTCCAGTTCATTCGCAAGATCACATCGGAGCGCGGCATCGCGCTCATCTTCGACGAGATACAGTGCGGGCTCGGGCGCCTTGGGACTTTCATGGCTTACGAGCGATTCGGTGTCGTTCCTGACATAGTGACTCTGGCCAAGCCGCTTGCTGGAGGTCTCCCGATGGGAGCGATTCTCGTGACATCGGAGATAGGCGAGACGATCAAACCCGGCGATCACGGAACCACGTTCGGCGGCGGGCCAATGGTGGCCTCAGTGGCCGATTATGTCGTTCGGCGTCTCGCAGACCCTGTTCTTCTCGACTCTGTGCGTGAGAATGGGAAGTGGCTGGGAGAGAGGCTGGCCGGATTTGCGCGTCGAAGCAGCAAGGTTCGCGCAGTGCGTGGCTTAGGTTACATGTGGGGAATCGACGTTGTCGATCCAGCAGCAGAGGTTGTGCAGCGCGGGTGGGACGCCGGCCTGCTGGTGATCACCGCCGGGGAGCATACGCTCAGGCTGCTCCCTCCGCTCGTCATCGAGCATGCGGACCTCGAACGGGGAATTGACATGCTCGAGCAAGTCGTGGGCTGAGGCATCGATGCACTCAACAGGCATGATCAGTAAATGAGGAGCTCATGAGCGTGGGCCGCGGGAAACCGCAGCTGACGTCATTGCTGCACGCTCTCGACGAGGCGGCATACGGCGGAGGGCGAACGCTCAATCTTCGGGAATCTCTGCCCTCCGCGGCGGAAGCACGCTCTCGTACAGAGGTCTGGCTGCGAGCACGGCAGGTGACCAAGGCTGGGGATGTGCTCATCATCACGGGTCGCGGAAACCAGAGCATCGGAGGCGTGGGGGTCATTCGTCAGGAGATACTCGGC
Source organism: Gemmatimonadales bacterium (assembly GCA_039931395.1). Lineage (GTDB taxonomy): Bacteria > Gemmatimonadota > Gemmatimonadetes > Gemmatimonadales > Gemmatimonadaceae > UBA4720. The sequence continues at coordinate 7,280 of JBDTRZ010000007.1, forward strand.
ATGATGGCATCGCTCCGACGCCGCGGCATCGTGGAAAGCTGGCGCGAGCACTCACCGGGCTCGATCGTGGTGAAGCTCGCACCGATGCGCGCTCTTCTCGATGCGCCACGCCGACGCCGCGATCCGGTCACCGCCGTCAAGGCATCCAGGCACGCCGGAGTCGTCGAAGGTCTGGAACCTGAAACACGCCTGCTCCTGCGACAGCTTGCCACGCAAAATGTCGAGGCACTCGGCGTGGTGGAGACCGAGGATTTCATCACTTCCGAGATGATCTTCATTTTCTCGGCTCTGGTGGGAGCCCTTCCGGAAGGTGCCTCCCGCGAGGAAGCACTGCGGCATTCTGTGCGTCAGGCCATCGAGGAGTCTACGAACAGGTGATACCGCTGTTCCCGAAATAAGGGACTCAATACATTGGCGCGGACATTGCCGTTCCTCGAATCCCCACGTCGCAACGATTCGCATGCCGAATACAATGCTTGCCGGAAAAAAGTCGCGCCTCAGCGTTGAAAATGCGACAGCCCTCGCCGCCTACGGCGCGCGCACCACATGGCCATCCAGCTTTCAGATCTACCAGAAAGGAACTCCGGCGGACGGCCTGTCCGTGGTGTTGCGCGGACACGTCATTCTTCGCAACAGAATCCGCACCGGGCGAGGATTCGTTCCCGCAATCGTGACTCCTGGTGAGACGTTCGGGATCGAAGGCATAACACCGGATGGTGTATACGTCACCGACGCGTGCGCGGCCGACGAAACTGAAACGCTGTACCTGAGCGGCGCGCAATTCCGCGCGTTCATGAGAGAGAACCCGAGTCAGGCGATCGGTGTCGTGGGACAGCTGATGGCCGAGCGTGCGCAGCTGCTCGAGAAACTGCATGCAATGGCATCGCAGAACGTGGAGCAGCGTCTCGTGTCGGCGCTTCAGCGTCTCGCCGGAGATCGGTCATTCGTGGGCGTCGATGGCCGAATTCGTCTCGAGCTCAGGCACCATCGCCTGCTGTGTGAAATGGTAGGCGCGACGAGAGAGTCGATAGCACTCGCGCTCGGCAGACTTGTTGGATTGGGGGTGGCTGAGAGACGCGGCATGTCGTTCATGATCGCGCCGTTACAACTGGCTGCTCATATTTCGTCCGACGGAATGGACTTGGAGACCCCTCTCGCGATTACAGAGGAGTCGATGCGACCCTGATCCAGAGGGATGACTTCGGGACTCACAATCGAAGCCGGAATCATACCCGGCGCAGAAAGCATCGACCTGCAGGAGGGGAATTCTCACGGAGTTCTTCTCCTGCATGGCTTTGGAGACACGCCACAGACGCTGAAGCTGCTCGCGGAGGATCTGCATTCCGCGGGTTACGACGTCCGTGCGCCGCTTCTCCCGGGACACGGGCGAAGCGTGACGGCGTTCATGTCATCACGCCGCTCGGACTGGCTGGCCTGCTCGAGAGACGAGCTGTCGCGACTGCGCGCGACTCACGTCAGCGTATCAGTCGTGGGACTGTCGATGGGCGGTGCACTCGCCGCGGTGCTCGCCGCCGAGGTCCCCGACTTGAGCGCGCTCGTTCTCATGGCGCCGTATGTGGACATGCCCGTGACGCAGAAGATCGTTTCCGGAACGCACTGGATCTGGGGAAGAGCAGCGGGGGCACGGCGATCGGTCAGTCCCCGATCGATACTCGATCCCGAGGAGCGCGCGAAAAATCTGGGCTACGGAGTCTATTCCGGCCGACTGCTCTATGAGCTGTGGCGCCTGGCGGCGCAGGCGCGAAGCTGTCTCGGGAAAATCAAAGCTCCAACCCTGGTGCTTCAATCGCGCGCAGATCCGCGCGTGGCGCCGAAGGTGGCAGAGCAGACTCTAGGCGCGATCGGTGCCGCGGAGAAGAAGCTTGTCTGGATCGAAGGCGGCGGTCACATCATCACGGTGGACTACGGCCGTGAGAAGGTTTTAGAGGAAGTGAGGAAATGGCTCGACGCACACAGCCCAGCGGAGCGATGACGGCCTCAGCTGCAGGCCGTCATCGCGTGCATGTCAGGTGTGCTCCTGCACGTACTCCTTTGCGGCGTCCACGACATTCTCCGCTCCAGCGACCACCTGCTGTCCAATGCCCGAAGCGACGCGACTGACTCTCGTCGCGACCGACTTGGCTCGCTTCGTTACCCGCTTCGTAACTCCGGAGGCTGCGCGGCTGACGGCCTTGCGGGTCGGAAGTGAAACCTTGCGTCTGGCGGATTTGCGCTTCGGAGCGGCCTTGCGTTTCGGAGCGGCCTTGCGTTTCGGCGCACTCTTGCGCGCAGAGCTGGCTCGCTTCGCGGTCGACTTGCGTCCCGAGCTGCTGCTCTTCTTCCGCGCTCCGCCACTCTTGCGTGCGCGAGCTGATGATTTACGTCCGCGTGTACCACTGGCGGCTTTCCTTCCGCCTTTTTTGGCACGAGACGATTTCCTGGCTGCAGCCATGTTACGAGCTCCGATATAGGGGTTCGGTCACACTGTGTAGCAACTTCCGCGCACAAACTATAACAGATGTGATTACCGGAGGATATCGGATCGACACTGGCTGTGAGCGAGTGCTATCCAGGGCCAAACTGTCGAGTCTCACCATGGCCGAGTATCCAGAGACGCTCGGCTGGCAGACCGGCGGTGGACCACCTCTGCCGTGTCAGCGCCGGCGGCTCCATCACGGGCTCGTCGGTCAGCCGAAACGTCCCCCAATGCGAGCCGACCATCACACAGTGCTCGTTTGCAGCGTTCGCCAGGAGCTGCGTGAATGCCATGACGCTGTCGTCAGGGTTCATGTGCACCGGCCGCATGAACCACCGGGGCTCGTATGCGCCGATGGGAAGTATGGCCATGTCGAACGGACCGAAACGGCTGGCGATAGCGCCGAATTCGGGATGGAATCCAGTATCACCGGCGAAGAACACACGCGCCCGGGGAAACGCGACAGTCCAGCCGGACCAGAGGGTTCTGTTTCGGTCCCACGGGGAGCGCCCCGAGAAATGCTGGGCTGGAGTGCAACCTATCGTCGTGTCGGATATTTCCCGTTCCTGCCACCAGTCGAACTCGGTGACCGAGGCGGCACCACGGCTGCGCAGAAATGAACCGACCCCGAGTGGTGCAGCCCACTGCATCCGAGGAAACCTGGATGCGAGGTGACGGACAGTCCGGTCATCGAGATGGTCGTAGTGATCATGTGATAGAAGGGTGATGTCGATCTCCGGCAGATCATCGAGCCGCAACCCCGGTGGAACCAGGCGGCGTGGTCCCGCAAACCAGACCGGCGAAGCGCGGTCCGACCACATTGGATCAGTGAGCACGTTGAGGCCGTCGCACTGAATGAGAAAGGTGCTGTGTCCGATCCAGGTGATCGTGAGGTCTTCGGTGACATCGGGAGGAATTCCCACTGACGCCGCAATCGTCGGTGCCTCCGGATACGCCGGTGATGACGCAGAGCGTGCACTGGATCTCGTGAGCATCCATTTCAGCAGCCCGCTTACGCCCTGTTGCTCGGAGCCGGGCCAGGGATTCCGAAACCCGCTGGGTGCGTGATGAGATGGAAGCGTCATCAGCTTAGCGCGCTTCCTGCAGTCCGCAAAATGTCCCGTTCAGCGACAGTCATGCGATGGCACGAGAGTTCTCTCCTACACCTGAGGTAAGATCGCCGGAGATCCCGGACAATCTCGACTGGATACACACCGGAGGTCAAAAACTCAAGCTCGCAGACCTGCGCGGCAAAATTGTATTCCTCGATTTCTGGACCTACGGCTGAATCAACTGCATTCATGTACTTCCGCAGTTGCGGGAGCTCGAGTCGAAGTACTCTTCCGATCTCGTAGTCATCGGTGTGCACAGCGGCAAGTATCACGCTGAGCGGATCACCAGCAGAATAACAGACGCTGCCATCAGGCTGGGCGCCATTCATCCGGTCGTCAATGACCGGCAGTTCAGGGTCTGGAGGAGCTTCGCGGCGTCAGCCTGGCCGACGCTCGTCGCAATTGACCCGTCAGGGTACGTCGTCGGCGCGCACGCGGGCGAGTTCACGGCCGAAGCCCTCATGTCTTTCGTCGAAGTTGTGATCGGAAACGCGCGAACACAGGGAACGCTGAAGAGCGGACCGCTGCACCTCGACGCCGATGCGCCGACGATGAAACCGGGCGACCTGCGGTATCCGGGGAGGGTCGCGATAGACGGGGACAGAATCGCGATTGCCGACAGCGGCAATCATCGAGTGCTCGTCGGAAGGTTGATGGAGAAGAGTACGGCGAAAATCGAGCACATCACCGGGAGTGGAGAGCCAGGCCTCGAGGACGGGAGCGCGGCCCGGTTCAACTCCCCTCAGGGGTTGGCTTTCTCCGGGAATCGACTCTACGTCGCGGACTCAGAGAATCACGCCATCAGGGAGATTGAGATATCCACCGGCGTCGTGAAAACCATCGCCGGCACCGGGAGCCAGCTGCGCACACGCGCCGACCAGCTGGCAGGTGCGATGTCGTCGCCATGGGATGTGACCCTTTCCGGTGAGACTCTCTTTGTCGCCATGGCCGGGACTCACCAGCTGTGGTCGGTGGATACTGTCACCGGCCGCTCACGGGTTCACAGTGGAATGGGTGGTGAAGACATCCAGGACGGGGACAATTCGAGTGCTCTTCTCGCGCAGCCGATGGGGATCACGGCGATCGGCAGCCGCCTCTATTTCGCGGACTCGGAGTCGAACGCGATCCGGTGGGCTGAGATGTCCGAGGATGGCTCGGTGGGAACGATCGTCGGCACCGGCCTGTTCGATTTCGGCGACGTCGATGGCGCCGGTGACGACGTGCGGCTGCAGCATCCTCAGGGGCTCACCCTAAATCCGGGAGGAGGACTTCTGGTCGCCGATTCGTACAACGACTGTATCAAGCTCGTGGACCCGGCATCACGCGTATCGGCCACATGGCTCAGGGGGTTTCACGAGCCTGGCGGAATCTCGTGCAGCGGGACTCACGCCTATGTCGCGGACACCAACGCACATCGCATTGCGGTGGTCAGCCTGGAGACGAAGGAGGTGGCCGACCTCAGGATTGAATGACGGCCCGGCCGGCCTCGAGGTTTTCGTCGAGGTGGGCAACAGATCTCATTCCCACAAGCGCCGAGACGACGGGAAGTGATCGGACGAACGCGATGGCGCGTTGTGCGTCGGTGTGGAGTGAAGGGAACAGCGACTTCACTGCCGCCGGAAGATTTCGCGTGAGCTGCGCCTGCATCAGTGAAGCACTCGCAACCATCGACACACCGAGCTCGCGGGAGAGGTCGAGCAGGGCGACGTTCCTTCCGGCGTAGCCCTGAGTAGGCGACCTGATGGCTTCCGTCATGGCGAGGTTAACCGGCGCCTGGAGAGCGCTCAAGTGGTGCTCCTCACCGGCAACGTCGCGAGCTGCCGATAACAGCTCCTCGAGCGAGAGATAATTCCTGCTGGCGGCAAACACTCTAAGCCCGTTCCACGTAGCGCAGCCGTAGGTTCCGATTCTTCCGGCAGCGACCTGCGACTCGAGCTCCGTGAAAGCGGCGCGCATCACGGACGCGAACTGCTTTCTGTCGAGAGTATCGAGCTGCTGCTCGGGATTGTGAAGATAGAACACGTCGATGCGCTCGACTCCCAGGTTCTTTCTGCTGCGCTCGATCTGGTCGGCGAGGAATCGCGGGGTGAGACAATGGCCTCCGGCAACGAGGTCCTCACGCGACATGATCGAGCGACTGAAGTACTCCGCTTCGAGATAGGCCTCGTAGGCCTCGCGCGACTCAGGGGAAACGCTCTCGAGCGGGACATAGCCACCCTTCGTGCACACCACCAGCTCGTCCCTCGATGCACTGCCGGAGTCGATTGCCTTCTTCAATGCGCGGCCGACTGCGCGCTCCGAGCGCTGGCATCTGTAGTTGATGGCCACATCGAGGACGTTCAGCCCCTTGCTGATTCCCGCCGCGAGCACCTCTACGTACCGATTGTCCTCTGCATCGTCGCATTCGCCGAGGTAGGTGCCCATCCCGATGGAGGAGGCGGAGAGGCCGTTCGCGGTGCTTCGGTAGAAATCAGGGGCGAACGAATCAGCGAATCGGTTCGCGAAACGGCGAGTTCCGTCAGCGGATGCACCGCCCGCCAGTCCACCATGTGCTTTTCGTTTTTCAGATCCGGATCCACTCATGAGAGCGAGACGCTAGGGCGAACCAGATGGCGCCGCAAGTACACCGCAATATCGACGTTCACCCTTCGCACGTGGACGATTGCGCTCCTCATGTTGGCGACTGCATCTGCGCGGGGGTAGATTGCACTTGTAAGGCAGGTGTACGCTCAATACATGGGGTTGTCGTAATGCCGGATTTTGGAAGCTGGGCGGCGGACTGGTGGAAGCCGGTTCTCTTCATCGTCATCGCCGGTCATCTGACCAATGTGTGCGTGACGCTTTTTCTTCACCGTGCACAGACTCACCGCAGTGTGAAGCTGCACTACCTCGCCGCTCTTCCAATGCGGCTCTGGCTCTGGCTCTCGACCGCGATCGTGACCAAGGAATGGGTCGCATGCCACAGAAAGCATCACGCTTTCGCCGATCGTGAAGGAGATCCGCACAGCCCGCTCATCGAAGGATTGAGGAACGTCGTCCTCAAGGGGGCGTTCTACTATAGAAAAGCGGTCAGGCAGCCCGGAGTTCTCGACAAGTACGGGAAGGGCACCCCCAATGACTGGCTCGAGCGATACGTCCTCTCCCGCTGGAACACACTGGGCATTTTCCTGATGCTGGGTGTCGATGTCTATCTGTTCGGATTCTTCGTCGGTCCGATCGTCTGGGGTGTACAGATGATCTGGATTCCGTTCTGGGCTGCCGGGATCATCAACGGCGTTGGGCACGCTGTGGGCTATCGCAACTTCAAGGTCAAGGATGAGAGCCGGAACATCACGCCGATCGCCATCTGGCTCGGCGGTGAGGAGCTCCACAACAACCACCACCACGACCCTCACTCAGCCAAGTTCAAGGCAAGGTGGTACGAGCTCGACATCGGCTGGGTGTATCTCAGGCTGCTGTCGCTCTTCGGGCTTGCAAAGATCGAGTACGCAGGGTCGTAGCCGTGGCCGAAGTAAACTGCACCCGCTGCGGACAGGTCCGCGAAGGATTCGACCGAGCCCCGTTTCCGGGCCCCGTCGGGGCGAAGGTCGTCACTGAGATCTGCCGGCAATGCTGGGCAGATTGGGGAAAGCAGCAGACGATGCTGATCAACCACTACGGCCTGGATGTCATGGATCCACAGGCCCGCTCGTTCCTCACCCGGAACATGTCGGCATTCCTGTTCAAGACCGGAACGGAAGCGGACATCGATACGAGCAAGCAGGGAACCATCTCCCACTGAAAGCAATGCGGCGCAAAGCGTTAGTGGCACTCGCCCTGGCTGCGGCTTCGGCGTGCAGCCCGTCCATCACAGCAGGCCCTCGCGGGAATGGGCCTATCCCTGCGAGCGGCAAGTCGGCGTGGGCGGACTCGGTATTGGCGACCCTGAGCCTCCGGGACAAAGCTGCGCAGATGGTATGGCCGACCCTCCTCGGCGATTACACCTCGGGTGACTCGCCCCAGTGGCAGCATCTGACTGATTACATCAGGAATCAAAAGGTCGGCGGGTTCACGATATCGGTGGGTTCCCCGACCGAGCTTGCCGCCAAGCTCAACGCGCTCCAGTCGATGAGCACGATACCGCTCATTTTCGGTGCTGATCTCGAAGCCGGCGCCGGATTCCGGGCGCGAGGCGGATATTTCATTCCGAACGCCATCGATCTGGGTGGCGCGGTGGTGTTTCCTCCGGAGATGGCGATCGGGGCGACAGGCGACACCCTTCTGGCCTACGAGCAGGGCCGTTTTACCGCGCTCGAAGGCAGAGCCCTGGGGATTCACATCGCTTATGCGCCGGTTCTGGACGTCAACAACAACCCTGCGAACCCGGTGATCAATACCCGGTCGTATGGTGAGAACCCGGAAATGGCGGCGAGGCTCGGCGCAGCCTTCATTCGCGGCGTACAAGCCAATGGGATGATCGCGACCGGCAAGCATTTTCCCGGTCATGGCGATACCGGAGTAAACTCGCACCTTGCTCTGCCTGTCGTCACGGTGAGCCGAAGCAGGCTCGATAGTGTCGAACTGGTACCATTTCGAATGGCGGTGAACAACGGCGTCGGAGCGATAATGTCGTTCCATGGAGCAATGCCCGCGCTCGACTCCACAGGTGTTCCCGGAACGCTGTCGCAGAAGGTCCTGACAGATCTGCTGCGCACCGAATTGCGCTTCAAGGGAATCATCATCTCCGACGCGATGGATATGGCCGGCGTTCTCAACCAGTACGGCGCGGTCGAAGCCGTGAAGCGCGCAGTCGGTGCCGGAGTCGACATACTGATCCAGCCGCTCAACGTTCCCCAGACAATCGATGCGGTCGTCGCCGGTGTCCGGGAAGGCCGTTACAGCGAATCCCGGCTCGACGAATCGGTGAAACGAATTCTGCAGGCCAAGCACGACTTGGGGCTCGACCGGCGAAAACTCGTCAGCCTCGACTCGCTTCGATTCGTGGTGGGAGACAGTTCACATGTCGCAATGGCACGACGGATCGCCAGTCGCTCAATAACGCTCGTCAGGGATTCCCTTGGCCAGGTTCCCATCGCCACCGGCCCGAACACCCGTGCTCTCTCGGTAACGGTGGGACGCCGGAGTGATCTGTCAGCCGGCGTCGCCTTCAATTCGGAGCTTCGCAGTGCGATCAGGAACCTCCGCACGGAGTTTCTCGCAGCGGAGGACCCGGCAGCCGATTACGCCCGATTGGAGAGGGCTGCCGATTCAGCGGATGTGACGATCATCAGCTCGTACGTAGGCCAGAACTGGGATGCGGTGTCGGCGAGCGCTCCACAGGCGTTTGTGTCATTCGTACAGAGACTCGCGGCAAAGGGCCGGCGTCCAATAATCGTGAGCTTCGGAAATCCGTATCTGCTCCAGCAGATTCCGTGGGCAGCGGCTTATGTCGTCGCCTGGGGCGGATTTCCGCCATCGCAGACTGCGGCAGCGCGCTCGCTGCTCGGTACACAACCGATCACAGGGAGACTTCCGATCTCCATTCCTCTGGACGAGATGACGGTTCCGCGTGGAACCGGCATCGCCAGACCCGCCGCGCAGAAATAATCAGCCGCTCGGCGTTGACGCGGCGTCTGCAAAATCGTATATACTCTTTCCCTCCAGATCGCTATTAATTAGCGAATTGATACCAACACAATAATCCGGGCTTGACATTAGTTACAGGACGTGACTAATTCAGAAATATCATGCCCGACCGCAAATCCCGCCGGTTTTCCTCCACTATCGATGTCGTCCTTTTGACGGCGGTCGGAGGCCAGCTGGCGGTGCTGCTTTGGAGGTCTCCCGAAGGGCGCGAGAAGTGGATGCTTCCGTGGGATGCCCCCCGTCCGGCCGAATCGATGGAGGCTTCGGCCGCTCGCATTGCCAGGAGTGTCGCTGTCGGCGACCCAGCGTGGATCGAGCAGGTGGGCGCCTTCGGCGACGGCAAGCGTCATCCTTCTGACGCCGAGCTTTCGGTGGCGTACGTGGGACTCGTGCCGATGGGGACGCCTTCGCCGGTGGGCGGCGCATATGCGTGGTTCCCGATTGCCGATGTGCCCCAGCTGGCTCCGCGCCAGCGGCAGATGCTGGACAGCGCGATAACGATGATCCGGGGACGGATGGACCAGTCGCCCGTCGCGTTCAGGCTGCTACCCCAGATGTTTACGCTGACTGAACTCCAGCAGATGTACGAGCTCCTGCTGACCAAGAGGTTGCACAAGGCGAGCTTCCGGAGGGCCCTGCAGGGAGCATGGCTGGTAGAGCCCACCGACGAATGGAGAAGCGAGGGTCGAGGAAGGCCCGCTCAGCTCTACAGGTATGCGCCAAGGAAACGCCGCCCTGCTCAGCGGGGTATCAGACTCGACCTTCTTTCGTCATAAGCAGGTAAAAGGATTGTACCGGAAACAGATGGGTTCTGGAACCTATTGCCTTTCCTGTGTATTAGTTGCAATGTGTACCTAAGGTTTAATCAAGCCTCCCAATCGGAGACCCATGCTCGCGTACCTTGACAGCCTTTGCGCTGCACTGTTGGCGAGGGATACATCCGAAATACGGCGGCTCCTGGCTCACCCGTTGGCCCAGGACCTTCCCCGGCGCGTCCGGGAGGAAGCCGTGGCGATCTCGCGCGCCGGGAGACGGAGCTTCATCGCGCCGGTGAACGCCCTCCACCAGTATTACAAGCTGACGCACATGGTGGATGAGAGCAGTGACCCCACCTTCGAGGCTCCGCCGCGACCGGAAGACGGCGAGAAAACCGCCCAGCTCGACCTTCCTCTGAGAAAGGTCAGCTCCCGCTGACGGCTTGAGACGCTAAACCAGCGCCTTCAGAGAGTTTTTCTTCTTAAGCTGAGCGGCCCAGATATCGCCCACCTCGGCGAACCGATCGGGTGTGGTCTCGATTGTGAACGCCCGCGGATCCAGATCGTCGGTAAGCTCGTCCCACTCGAGCGGCGTCGACACCATTGCTTCCGGATTGGCTCGCGCGGAGTATGCAGCCGCCACGGTCTTCCCGATGATGTTCTGGAGATAGTCGACGTAAACCGTTGCAGCGCCTCGTGCTTTCACTGAACGCTCGACGGTCGCGACTTTCGGACGTGCTTCGCTGACCCGCGTTGCCACGATCTGCGCGACCAGCGTGGCAGCCTCGTTCGGAGTCTTTGGCGGGAGTGGCATGTAGATGTGAAGGCCGCTCGAGCCCGAAGTCTTGAGCGCTCCGTTAAGACCCAGATTGTCCATGACTTCCTTCGCCCAGCGGGCGACCTCCACCACGCGGCTGAACGGTGCTCTCGGCCCCGGATCGAGATCGATGATGCTGTAGTCGGCGTGGTCGAGCGACTGAATACGTGAGTGCCAGGGGTCCACCGAGATCGAGCCCAGTTGGACTACGTAGAGGAGCGTCGCCAGATCGCCACCGACGATTCGCAGATTCGTAGACCCGCCCTGCGTGTGAATCGTCTCCGTGCGGACTGCCTCCGGGGGCTCTCCCGCGTTCTGCTGAAAGAACGACTCACCGGTAACCCCGTTCGGAAAGCGCTTCAGAACCAGCGGACGAGCTGCCATCACCGGCAGGATCAGAGGCGCCACTGTGACGTAGTACCGCATCAGGTCGCCCTTCGTGAGCTTCCGGGCGGGGAAGAACACTTTCCCGAGGTTCGTTACATCGAGTGCAGTATCACGGGTGACCTGAACGCGACCGGCGCCTCCTCCTTTCTCGATCTCCTGGAGCTGTGCGATGATCTCATCATGGGCCTTGGTCTTTCCAGAACGGCGCGCGGACTTCTTCGCACCAGTGTCCGCAACCGTTCTTTGCGCATGGATGCGCCGCCGAGCTGACGATTTCGATGCCGGACTCGCCGCTGACCGGCCTCCTGATGTTTTCGTGTCACTGCTGCTCTCTTTCTTCTGCATGCTCGAGCCCTCGCGTCCAACTTCCTCAGCCTTCTTGTCGTCGCGCGTGCCAAGGTAGATCGGCTGGCGCAGTTTGCCGTCGCTGGTCCATTCGCTGAACTTGACCTCGACGACCACCCTGGGCTTCACCCAGTGCGCAGGCTCATTGGTCTTCGGGGTCTCCTCGAACGGAGACGTTTTCTGCTCTAGCGGCTCGAGCTTGCGGTACATCTCCGCGAGTCCTGCGCCAGTGAAGCCGCCACCGGTGTGGCCCACGTAGATGAGGCGGCCGTGGTCGAAGTAGCCGAGGAGCAGCGCGCCGATGTGCTGGCGGGAGTTGCGGGGCTCGGTGTAGCCGCCCACCACGAACTCCTGCCGGAACTCGATCTTGAGCTTGAGCCACGCGCGAGACCGAACTCCCGGCTCGTAAACCGAATCGATGCGCTTGGCGATGATTCCTTCCCAGCCCTGTTTTTTGGCGAGAGCGAGCATCTTCTCGCCATCGCCTTCGACCGATTCGGTGATGCGGATCTCGTTCGAGGTGTTCCGGCCGATCTCCTTCAGGAGACGAGCGCGACGATCCCTCCACGGCTCGCGAAAAAGAACGTCCCTGCCTGCCATCAGGACGTCGAACAGAATGAGGGCGGACGGCGTCGAGCTACGGTGCCGGGCTATCAGGTGTGGCTCCTGGACGTGCATCCGGCTCTGCAGCTCCTGGAAGCGGCCAGGCTCGCCGTCAATGAGAGCGACGATTTCTCCATCCAGAACGAAGTCCTTCTTCTTTTTCGCGGCGAGCTTTCGGAGTGCTTCAACGACCTCTGGGAACTGGGCCGATTTGTCCTTGCCGTTGCGGGTGATCAGGACGGCGTCATCGTCAGTGACGAACGCCAGCACGCGTATGCCGTCGTACTTCGGCTCGAACGTCCAGCCCTCGCCGGGCACCGTCGTTCCGATCGATGCGTACATCGGCTCGAGATCGCCAGCGATTGCGGCGATGTCCGCTTCCGAGCGTCGAGCCGGCTTGACGGATGCCTTCGCTGCGGTCGAGCGCGTGCGGGAAGCGGTTTTCTCGTCAGCCCCATCGTTCCTGTTGCTGTGCCATACTCTGCTTCTGCCGCTGGCGATCTCGCCCAGCGTGCGGCCGGTAGTCACCGAAGTCATGTTGTCTGCGATGATGTCGTCGGTCGATGCGAACTCATCGCGGTGCTTGATCAAGAGCCACTGTGGCTTCGATGAGGATCCGTCGCGGTCGTACTTCATCCGGATGAGTGCCCATGATCCCTTCATCCGCTTGCCGAAGAACCTGATCTTCAGATCTCCGCGCTTGTAACCTTCGCGAATGGCGTCCTCGGCTTCATCCGGGTCGATGCCGTCGGCTGTGCAGGTTCCCTGGTCCCACAGCATGACCGTGCCGCCGCCGTACTCGCCCTTGGGAATGGTTCCTTCGAACGTGTTGTAGTCAATGGGGTGATCCTCGACCTGCATCGCGAGACGCTTGACGGATGGATCGGTGCTCGGACCTTTTGGAACCGCCCAGCTTTTCATGACGCCGTCGAGCTCCAGCCGCAGATCGAAATGCAGACGCGACGCGGCGTGCTTCTGTATGACGAAGCGGAGATGGCCGGCCGCGGGAGCCTCGCGGTCACCCGACGGCTCGGCCGTCTTCGAGAAGTCGCGCTTTTTTCTGTACTCGACGAGCTGCTCGCGTGCGCTCGTCGAGCGCGGCTTGCGCGTCGCCACGGCGAGAGTGGATTACGCCGTCTTGCGCTTGGTCGTGCGAGCGCGCTTCGCGGATGTCTTCCTGGCTCGCGCGGGCTTCTTCGCATTGCCCTGCTCGAGACTCGCGCGCAGTCGCGACATCAGGTCCAGCACGCCCGTATCCTCAGGCTTGGCCGGCTCTGCGAGCCTGGGCTTTTTGCCCTTCATCTTCGCCCTGATGACTTTCATCAGGTTCGAGCGGTAGTCGTCGGTGTAACGACTCGGATCGAACGGCTCGGCCAGATTTCCAATGAGCTGCTCGGCCATCTTGAGCTCCTGCGGGCGAACCTTGTCGCGGGCCGGGAAGCTGTACTCGTCCTCGTCCACCAGCTCGTTGGAAAAGCGCATGATCTCGAGCACGAGCGCATTGCCCACCACCTTGATGCCGGCGAGATGCTGCGTCTGTCGGATGATGATCTTTCCGATTCCAACCGCACCCGTCGAGCGAATGGCTTCACGCAGGAGTGCGTAGGACTTCTCCGCATTCTTCGCGGGGAGCAGGAAATACGGTGTCTCGAAATAGCGCGGATCGATCTCGTCTTCCTTGACGAAGTCGACGATGTCGATCGACTTCGAGCCTTCGATTGCCGCGGCCTTGAAATCCTCGTCCGTCATCACGACGTACTTGCCCTTCTCGTACTCGTAGCCTTTCACGATCTCGTCCCATGGAACGGTCTCGCCATCGGCCTGACACACGCGCTCATACTTCACGGGCGAGAGATCTTCCTTGTGCAGCAGCCGGAAGCTGATGTGATCAGCACGGACCGCCGTCCTGAGCTCCACCGGGATGTTGACGAGTCCGAATGACAGTGAGCCTTTCCAGATCGCGGCCATCTCAACTCCTGGTTGCCGGTCGGTGAAAGCTCAGAAGAAAGCAAAGACAATGCCGAAGGATGGAGGCGTATTTGTGATCGTTGGGTGGAAAAGAAAAGCCCCGGGAAAACAACACCGGGGCTTTCTGGCTTCCTTGTGGTTCAGGCCTTGGTCACGTCCGCTGCCTGCGGTCCTTTCTGTCCCTGAACCACCTCGAACTCGACCTTGTCGCCCTCCGCGAGTGACTTGAATCCCGATCCGGAGATTGCGCTGAAGTGGACGAATACATCGGGCCCGCCTTCTCTCGAGATGAAACCGAACCCCTTCGCGTCGTTGAACCACTTCACTGTGCCGGTGATGCGTGCCATAACTCTTTCCTTTCCCCTCAGAGGGGTCTGACTGTACCCACTGATGCGTCTGGCGTGGCGCATCCGTGCTGTTCCGTCCAGGCTGGATCGCTATCCCCCTGTCAGGCCTGGATTGACGCCGCGGCGCGCGGGCGACGGATTGCAAACAAAAAGCGGGCAAGTTTTGTGCACTTGTCCAGCACAGGAGCGCACCCGAGCTGATTTTTCTCAGGCCGCTCCTGCCGCACTGGCGACGTATTTCGCAGTTCGGCCACAGCTTCGACAGCGGAGAGTGACGTGAGACATCGGCGCGGGAGGATAGTGGGCGGGGTCGCGCTCGATCGGCCCGGAGCAGGACGGACAGCTGAGCGGCACTCCTGACCGATCGCTGTTGATGAGGTGAAGGACTTGCGCGGGATTGTACGTGTTTGGACGCGGCTTACGCATCGGCCCTCCGGCTCTTCGCCTTCCCCTGAACGCGGCGGAAAAACGAAACCAACTGTTGGAGTCGCCGTACTACAGCAAGGCATCGGGCGAACCCTGCGGATCTCCTCCGCAATGGTGCTCGCTGTCCTGGCGACCGGATGCGGGCCTCGCGCTCACATCCCGTTGCGACCCGTTGAATTGCGAGGCACGCTCCGACCGGCCGATAGTGGCGCCATGCTGGCGCAGAGTCTCGCTCCGGTCTTGTACCTTCAGCGCGACGAAAGGTTCCCGCTTTCCCGGGTGGTGGCGGTAATCCACCCGACCAAGCGGATCATCGCCTACCACCTCCTCTGGCGGGACGACGTCAACGGCTCATGGATTCCGTTCACGGTCCCAACCGACCAAGAGATCGTGTGGGTCGGCTACGATGAGAGCGGCGCCCCAACAGACGTGTGGACCTACTGGCACGGCACCATACTCCACACTCCCTGGCCGAAGTCGCAGGTGGCGATCGACGTGCAGTGGGGAAAGCACGGGTCGCTTCCAAGGGGAATCGTGGAAAGCACACTGCCCAATCCGAAGACGCTCAACTTCTTCTTCGCGGCGACGCGGTTTCTGATTCCTGACCAGCTTCTATCGCGAGCGATGCGCGGAGGGCCTGCGACATTCCCGCACGGCTACCGGCGCTATCGCGATTTCTCTCGCGTCATGCCGCTTTCAGGCCGGCTCGACGCCATCGCAAAAGTGGAAAACCCCGATGAGGTATTGCAGGCGGTATTCGGGCATTACTCGCACAAACCGACCTGGCCGCCAGGGATATAGACCTCGACTCAACAGGAAAAGTCAGGTCGCGTAAACGATGTCACCTTCGGCATCGATGCCGATTTCGTGATGCATGCCGCAGACACCGCAGGTCTTAGTGACATGCCAGATCTCGCCGAGCGCTCTTTTGTGGAAGTCACTTGCCGGCTTCACCTTCAGTCTCTTGAAGTTGTACTCGCCGCAGTGCTCACACGCGTGACCGCGAGCGATTCGTTCAGCGCGCTCCTGCGTGATGTGCGTCAACCCGGCTTCCGCTGCTCGTCCGATGGCCTGGCTGGTCTCTCCGGCTCACTCGAATGCGACGGCATGGCGGCGCGGCTCACGAGCTCTCTCAATCCTCCGATCGCACCCATCACACCGGCTGCTTCTGCGGGGAGGAAGATCGTCGCATTCTTCCCCTGTGCGAGCGTCGGCAGCGCCTCCAGATATTTCATTCCCAGGAGATACATGGCTGCCTGACCCTCCGGCAGCGCCGCCGCGATTCTCTGTATCGCTTCGGCCTCGGCCTGTGCCATCGCGAGACGTGCTTCGGCAAGACCTTGCGCGCGGAGTATCGCCGCATCCTTTTCGCCTTCGGCCCGGCGCACCTGCGATTCGCGCACGCCTTCAGCCTCGAGAATCGCTGCTCGCTTTCCCGCTTCGGCGTTGGTGACCGCGGCGCGGCGCTCACGCTCTGCGCGCATCTGCAGCTCCATCGACTGCTGAATGTCGCGTGGCGGCTCGATCGCCTGGAGCTCGACACGTGTAACGTCCACGCCCCATCCGATCGATGCTTCCTCGATCACTTCGCGCATGCGCTTGTTGATGACGTCGCGGCTCCCAAGCGTGGCATCGAGCTCCATCTCGCCGACGATGTTGCGGAGAGTGGTACGCGTGAGAGT
The DNA here is from genome assembly GCA_039931395.1 of Gemmatimonadales bacterium. GTDB lineage: Bacteria > Gemmatimonadota > Gemmatimonadetes > Gemmatimonadales > Gemmatimonadaceae > UBA4720. The sequence goes on from JBDTRZ010000007.1 coordinate 23,823, forward strand.
CTCGAGCGCGTAGGGAAGATTCTGCACCGAGTACGTCGCCTTCTGGGGATCCGCAACGCGGTAGTAGATGACGGCGTCGATGTCGATCGTGACGTTGTCCTTGGTGATCACTGGCTGGCTCGGGAAGTTGAGGACCTGCTCGCGGAGATCGATGCGGGCAGTGTGGCCGGATGTAACACGCTTGATACCGGTGACATCGCTCTCGAAGTAGCGAACGTCGATGGTTCGCGGGACTTCGATGAAGGGAAGCAGGATGTTCAGGCCGGAGCGGGCGACCCGGTGAAAGCGCCCGAGGCGCTCGACTACCATCACTTCAGCCTGCCCGACGATCTTGAACGACTTGGTGAGAATGACGAGCGCGAGCACCGCGGCTACGCCGAGGACGATCAGACCACCCATAGGAACTCCAGAGAGTGTGTTGGCGGGGGAATAATGCAGAAAAAACCGCCGTCACGGAATTCCGTGACGGCGGCACCCGCGTGTCGCGAGAGTCTATCGATTAGCCGAAGCAGTGACCTGCTGAGCCGCGACCGCGAACAGGTCGCGCTGGGTTTGTCCCCGCCGCATGAGCTCGAGTGAGCGGCGAAGCTGCGCATCTTCGGCGATGTCACGCCGTTTGGCGGTCGAATCACCGAATGCGATGCGGGCGATGCTCGAGCCGAGGAGTCGGTCGATCTCGGATCCGCCAGCTTCGAACTGCGCCTTGTCGACCTTCACGCCCTGCGCGACGAGGCGGCTGTAGAACTCGTCTCTCCATGCCTTCGACACCCTGAAGCCGGGCTGAACCTTGCCCTTCTGCTCCACTGCGTAGTTGATGAGGGTCGAGCGAACGACCTGCGCCTTGGGCGCGAGAGCGTTGAGGAGCTTCTGCTCTTCGCTCGACAACGTATCGGGCTGGACGATGACGTCTGGTGTGACGGCACCGCCGCCATAGACGACACGGCCTGCGTCCGACTTGAACTTCGGCCGGAGCTTGCGAACGGAGTCGGTCTCCATCGAATCGGGAAGCACCTCGACGAACGATCCATCAGGGAGCAGCTTGCGCTCCTTCTGAATCGAGCGCCCGCTCGGTGTATACCACTTGGCCGTCGTCATCTTGAGAGCGTAGCCACCCTCGAGAGGATACACGGTCTGCACGAGTCCCTTTCCGAACGACGTAGTTCCGATGATTACAGCGCGATCGTGATCCTGAAGAGCTCCGGCGACGATCTCGGACGCGGACGCGGTGCGTCCGTCGGTGAGAACGATCAGCGGAATCTCGGGAGCGACCGGATTGTCGGTGGCGTACAACACTTCCTGGAAGCCCGCACGTCCGCGTACGCTGGAAACCTCGAGGCCCTTCCTGAGGAAAAGATTGGCGACAGTTGCGGACTGCTCCAGATATCCTCCACCGTTGCCGCGCAGATCGAGAATCATCCCCTTTGCGCCTTCACCGGTGAGACGCTTGATGGAGGCCTCGAGCTCCTCGGTCGCGGTCTCGTTGAATTGCTGAAGCGGGATGTAGCCGACCTTTCCGTCGAGCATGATGGCGTAGGGAACCGCCGGGATGCGCACGCTCGCCCTCGTGAAGGTGACCGGGATCGGCTCACCGACACCCGTGCGGAGGAACTTGACCGACACCTTGGTGCCGGGTCTGCCCTTCAGAACGTCCGAGACCTGCCCTGTCGACCAGCCGCGCGTGTTAGCGGTGTCAACCTGGATGATCCTGTCGCCTTCGATCACTCCAGCCTGTTCGGCCGGCGTGTGAGGGAAGACGCGCTGAACCGTGATGAATCCCTGGACTTCACCGATCTCCATTCCGACGCCGCCATACTTTCCGCCCGTCTGCGCGTTGAAAGTGGCGAGCTCCTTGGGAGAGAGAAGAACCGAGTACGGATCGTTGAGCTCGTGGACCAGGCCGCGCGCGGCCTTCTCGTAAAGCGCTGCTGCGTCGACGCTGTCGACGAAACGGCCGGAAACGATCGTTAGCACCTGGTCGAGGAGGCGTGCTCCGTCGGCGGTGGCTTTGTCCTGCGCGATGAAGCCGCCCGCGAGCAGCGGAGCGGCGACGATACCAAAGAGAAGCAGCTTGCGGCGATTCGACATGACGGACCTGCGTATTAAGGTAGGGCTTTCTTCAAGGTACTAGATACGCTCACAAACTGTGAGAGTTCCGATGGGCTGAGGGCCTTCGCATAGTGATTCGACACGCCGAGGTGCTCAGACGTTTCGGCTTGCCAGTGTGTAATCCACCATCCAGTCCTTGTTCACCTGGCGGAACACAGCGCTGCGGACCACACCGGTAGCCACAAGCATCTCGTGTGCCGGTTGGAGCACGCGCTGGAGATGAGACGGATAGCGCTGCGCAAGAGGAAGCTGCTGTGCGAGCTGCTCGAGAGTGACGCGCCAGGTCACCGTTCCCATCTCGCGCGCCACTTCGATCAGACGGTAAAGCCGACGCGCAACAGGACTGGTGAGCGACTGGTAGAGCGGGGAAGAGAGCGTGACAATAAACCCCGCGGCGATGTTCTCGCGAAGAGGCGGAGAGATCGTGACGCGCGCATCACCTGGCTCCGATGCCGTGAGAACGGGAAAGAGGGTGAACTGCTCGCGGTCGGCCAGGCGTCTTCGCTCGATGGAGACTGAGCTCAGAATCGTGAAGCGGCCATCGAGCGGTGTCTGGCTGCGGGCGGCGAGATAAACGCCGGAGGATTCCAGCGTCGTGCGCTCGAGTCGATTGAGGGCCGAGCGCAGCTGCTCGTAGGTGCGACCGTCCACTCGGCGCCCGATCGAGCGCAGGAAGGAATGCAGGGTGAAGCTGATCGTTCCATCCAGTGGAAATCCGGTCTCTCCGTAGCGATGCAGGATCTCGACGTAGACATCCTGATCGAAGGTTCCCGGCAGGCGATCGCCCGGTGACGGGAGTACTCGCCATCTCCCGCCCTCCGGGGGGGAGTATGTTATCGTCGATTCGTCTGCCGAATCGCTGAGCCGGAACACCGGAAGCGCCTCGAGAGACCGGTCCAGCTGAATGGCCCGGCTGGCAGAGCGTCTGCGGGCGGCGATGGGCATGTCGAGAGAAAGTGTTCCAACCACAGGGGCGCGGCAAGGACCGACGGCGTGGCCCGTTCATTGATAAATGTCCCATTAAATCACACCCGGGCCTTCTGACGACATGAGCATTCTGAAATACAGCCTTCTCGCCGTTGTCGTGTTCCTGCTGATTGTAATGGTGCTGATCGGCATTCTGTCGGTCACACGCGGCGCGACTGTCCGCACAGTGATAACCGAGGGCGATCGGGAAGGCCCGCCGCAGGTGAGCGATCCTCTCTTCCCCCGCTCGATCGAGCTGTTCACCGGCACTCACATCGATGAGGGCAACAGAGTCGAGATACTTCTCAATGGAGAGGGAACGTATCCTCAACTCTGGAAGGACATTGCCTCGGCGAAAAAAACCCTGACGGTTCAGATGTACTACTCGCAGCCGGGCGCCGTCGCGGACACGATGGCGAAATATCTCTCCGAGCGCGCTCGTGCCGGAGTTCGCGTGCTTCTCCTGCTCGACGCATTCGGATCGCAGCCTCTGTCGAAGGACTGGGTCGCGGGCCTGACGAATGCCGGAGTGGAAGTGGCGTGGCTCCGGCCGCTTCGGTGGTACACGCTTCACACGTCGACGCAGCGGTCGCACGTTCGCGTGGTCGTGGTGGACGGCCGCGTCGGATACACCGGCGGCTTCGGGCTGGCCGACTACTGGCTTGGCGACGGAAAGCACAAGGACCAGTGGCGCGAGACGAATGTGCGCTTCTACGGCCCTACCGTCGCGGCCCTTCAGGCTGCGTTCGCTTCGGGGTGGGCAGAGGCGAGGGGCGAACTGCTTACCGGTGACGTGTTCTTTCCTCCGGTGGCATTCGAGGACAAAGGCAACGTGAACGCCGGCCTGATGCACAGTCTTCCCACGATCGGCAGCACTCCTGCCGAGCGGTTTTACGCGCTCACAATCGCGGGGTCGCGAAAGACTCTCTACATCTCCAACTCGTACTTCGTGCCGAACGACGACTTCTGCAACCTGCTGATCAAAGCGGCGAAGAGGGGAGTCGACGTGCGGGTTCTTACGGTCAGCTCGAATACGGACGTCAAGACAGCGTGGTACGCGGGCCGTGCCCTGTACGAGAAGCTTCTCGCGGGAGGAGTGAAGATCTACGAGTACCAGCCGGCGATGATGCACGCGAAAACGCTCGTCGTGGACGGACTGTGGAGCGCGGTAGGATCGATGAACTTCGATAATCGCTCGATTGCATTCAACAACGAATCGCAGATCCTGGCGCTCGACCCGAGCGTAGGAAAGAGAATGGACGAGATATTCCTCGAGGACCTCCAGTACTCGGAGGAAATAAAGCTGGAGACATTCCGCAAGCGGCCGTGGCCCGGCAAGGTCCTCGAATGGGGAGCGCAGAAGCTGCGGAGAGTGCTGTAGCGGATGAATCGCCGATTCCACCCCCCTCGTCAGAAAATGGTTCGCAGAGACTCTCGGAAAGCCGAGCGAGCCACAGCGGCAGGGGTGGCCGGCGATCGCGAGCGGAAGCCACACGCTCATTCTCGCTCCCACGGGAACGGGCAAGACTCTGGCAGCGTTTCTGTGGGAGCTGAATGCGCTGATCATCGAGGGCATGAAGGAGCCACTCGGCAACGGCGTGCAGCTGCTCTACATCTCCCCTCTGAAGGCGCTCAACAACGACATCCAGCGGAATCTCGAGATGCCGCTGGCGGACCTGCGGCGCCGATTCGAAGCGGAAGGCAAGAGATTCCCGGAGATCCGCGTGGCGGTGCGAACCGGAGACACGCCACCATCCGCGAGAGCGAGAATGCTGCGCAAGTCGCCGCACATCCTCATCACGACGCCCGAGTCGCTCAACATCATGCTGACGAGCGTACGCGGGCGAGGGATGTTTCACTCCACCCGCGCTGTGATAGTCGATGAGATCCATGCAATCGCGGGCAGCAAGCGCGGCGCGCATCTCGCGCTGACCCTGGAGCGGCTCGAGGCACTCACACCACAATCACCGCAACGCATCGGATTGTCGGCTACGCAACGGCCTCTCGATGAAGTTGCGCGATACCTGGGAGGATGCGAGAAGACTGTCGGGAACGAGACGGCATTCAGACAGGTGACTGTGGTGGATTGCGGCCTGACGAAGCAGATGGAGATCGCGATACAGTCGCCGGTACCCGATCTCGCGAGTGTCGGTGGCAGCGTCTGGCCCGCAGTCGCTCCATTGGTGCTCGAGCACATACGCGCATCGCGCACGACGCTGGTCTTCGTCAATAACCGGGCACAAGCAGAGAAAATCGCTGCGAGGGTGAACGCCCTCGCCGAAGAGGAGATTGCGCAGCCGTATCACGGATCTCTGTCGCGCGAGAGGAGGCACATGCTCGAGGAGCGACTCAAGGCAGGTGCCTTGCGTGCGCTCATCACCACGAGCTCCCTCGAGCTTGGCATCGACATCGGATCGGCGGATCTGGTGATTCAGCTGCAGTCCCCAAAGCGTGTAGCGGCAGGACTGCAGCGGATCGGCCGCGCAGGCCACACGCTCGGAGTGGCGAGTCGAGGAATCCTCGTCCCGACGTTTCGTGACGACGCGATGGAGATCGCGGCCATCGTCGCAGCAATGCGCGCGGGCGAGGTCGAGCCCACGAAGGTCGTGCAGAACGCCCTCGACGTGCTGGCTCAGGTCATCGTCGCGGCAGCGTCGGTCGACGACTGGAGGGCGAGCGATCTATTCGATCTGGCCCGCCAATCCTATTCGTACCATCGTCTCACGAGAACCGCGTTCGACGAAGTGCTGTCGATGCTCTCGGGGAAATATCCGTCGGACATTGCCGGCGAGCTGGAAGCAAGACCGACCTGGGACCGGGTGACGGATCGCGTGACAGGAGATCGCGCGGCGCGGATGACCGCGGTGATCTCCGGCGGTACGATTCCCGATCGCGGGCTTTACACTGTGAATCTTCCCGACCGCACGCGCCTTGGTGAGCTCGACGAGGAATTCGTGCACGAGTCTCGGGTCGGCGACGTGTTCCAGCTTGGGTCGACCACATGGCGCGTCGCGGCAATCGAACACGATCGCGTCATCGTGAATCCAGCGCCGGGCATGGCGGCGCGAATGCCCTTCTGGCACGGCGAGTACGGCGCTCGCTCGCTCGAGCTGAGCCACCGTGTCGGCGAGCTGCGGCATGAGCTCTCGGAAGGTGTTGCGCCCGACATTCTCGCGAAAAAATACGGATATGATGAAGCGACAGCCCGCACTCTGACGCAGTACGTGGGTGCGCAACGCGCAGCGACCGGAATCGTACCCGATGACAGGAACATCGTCGTGGAGCACTTCAGGGACGAGGCCGGCTCTGTCCGCGTGGTGATTCACGCCGCGTTTGGAGGGCGAGTGAATGCGCCATGGGGCATGGCGCTGGCCCAGCGTGCACGGGACGCCCTAGGCGGAGCCGACGTCCAGGTTCAGACCACCGATGACGGCGTGATGCTTCGAATGCCGGATCTGGGGGGACCGGTCCCCGTTGCCGGATTGCTGGGCCTGTCTGCTGCCGAAGCCGAGCAGCTCGTGATGGAGGAAGTCGGGTCGACATCTCTTTTCGGCGCGAGATTCCGAATGAATGCCGCTCGAGCGCTGCTGTTACCGCGTGGAAACCCGCGCAGGCGAATGCCTCTATGGCTGCAGCGACTCAAGGCGCTCGACCTGCTTCAGACAGTGAAGGAGTTTCCCAGCTTTCCGATTCTGGTCGAGACATATCGCGACGTTTTGCAGGACGCGTTCGACATGAACGGACTCAGAACGGTTCTCGACGAGATCGAGAAGGGCGCCATCAGCGTGCACGTGGTGCGGACCGAAGTTCCTTCGCCTTTCGCATCGAGCCTTCAGTTCGGATTCGTGATGGACTGGCTATACGGTGATGACACGCCCCGGGCTGAACAGCGCGCTGCGCTGCTGTCGATCGACCGCTCGCTGCTGGGCGAGGTGATGGGTGAAGAAGCGGGTGACGATCTGACGCTCGAAGCGATTCGGCAGATCGTCGCTGAACGGAGCGGGTATGCTCCGCGGAGACGAGCGAGAGGTGTCGATGAGCTTGCGCATCTTCTCGATCGCGCCGGCGATCTCACGGAAGCCGAGCTCGGCGCGAGAGTGGCGAGCGAGGAAGAAGGACTGAGAGGCGATCCGTTCAACGAGCTTGTGTCGAGCCGCAGAGCAGTGATGATTGTGCTCGGTCCCGAGGGGGAGTGGCGTTACATCCTGACCGAGGCGTACCCCCGGTATCTATCCGCATTCGGTGCTGAGGCGGTCAGCCGGTCAGCGTCCCCGCGACCGGCGGCAGTGGAGCAGGTTTCGCCGGCAATCAGGTCGAGCTCGACGCGAGTGAGGTGATCCCCGAAGTTCTGCGGACAGCGGTGATGACAGCTGGTGCTGCGAAGCGCGAGATCCTCGCCCGCTTCGTCGCATTGTCGGGGCCTGTGGCCGTGCGTGAGATCTACGCCCGCTACGGCTGGGATGAGCGATGGATCAAGTCCCGTCTCACCGAATGGCAGCGTACAGGAAAGCTCGTACGCGGCCGCTTTCGAGCAGAGCAGACCGAGCCGGAGTGGTGCTCGCGCCGCATCGCGGAAGTCGCGCGCAGGCGCGCACTGGCCGCGCTTCGCAGGCAGATCGAGGCAGTCGAGCTGCCAGTGTTCGCCGAGCTGGTTCAGCGATGGCAGCATGTCGATCCAAGAGACAGGCTGAGTGGCGCCGAAGGCGTCGCGACAGCCATACGACAGCTTTATGGAGTTGCGCGCTCGCCAAAATCGTGGGAGCGGGATTACCTGCGAGCGCGTGTCGCCGCGTACGATCCGGCCTGGCTGTCTCCGACGCTTTCCAGTGGAGAGACGGTTTGGGTCGGAGAATCGAACGCCGAGTCAAACGCTCAAGCGACGATACTCGCTCGCCTTCGATTCTTCTCGCGTGGAACAGGAGCCTTGTGGCTTGGCGACGATGCACCGGCGGAGACAGCGACGAGATTGAGCGCGAACGGACTACTGGTGCTCGAAGTGATCGAGAAAGAGGGTGCTCCGTTCACGACGGATGTCGAAGCGGTGACAGGTCTCACGTCATTGGCGGTCAGGGAGGCTCTTCGTGAGCTCGTCGCGGTGGGACTGGTGACGAACGATACTGCTGAAGCGATGCGTCAGGTGATTCGCTGGCGGCCTCTTCAGACAAAGGAGGGGCCTGATCCGACCCGCTGGCTCCCGGCGGATTACAGTCCATCTTCGAACCGGCGAGTAGTGCAAAGGCGGCCTAATCTGCGAAGACTTCCGAAGTGGAGAAGGCCTGATCGTCCGGGCGGTTCGACATCGAACTGGGGAGGTCGCTGGACGCTGGTTCACCGCCTGGGCGTACTCGGGAGAATGGCTGGAGAAGAGGAGCGAGCGGCTCGGATCGCGCGATACTGGCTTGATAGATACGGTATTGTGGCGCGAGAAATGTGGAGAAGGGAGCGTCCGAGGGTATCCTGGCGGAGCATCTACATGGAGCTCAAACGATTCGAGTTCCGCGGTGAGGTGAGGCGCGGCTATTTCGTGCGAGGCCTCTCCGGCGCTCAATTCGCAACCGCCACTGCGGTGGAGTTGATTCGCTCGATCGCCGGCGAGGAGGAATCATCAAAGCCTTACGTCGTTCTCGCAGCGAGCGATCCGGCCAACATCTATAACCTCCCGATGGATCTCGCAGATCGCGACCAGCTTTCTCGGCCCCGCGGAGCAGGAGCGCTACTGGTGACGCGAGGTGGACGCGTTGCCCTGGCTGTAGAAGGCAGAGGTCGGCGCGTCGTTGCGGCGGAATGGATGGACAGACACGAAATCACTCGCGCCAAGGAACACCTCGCCGAGCATCTCAGGGGAGAGAGGAGCGCGCGCTATCTGATGCTTCCGGACATCGACCGGGCCTAACGGACCATTCGTGGCTGGGCTACACCCAGCTACCTGATGTCGGCGCGGCCGAGGGCTGCGCGGACCGCCTCTCGCATTGCGACGACGGCTTCTTCGCGAGCGGCGGGACTGTCCTCCCGGATGTGCAGCTCGATTCCATCGGCGACTGGAGCGCGGCGCCATGTGTATGTGTTGCCGTCGTCACGCTCGACTGTGCTGTCAGCGCCCGAGGTGAGCGCAGGCGCGAGAGAAGTCGCGATGCGACGCTCGAGTGCATCGCCTGTCACGTCCTTCATCTCTCCCTTGATCTTCTCGAGACTCTGGCCTTCGCGCTGGCGGATCTTGATCGAGAGGAGCTGGAGCAGATGCCTGTAGTTGTAAGTCGCCGCGGTGCCGGTCCCTTCGGGACGGTCGAGCAGTCCGTTCGCCACGTAGAATCTCACCGAGCGCGCCGTTGGTGCCGCACGAGCCGACGCGTTGGTCGGTCGCATTCCCGCGGCGTCAACTAAAGCGGTAACGTGGGCTGCGAGACCTCGGGCGTTCCAGGGAGCGTGTCGAGAGTGCGCGCGGAGGAGAGCGACAGGCGATTCAGCCATGTGGATAGGATAACATTAAAGTCATCGGGGCGCTCGTCGTGCGGCAGGTCGCCGGCCGGTGTCAGAACCGCGAGCTCGAAGTCGGACTTGATGGCGCGGAATCCCCGAAACTCGTCGAGGGGAGCAGCGGATCCGTCTTCTCCCCAGACCAGAAGAGCAGGCTGTGAGAGACGTCGCAGTGCCTGTCGCACGTCGATGTCGAGATGTCCGGAGATGAACGCTGCCGGTGCGTGCCTGGCTCCTCGCTGGTGTGAAGTCCAGTAATAGATGTCGACGAGATCGTCAGTGACGATCGTGTCGTCGACGTACGTTTTCTCCAGCCAGGAGCGGAGACTTCGCTTCGACGTCATGGCGTTGAACATCGCGGTGCCGACTATCGGGGTCTCGACTGCCAGTCGCTCCGCTTCTCCTCCCACACCGGCTGACTTGTGCAGCCGCACCAGGCCTGTCGGTGCAATCAGCGCGATTGCCGGGAAACGGGCCGGATCACGCGCAGCGAGAACAGTTGCATAGGCTCCGGAAAGCGATGTGGCGACAAGCGCGCATGGATCACCGATCACCTGGTGAACGAAGTCCGAGATGAGGGAGATATACAGACGCGCGGAGTAGCGCATTGCCGGGCGATCGGACCTGCCGAAGCCGAGCAGATCGATCGTGTACACGGTGTTGCCACGGGCCAGGTCATCGGCGTTGTCGTGCCACTCGTATGACCACGCAGCGGCGTGAATGCCGTGGATGAGAAGGATGGCGGGGCCGTTTCCCCGCCGGGTGAAGGCGATTCGGTGTCCGCGCCAGTCGAATCCGCCTTCTTCACCGCCGATGAGATTGGTCAGCTGATCGACGCCTTTGCGGGCGAGGGCGTTGTATACCGCAGCGGCGCCAACGAGGGCGCCGCCGGATAGAAGAACCTTTCGCCAGCGATTGTCGCTCTCTTCCATTTGTCGGTGCCCGGCTAGCGCCTTCCGCCGCGTCGCGGGCCTTTCCTTCCGGAGCTCTTCTTCGCTCCGCGGCTTCCGCCACTCTTGCGTGCCTTGCTCTTCGGCATAGCTCGCTTCACTCGACTGCGAGAAGCGCTCTTCTTTGCGCCAGGCTTCTTCGCGGACGACTTCCTGGCGGATGACTTCTTCGCCGAAGATTTCTTCTTCGCTGAAGACTTCTTCGCCGAGCTCTTCTTCGCAGAAGCCTTTTTCGGGGAAGACTTTTTCGCAACGGACTTCCTGGCGGATGCCTTCTTCGCTGCCGGCTTCTTCACGGGTGGTTTCTTTGCCGAAGATTTTTTCGCCGTCGAGCTCGCCGATGAGCTTCCAGTGTCGTCGTCCATCGAGTCGTCATTCGCGAAGATGATTATCTCCTCGACTATCATCTCCTGCACCGGCTCTCGTGACGGACGGGTTGCAGCGAGGAGCTGCTTCTCGCGATTCGCCGCGGTCGAGCCTTTGGGGCGACCACGACGTCCACGCGGTGCTCCACCTCCGAAGAGATCCTCTTCCTCCTCCTCTTCCTCGACATCGTCGGCATCCGTGGCGACTGCATCCTCATCATCGTCGTCCACGTCTTCGGCGCTGTCCCAGAGACGGTCGCTGTGGTCCTCGTTTATGGCCCAGCCACCATTGTCCTCGTCTTCGTCATCATCGTACGACCGTTTGCCGCGGCTAAAACCGCCGAGATCATCAGAGTCGTCGTCATCGGCGAATTTATACGGCCCTCTCGTCTCATCACCGCTAGGCATACACATCCCCCTGTGACTGTTCAGCGATCTCAGCGTTGGCCGATTGACGACGCAAGCTGCACGTCGCGTGCCTTGGCCACACGACCCTTGTATTGCAACTCATTCTGTGGAAAGCGAATACAGCACCGACCGGGGTGCGTCAAGTACGCTCCGGCCAGGGTCGGATTTCCCGGGCACGCTCATCTCGACGCAGCTCCGGCTCGGCGCGCATCGGCCAAGGCGGCCGCAATGTCGTCACCATGGCGCTCGTACTCGGGAAGCTTCTTCGCAGTCTCCGGATGATATGAGGCTATGAGTCGCGATTCGTAGGCTTGACGGTCGGCGGCACGGTTCTCGAGAGAGGCGATTCGCGTAGCGAGTATGAGGCCGAGGAGGTGCGTGGGGTTCTGGCCGAGTATGGTGTCGGCCTGCGCCTTGGCCAGGGGGAGGGCGCCCGAGACTTCCGCAATGCGGCCGAGGTCGTAGCGCTGGTCGGCGCTCATGGGAGCCAGCATCTGGTAGGCACTGATCGCCATGGGAGCAAAGAAGAGAACGCTGTCGGTCTTCCCCTCGCTGTTCAGAAGCATGACTCTGGTGAACAGGCGGTCTGCCCGCTCCTGCGGCGAAAGCTGGGATATGTCCGGGCCGCGAACCGCTGTTTCGCCGAGACCGGCCTGCGGCAGAGCATTCTGCGGAGCGTCGAGCGAGCTGCCGCGACTCGTGTTGAAGGCGCTGCCTGCGAGAAAAGCGAGCAGCGTCACAAGTGCAATCGCCGCGACAATCCATGGAAGCGAGTTCGAGACCGACGCCTTCGAGGGCGATGGATCGCTGTCGGGCAATCCCGCTGCATGATTCGCGGGGTGACCGCAGTCGTGACAGAAACGAGCACCCGGGCTGAGCGAAGCACCGCATCCGGCGCAGATCGCAGCTTCGAGAAACACGCCACAGTTCGAGCAGAATCGCCCGCTTCCGGGTGTGGAACAGGCTGCACAGATGACTTCAGATGTCGAAGGTTGAGTCATGCGCTACAACCTACATCGTGCCACTTCCTCGTGACGACAGGAGCCGCAATGTTGCACGAATGCGGATCGTGCTCAGCAACTCCTCATCGAGATGGGGAGGTGTACACAAGGTGACGGACATTCTTGCGCGGGGCCTGCAGGAGCGGGGTCACGAAGTGATCGTGTTCGGCTACCCCGGCGGAATGCTCGAGGAGAGAATGCAGCCGGTCGCGCCCTTCGAGCCGATTCTCAAGGGAATGGATTTCCATCCTGCCGCAGTGTGGAGAGCCGCGTCAGCTCTTCGGCGCCATCGTGCCGAGGTCGTGCTGACGTTGATGAGAAAGGACACGACCACAACCGCGCTCGCAGCAAAGGCACTCGGAATTCCGGTCGTGGTCCGGCACGCGAACCAGCAGCGACTCGGCCGCGGTCCTTACTGGAGATTTCTCTATGGGACTCTGCCGGCGATGCACGTTACGAATGCCGAGGCCACCAGAGATACGCTGCTCGATTCTGCGAAGTGGCTTGCACCAGAGCAGGTGAAGGTGATCTACAACGGCGTGGATCCAGCACCATTCGAATCCGCCGAACCCCTGGAGCTCGGGCTTCCGGGGAAAGCAGTGGTGCTCGGCTATGCAGGCAGCTTCGAGCGGCGAAAGGGAGTGCTCGATCTGGCGCGTGCATGGTGCCGCGTTGCGGACGCGCGACCCGAAGCGCACCTGGTTCTGGCGGGAAAGGGGAAGATGGAGGAGGAAATGCGCGCGATTCTTGGCGATGCGCCAAGGGTACACTGGCTCGGCTATCGCAGCGACGTGCCTCGGTTCATTTGCTCGATCGACGTGCTGGTTCTTCCATCTCATGTGGAGGGCGCGCCCAACATCGTGCTCGAAGCGATGTGTGGCGGTGTAGCGATCGTCGCGACCGAGGTATCAGGCACTCCGGAGCTCGCCCGGGACGGCATCGAAGCCCGTCTGGTTCCAGCGCGTGATGAAGACCGGCTGGTGAAGGGGCTCATCGAAGTGCTTTCCAACGGCTCGATGCGAGAGGAAATGGGTCTTGCAGGCCGGAAAAGGGTACGCGAAAAATTCACACTGGCGGAAATGCTGCGGGCCTACGAAGAGGCGTTCCTCGCTGAATTAGCGCCGAAAACGCACAAATAGTTTGTCAGGCAGCAAGAAAATCCGCATCGAAGGTGACAATCCGGCCCAAATGATGCCATTTTTGCACGATTTGGTTGACAGCGCGCAAAGGTCCAGATAGCTTCGCTCCTTCCCTCCAGCCCGCTCACCGTCATTTCCGAGACCTCAGTGCCGCCAAAATCCCGATCCTCCGCTGGCAATACTTCCGGGGCAAGCAAGAAGGACATTCTCGACCTCGCCGCAAAGAACAACGTTCGGTTCCTGCGTCTTCAGTTCACGGACATCCTGGGTGTCAACAAGAACGTCGAGATCCCGCGCTCACAGTTCCAGAAAGCGCTGGAAGGCGACATCATGTTCGACGGCTCTTCGATCGAGGGATTCGTCAGGATCGAGGAATCGGACATGCTCCTCGATCCTGATCTCAGCACATTCCAGGTTTTCCCCTGGGGCGATCCGGAAAATCGAGTAGCACGCCTCATCTGCGACATCAACACGCCAAACGGTGAGCCGTTCGACGGAGATCCACGACGCGTTCTCAAGCGCCAGCTCGATCGCGCACGGAGCATGGGCTTCTCCACGATGAACGCGGGAATGGAAGCCGAGTTCTTCATGTTCAAGACGGGTCCGGACGGCGAGGCCACAACGACAACTCACGACGTCGGCGCGTACTTCGATCTTGCGCCTGTCGATCTCGGAGAAGATGCGCGCAGAGCGATCGTGGATGTGCTCGAGCAAATGGGATTCGAAGTCGAAGCTGCTCACCACGAGGTCGCGCACGGACAGCACGAGATTGATTTTCGCTACGCCGACGCGCTGAAGACGGCGGACAACATCGCGACGTTCCGGTTCGTCGTCAGACAGGTGGCGCAGCAGTTCGGCCTGATGGCGTCGTTCATGCCCAAGCCCGTGTTCGGCCAGAACGGAAGCGGCATGCACACTCACCAGTCGCTGTTCCGCGGAAAGGAGAATGCATTCTGGGATCCGAAGGCGAAGTGGGAGCTGTCGCAGACCGCGCTTCATTACATCGGCGGCCTGCTAAGCCACGCTCGCGGATTCTGCGCGATCACCAATCCGCTCGTGAACTCATACAAGCGGCTGGTGCCGGGCTACGAAGCGCCGGTAAACGTCGCGTGGTCGATGCGCAACCGCACTCCGATGATCCGCATCCCTGACCGCCGGGGCCTCGGGACCAGGTGCGAGCTTCGCATTCCCGATCCTTCCGCGAACCCGTATCTCGCTCTCGCGGTGCAGCTCGCGGCGGGACTGGACGGTGTCGAGAAAAAGACCGATGCACGCGAGCCAGTGAACACGAACATCTGGGAGATGTCGCATCGCGAGAAGCGCCGCCTGCGGATCGACGACCTTCCGCACAACCTTGAAGAAGCCTGCAACGAGCTCGACAAGGATGCGGTGATCAAGGAAGCGCTCGGGGAGCACATCACCACCAACTTCCTCGCCGCCAAGCGGATGGAGTGGGAGGAGTACATAACTCAGGTTTCCCAGTGGGAACTGGATAACTACCTGGCCAAGTACTGAGCCGGCAGCCGCCGGAGGCTGCCTTTCGTCGTGTCAGCAGGTACATTCGTTTCCGATGAATCCGCCCCGGCGCGAGCTGTCGTATTCAACTGTGAACGGATCGAACGCCGAAGATGTGGTGTTGATCCAGCGTATGTGCGATGCGGACGAGACCGCACTGGGAGCGCTGTACGATCGCTGGATGCGCTCCCTCTACTCTCTGGTGCTGCACCTGCTCAAGGATCCGGACGAAGCGGAAGACGTAGTGGAAGAGACGTTCTGGCAGGCGTGGCGAAAAGCGTCTTCCTATGAGCCGTCGCGCGGGGCTGTCTCGACCTGGCTGCTGACGATCGGGCGCCGCAAGGCACTGGACCGGCTCCGCGCAAGAAAGCGGAACAGGGAAGATCCGGTCGGTCACGATCGAACGTTCGCCGACCTTCCCTCGCAGGCACAGGATCCCTCGGAGGAAACCGAGGGATCAGAGCTCAGACAGCACGTGCTGGCAGCGCTCCAGGAGCTGCCGGCAGAGCAGAGAGAAGTGCTCGACTTGGGGTACTTCAAGGGGATGAGTCAGACGGAGATCGCCGATGCCACGGGACAGCCGTTGGGAACGGTGAAGACACGAATGCGTCTGGCAATGCAGAAGCTGAGGGAGCCTCTATCGATGCACCGCGAGGTGAAAGAGTGAGCGACATGAGCCACGACGAAGCATTCGCCGAGCTCGCTGCCGTTGCGCTCGACGCTGTTTCAGCCGATGTGGCGGGCGCGGTGCGCGCTCATGCGGCTGCATGCCCCGAATGCGGGCCCGAGCTTGCGGCGATGGAGGAAACGGTCGCAGTGCTTGGCGAGCTCGCGCCTTCCGCGCAGATGAACCGCGGGCGAAGTGCAGGCATCAGGTCGCGACTGGTCGTGCGAGCGCGAGCCGAGCGTGAGCTCCACTCCGTGCCGGCGGCCGGACCGCCCGATATCTCGCGTGGCGTCGCCAGCCTCACCGGGCTCGGTCACAAGACGACACCGTCTGGTCAGCGTGCGGTGACTGGTGAGACGAAGCGCGTATCGCCTTCGGATCCGATGCACGCCCCGATCGAAGACCGTCCGATACGCCGGATGAGCAGCTGGCTTGCGATCGCGGCGACGCTCGCGCTCATCGCAACTGGTGCTCAGCTGCTTCGCGTCACGTCCGACCGCAATGCAATGCGTGCAAGGCTCGCGACGGCTGACACTGCAACGTCGCCCAGCGACAGCATGACGGTCGCACTGAATCAGAAGGACTCGATGATCGCCGCGATGACGGGGCCGGACGTGAAAGTCGTGCCGCTCAGCAACGCGACCGCTCAGCCACTAGGCCGGATGATGTGGAACCGCGCATCGGACGACTGGATCATGGTCACGTACAACCTGCGGCCTCCAAGGCCGGGCATGACCTACCAGGTCTGGCTCGTGACCGACAGCGCCAAGATCTCAGCTGGAACTTTCCGTCCCGACGCAGCCGGAAGAACCGTGATGCACGCGCGATATGCGATGGCGCCCGATGCGCTGCGTGCAGTCGCGATCACCGAAGAGCCGGAGGGCGGAGTACCCGCCCCGACCGGCCCCATGGTGGTGTCAGGCTCAGCTTGAGCGCTTGCGGCCGGCCTAGGCCGCGATGGTCCTGGCGGTAGCGAGACAGTAATCGAAATAGTCGAGACTCGCGTCCGCACGTGCGATGAGTCCTTCGGCGATTCCGATGCGTGAGTCGGGAACGTCCGCGACCTGCGGCGCGACGACATGGTCGAGCCAGCCTTCGGCGTGACCGATGTCGATGATCGCGTGAGCGCCGTAGTAGACGATCGCCTTCTTCCTTATTCCGACACGGAGCGCACCGTGAACGACGCGCGTGCAGCGCTGCGGCGCAAGCAGCTCGACGGCGCCAAGCGTGCCTTGCGCACGGAAGGCGTTTCGCCTGGGGATGCAGCTCCACAGCATGACGTTCACGCCGGCGAGCACCTGCCACGGCAGATCGGCAGCGGCAGGAGACTCCAGCTCCAACTCATCGATGAGACGATGAAAAAGATGCGTGTGGATGGCGTGGTGCTTCCCTCGTCCCATTTCATCCCAGTAGTTGGAAGCCATCTCCATTTTGACCTCACCTCTCGTACCCACCTGACCCAGCGCGACGAGATCGTCGAAAGCTGCCTCCCCAGCGCACTCCATGCGAAAAAACCATTCGAGTTGTGCGCGAGTGGCATCCGAAGCAAGAAAGGAATAGAGGTCGTGCTCGTATAGCGGATGGCTGAATGCAGTTGCGCGGAACCATCCTGCGAACGCGGCTGGATCTACAGGCAGCGCGTCGGGAGAAAAATCGTGTGACGAGTGAACGCGACGCAACATGTCTCTTTCCCACGGCAGCTCGAGCTCGTGCATCAGCCGGCAGGACACAGGGTGGAACTGGTTCGCGAGCGTGGAGTCGACGGGCAGCCGCACATGCTGCTGATACAACGCGAGCAGCGCACAGTGCAGCTGAGTGCGCGACTCATGATCGATCCACGGTGCGCTCTGTCTGTCGGTCGTCCTCTCCGCTGGATAGGCGCGACGGGAGAGCGTGCGAGCCCACTGCATCAGCCCTTCCTCGAGGCCTACCTCCCTTTCCAGGGTGACGTCGAGATCGTCTTCGTCGAGAAGGGTGCGCAACGTACTCGCGAGGTCATCCTCGGAACCCCCGTTTGTCACACCGTCCGTTAGCAATGCAACTGCGGGCAGCTCTATCGACTTCAGCATATCCAGACTCGAGGCGGGCGAAGAACGTTAAGTAGCGCGGTGCGCTGCTTGCATTCAGGCACGTCGTATGCCGCAACGCTTCGGACGACCGGCTGGCGAGAACAGAGCACTTGCTTCCTTCCTGGAGGAAGCCGGAAGGCTGCGTGCCTTTCTTCCGCCATTTCAATTCACGTCCTTCTTTTCGCCGGAAGACACGCTGCTTTGCGCATGCGCGTCAGAAGCAGCGTTGTCGCATACGCGTCGGGCGGCGGTCATCGAAGGTGGCATTGCCGAGCCGATGCGGATCGCCGAGCTGACGACGGGCAGTGGGTTGGTCGGTCTTCATCTCCTGATGCTCGAGAGCGGCAGCCTGCTCACCGGCCTCGATGTCGATCCAGCAGCGGTGGACACAGCTGCCAGGAATGCGTGTCTCCTCGAACTCTCGGGTAGGGCCCGGTTCGAGTGCGCTGATCTGTGGTCGGACGAAACGATAGCGGTACTTCACGACTCCAGACCGCACCTGATGATCTGCAATCCGCCGTACGTGCCGGAGCCGCCGGGCGGAAAACTGAAGATCGAGGCCGGCGCGGGACCTGATGGAACGGCGCATCTCATGCGGACCATCGAGCTTGCGAGAGAGATTCGCCCGCGCGCGCTCGCGCTTTCGTGGTGCAGCTTGTCGGATCCCGCACAGGTGGTACGCGAAGCGCAATCAGCGGGCTACGCGCTCAATTCTCTTTTCGTGGTCGCCATAGCAGACGGAGAGTATTCGGGGTCGGTGCACGATTATCTGAGAGAGCTTCCAGGTGCCTGGATCAACGAGCAGCTCGAAACGATCCATGCAGTTGCACCCGATGGCAGCGGGAACTTCGCCTATCTCCTCATGGCGGGCGATTTCTCGATGCGGCCTGTTCGCACAGACGAAAGCGACGAAGCGGCACAGGCGATCGAGCGAATGTGCGAGGATTTCATTTCGGACGGCGTCTGCGCACTTCAGGTGCCTGCCTCACCGGTGCCGGTTCGCAGCTGGCTGCTCGATAGATGGGACGAGCTCCGACTTCGCGCGTTTCTGCACGGAAGCCCGGCGCACGCGGGTCATCTATCGGCGTGAGGTTTCTGGGTGTTGGGGAGACGAACGATCTGGGAGACATGTACCTCCGGCTCCGCGCGGCAGGACATGAGGTTCGTGTGCATGTCTCCGACGAAAGCTCGCGGGATGTGATGCAGGACATGCTCGACTTTTCCGCAGATTGGAGAGATGAGCTGGACTGGATACGAGCCGCAGGCGGGAACGGAATCATTGTCTTCGAGACCGCGTCGGCCGGCGATACGCAGGACGAATTGAGAAGAGATGGATTCAACGTCATCGGTGGAAACGCGCTCGGAGACAGGCTCGAGTCAGACCGGGCATATGCTCAAGGAGTGCTCCGTGGCGTCGGACTACAGACCGCAGCGAGCCGCGCGTTCCAGAATTTCGATGAAGCGATCGACTTTCTCCGACACTCGCCGGGCCGGTACGTTTTCAAGCTCAACGGACCGAGCTGGCCGCCAACGCGGAACTATGTAGGGCAGCTGGACGATGCGGCTGACATGATTGCACTCGTCTCTGCGACACGGGATAGCTGGACGCTCGATGAAGAACCGAGCTTCGTATTGATGGACTACGTCACCGGAGTCGAAGTCGGTGTCGGAGCCTTTTTCAACGGGCAGCGATTTCTGGATCCGCCAAATCTGGACTGGGAGCACAAGCGGTTCTTCCCAGGCGATGTAGGTGAGCTCACCGGTGAAATGGGAACTGTCGTGACGTACCGTGACGGAAAGCGCTTGTTCGACGCAACGCTGTCGCGTCTGGTTCCCGTGCTCGCGGAGTCGGGATACTGCGGCTACATCAACCTGAACACCATCGTGAACGATGATGGCGTCTGGCCGCTCGAGCTCACATGCAGGTTCGGCTATCCGGGTTTCGCGATCCTGGACTCACTTCATGAAGAAGGATGGGACTCGGTTTTCGCAGCGATGATCTCGAAGGGTCGAACAGCCCTCGAGGTGCGGGACGGATACTCGGTGGGAGTGGTGCTCACCGTGCCGCCCTTTCCATACCCGGATGGATACTCCGAGCTGGGGAAGGGAACACCGATCTGCTTTCGGGATACTCTCTCCTCCATGGACCGCGATTCGCTGCATTTCGGTGAAGTCACGATGCGCGGCGGCCAGCTTGTGACAGCAGGCGTGGTCGGCTACGTGATGGTGGTCACAGGAACCGGGGTCACGGTGGATGAGGCACGGGGCGTAGCCTACGAGCGAGTGGACAAGGTGGTGATTCCGAATCTCCGGTACCGGAACGACATCGGTCTTCGCCTGATCCGGCAGGATCAGGCCACGCTGAAGCGGCTGGGCTGGATCGGATGACATCGCAGCCGGAACCTGACTTCGGTGTAGTCAGCCGTCTCACGACCGGCATCGAGACACAGGCGCATCGCGAGATTCTCGCGCGGTGTCTCACGGGAACCGTATCACCGGCTGTCGCGCTGATGCGTCTGCTGATCGATACCGAGGATGCCGGAGCAGTGCGCGCGATGGTGGACGAAGTGACGAGTCGTGCCGCGTCAGTCTCCCGTGCGACCGATAGCCTGCTTCGTGACAGGGTCGACGATCTGACGCAGCTGGTCATCGAGAATGAGCCGGGATGCGAGAAGATCGCGGCAATGCTCCGCGCCAACGTGGACTCGGATGAGCCTGCTGCGACAGTGGAGGAAGGAATCGCTTTCTGCGAGCGCCTGTTCGACTGGTCCGTGCAGCAGTCGGAAGAGGCCAGCGTCGCTCTCTATTCACTGGGGAATCCACAGCTTCTCGAGCGCGCGACGAGAGAGGTCATCACACAACTGGAGCTCTGGAACGTGATCTCCAGAGATCACGTGGTGCTGGACATCGGCTGCGGCATCGGTCGCATCGCCGCCGAGCTCTCGCCGCGAGTGCGTGAGGTTCATGGCATCGATGTTTCGGCGCGGATGATCGATGCTGCGCTCAGGCGCTGCTCGCCGCTCGGCAACGTTCGGGTGATGAAGAGCAGCGGGCGTGACCTCCGCGAATTCCCGGACGCCTCGTTCGACACGGCAATCGCAGTCGACACGTTTCCATACATCCATCAGTCCGGAGCAGCGCTGATCTCGGCGTTTTTTTCCGAGAGTGCGCGAGTGCTTCGCCGTGGCGGCGACCTGGTGATACTCAACTACTCGTACAGTGACGACGATGCCGCGGATATTGCGGAGGTGAAGCGCCTCGCGGAGATGAACGGCTTCGACGTGCTCGTCAGCGGAGAGCGGCCGTTCACAATCTGGGACGGGCTGGCGTTTCATCTCAGGAAACGCAAGGCAACCTCCGCGCCTGAGTCTCAAGTGCCTCGCGGCGCCGGCTCCTCAACCCTGGCCGGCGACTGACCCGCCCTTCTGAACCGATCTTCTCAGGCCATTGCTCATCGTTTGTCGCCTTTTCCACCGCGCCGGTCTCCGTGACGCCTGTCGCCACCTCTTCGGATGCCCTGGCGTTCCCGCAACCAGCGCCCGGTCGCAATTACGAGAATCACGACCACGATGAAGTACAGTGGTTTGACCACCTCGTGAAACGCCGGCATCTTGCGCTCGAAAATGTAAATACCTCCGGCGATGATCGTGCACGCGATCCATGGTCCAAGGAGAGGGCCTGGGTTTCGTCCATGAAAGAGACGCCTTGAGAGATCATCGAGAGCGCTCATTGCGCAGGAGGCTCAACCGCAAGCTGCCGCAGCGGCTCTCCCGTCAGGCGGAAGGTCGTCCAGTCGTCCATCGGCCGTGCTCCGATTCGTTTGTAGAAGTCGATGGCGAGCTGGTTCCAGTCGAGTACCGACCATTCGAGCCGTCCGCAGTCGCGTTCCAGTGCAATGCGTGCAAGCGCAGCGAGCAGGGCATATCCGACGCCGTGACCGCGTGCGGCGAGCTTCACGAACAGGTCTTCGAGAAACACTCCACGCTGCGCCAGGAAGGTCGAGTAGCTGTAAAAGAAGAGCGCGAATCCAACCGGCTCTTCGCCGATGGACGCGATGAGAACCTCGGCTGCCGGACGGTCGGAGAAAAGTGTCTTCCGCAGCTTTTCCTCAGTAGCGATGCAGGAGTCGCGCAGGCGCTCGTATTCCGCGAGATCCTCGATGAACGCGAGTATGGTCGCGGTGTCCGACTCCTGCGCCGCGCGGATGTCGATCATGTCTTTCGGATGGAGTGCAAAAGCCGCGCTTGAACGGATCACCGGCCGTCCCTAACTTGCGTTTCCCGGCGCCGTGGCCAAGTGGTAAGGCGGCAGACTGCAAATCTGCTATTCGTCGGTTCGATTCCGACCGGCGCCTCTCTGGACGCTTTACCGCATTCCGAGGTTGACAGTCCGTGATCAAGCGACAATCATAGACTCATGATCCTCACCCGAATTTCCGTCTCCAGCAGCTATTACTACGGACCCCTGAACACGGGCCCGCGGAGGCGTGCGCGCAGATAAGCGCATCCATCTCTGTTTTCCAGTGGCCCGTGAGAATCTCACGGGCCTTTTTTTTCGCCTTTACCAAGCTTGGAGCGAGCGATGTCGACGCAAGTGAAATCCGATCAGCAGCCGTTAACCGGTCCCTTGATGCAGAGCTGGGATCGCTACACCGAAGAGGATCACGAGGTGTGGCAGATCCTCTACGCAAAGAGAATGGCCGAGCTCGAGTCCACTGCGAGCGGTGTGTTTCTGCGGGGCGCGGAGATCATCGGCCTGTCGGAGAGACAGATCCCGGACCTCGCTGAAGTGAATCGAAGGTTGAGCGCGAGGACGGGATGGAACGCCGTTCCAGTCGGAGGATTCCTTCCCGCGAAGGAGTTCTTTGCGTCGCTCGCCCGGCGCCGATTTCCGACGACGATCACGATTCGCTCCAGGGAGGGAATCGACTACGTTCCCGAGCCAGACATCTTCCACGATGTCTTCGGCCATGTTCCACTTCATTCCGATACTGCCTTCGCGAGCTTTTTGCAGAGATTCGGGAAGGCGGCGAGTCTCGCGTCGTCTGACGAGGAAGTGGAGATGATGGCCCGGCTCTTCTGGTTCACCGTCGAGTTCGGCCTCATCCAGGAGGATGGCAAACCGAAGATCTACGGAAGCGGGCTCATCTCTTCGGCGGGGGATGCCGCCAACGCGCTTGGGCCAAAGTGTGACCGGAGACCATTCTCCGTCGAGGCCGTGATGTCGCAATCATTCAGAATCGACACGCTTCAGGACACGCTGTTCGTGGTGGACTCGTTCGACCAGCTGTTCGAGGCTGTGGACATAGTGCTCGAGAGGATGGAAACCGGCTCAGTCGGATGGAGCCGGACCAAGCGGTTTGAATCTTTGGGAACAGCGCGCTAAGTGGGCTGCTCCGACTTCTGCTTCTCCTTTAGATATTGATCTGATTGGTCCGGTCCAGTCCGATTGATCCGGTTCTCGTTAGTTGACTGACAGCTCGGTGGAGACGCTCGTGGCTGCCGCTCCGGCCGTGTCTGCCGCTTCCTTGGGCGCTTCTTCCTTCACCGAGCAGGCAGCCACCGCGAAGACAGCAGCAAGCGAGAGCACGCGCACGTTAGTTCCCATTGAATCTCACTCCTTGGATTGTGAATGCATGAAGCGAGAGCAATTCTGGAGACCGTCGCATCCGTCGTCAAGGCGATAACTTTTGCCCCATGAAATCAGGAACTGCGCTCTCGACCGTGTTGGCATGTTTCGTTGCGGTCGCTCTCCACGGCCAGGAGGAATTGCCGCCCGTTCCGCGCGAATTCCGCGCTGTGTGGGTCGCGACCGTCTCGAACATAGACTGGCCGTCGAAGCCGGGGCTGAGCAGCTTCGAGCAGCAGGCCGAGCTCATCGCGATTCTCAACAAGGTCGTCGCGCTGCGCATGAACGCGGTCGTGCTGCAGGTGCGTCCGGGAACCGACGCGATGTACGCTTCGAAACTCGAGCCGTGGTCGGAGTATCTCACCGGCCAGATGGGACGCCCGCCCGAGCCGTACTACGATCCCCTCGCCTTTGCGGTGGACGAGGCGCACAAAAGAGGGATCGAGCTTCACGCGTGGTTCAATCCATATCGATCGCGGCACCCATCGGCGAAGTCGGATCTATCGACAAATCATCTCAGCAACATTCGGCCTGAGATTGTCCGCACCTATGGAAAGCACCTGTGGATGGATCCAGGCGACACCGCAGTCCGCCGGCATTCGATCCAGGTTCTCACCGATGTAGTGAAGCGCTACGATCTCGATGGAATTCACATCGACGACTACTTCTATCCCTACAAGGAGCGCAACACTTCCGGAGCGGTGATCGACTTTCCCGACAGCGTCACCTGGAATCGCTACCTCGCCGGGGGCGGCACAATGAGCCGCGACGATTGGCGGCGCAGCAACGTCGACACTTTCGTGCGCGATCTGTACCGAAACATCAAGGCGGCAAAGCCATGGGTGAAATTCGGAATCAGCCCATTCGGAATGTGGCGTCCCGGCTTCCCGTCGCAGATACAGGGCTTCGACGCATACACCGAGCTGTACGCGGACTCGAAGAAATGGCTGAACGAAGGATGGTTGGACTATTTCACGCCGCAGCTCTACTGGCCGATCGCGCGCGAGACTGCGAGCTATCCGGTTCTGTTGAGATGGTGGATCTCCGAGAACACGAAGGGCCGCAACATGTGGCCGGGCAATTACACGAGCAGGGTAGGCAGCACCGGCACCGAATCGTGGAAAGCACAGGAGATTCTCGATCAGATCAGCGCGACCCGTATGGAAACGGGCGCGAGCGGCAACGTTCATTTCAGCGCGAAAGTCCTCATGCAGAACCGGGACAGTCTCGTGGACCGGCTGCTTGCCGGTCCCTATGTCGGTCCCGCGCTTGTCCCTCCGTCGCCATGGCTCGACAGCATTCCGCCACTCACACCTGCCGCATACCTGCACCGCGATTCGGCGACGCGCGCCGTGAGTGTGGACTTCATTCCGCGAGGCCAGGAAAAGGTCTGGCTGTGGGTCGTTCGCTACAGGTTCGGGCCCGACTGGTCGACGCTGATCATTCCCGGATGGCAGACGACGCACATGTTCGAGGGCGGCGCGACTTCGGCGCCGCCTGACGAGGTCGCCGTGTCGGCGGTCGATCGAACGGGCAATGAGAGCGCCGCGACTACCGCGGTTTTTGGACGTCCACCAGAAGTGAAACCCGCTCCACAGGTGAAACCTCCGGTGAAGCGGCCGGTTAAGCGATCCGTCAAGCCACCCGCAAGACGTACGAAGCGGTAGCTACTTGTCCGTCTTGTCGAGCGACGCCGAGTTGATGCAGTAGCGGAGGCCTGTCGGGGCGGGACCGTCGTCGAAGACGTGGCCGAGGTGCGCATCGCAGCGGCTGCAGAGAACTTCGGTTCTCTTCATGAAGAGGCTGCTGTCCGTCTCCGTCTCGACGCTGTCATCGCCCGCAGCCCGGGTAAAACTCGGCCAGCCGGTTCCTGAATCGAACTTGTCGTTCGAATCGAAGAGCGGATTGCCGCAGCAGACGCAGCGGTAGATGCCGGGCTCCTTCGACGCGTTGTACTTCCCGGTGAATGCAGGCTCGGTACCCTTCTTCCGGGCGATGCGGAACTGCTCGGGAGTGAGCTGGCTTCGCCACTCCTCGTCGGTCTTGCGGATCTTGTCGGTCATTTTCGTCGTATTAAGTGTTGGGCTGCTTTCATTATACGCTGCGCCGCGGCGAACGGTTTGAGGCTGTGTCACTGCAGGTGCTCCTTTCGCTGTGCGCACCCGCATATTAGATGCGCACGATACAGATCGAGGTAGCGCTGAGACTCGTTTTGCGTGGTGGGAGAGTTTTTTTCAGAACGATGGCTCTGGTGGCATCGGGCGCTGTCGCGTGCGGTCCAGCGAAGCCGGCAATGGTATACGTCCCACCCAGCATCACTCTCGATCCCAATGGATCGGTGAGGAAGTCGGCGACTGTAACGAGTACAAGCCACACGTTCTGGGAAGCGATGTCGAGCCTCGACACCGGTTATGTCAGTCGCGAGCCCGCGACCGACGAGCAGCGGGCCTTCGCGAGAGCGCTGGGACTGATCATGCGAGGCCAGCACGACGATGCCGCATTGACCATGGACAGCATCGGCGCCGTGACGGGCGACACGATGATCCGCGCAGCGTCGCGTGTGCTCCTGACGGCGATGCTGCAATACCAGCACAAATGGAAGCTTCTGGCCGAGCTGAGCAGCCGCACAAAGGCGGACACTTCGACTGACCTCGACCGTGACAAGGCCGGCGTGGAGTCGTGGGCTTCGGCGTTTCGCTCGGTTCCGGCGAGAGTGATCGCATTTCCATCGGGTCCGGAGGAAGTGCCACTCCTCCTGTCACCGACGGGAGCACCGATGATTCCAGTGGTGATAAACGGGAGGGAGCGCTACTTCTGGCTCGATACCGGATCCAGCCTGTCGATCCTCGCGTCCAATGTCGCAGACGAGCTCGGCATCAAGCCGCTCCTTCGAGACACGCTCGAAGTGGTGACGACGACGGGACGAGTGGCAGCGCAACCGGCGGCGATTGGACGGCTGCAGATAGGCCGGATCCGGATATCGAATGCGACGGCGATGATCGTCTCGAGCGATCTGCTGCGGGTCAGCGTGGGCGACGGTGGCGGGCCGGCCGTCACGGTGCAGATCGAGGGAGTGATCGGGTTCGATATCATCAGCCAGATGGACTTGAGGATCGATTACGTGAACCGTCGTGTCACGCTGATCGCGCCCGTGAGAAACGCAC
Organism: Gemmatimonadales bacterium; assembly: GCA_039931395.1. Classification (GTDB taxonomy): domain Bacteria; phylum Gemmatimonadota; class Gemmatimonadetes; order Gemmatimonadales; family Gemmatimonadaceae; genus UBA4720. The sequence goes on from JBDTRZ010000007.1 coordinate 50,275, forward strand.
GCCTTCCGCGTACGGGGAGGAATCTCTTCTGGGTCGGGATACCAATCGTGAGACTAGTCACCTCGAAGGGTGTGCCGCTTCACTTCAATCTCGACACCGGAGCGCAGGAGACGTATTCGACGCAGGGACTCATCACGAAGACCAGGGCGAAGACTTTTTCCGCAGAGAGGCGGCTTGTCGGAGGGATTGCGGGGATCAGAGTCGTGCATGGGACATTCATCGACCAGGTCCGGGTGACGATGGGCGGGCAGCCGGTTCTCCTCAGAAAGCTGCTGGTTTTCGCGCCGGCGTTTTCATCGTTCGTGACTATGGATGGCATACTGGGGAGCGACATAGGGAGAGGTGGCCTGGTGCGGATCGATGCGACCAACGGGTTGTTCCTCCTGGTTCCGACGCGGCCCGACAGGGGATTGCGGATCGAGGGTTAGTCAAGTATCTAACCAGAATGCCTCGCACCCCGGATACCCACCTGGCAGCCCAAGTCTCTGTAACGCCCCGCTTCGAGATCTTCTACGCTCTGCAGGCCCTCGAGAGTGGAGTGGGCCACGAGCTCGACGGATGGAGACGCGACACCGAGCGACGCATCCCGGCCAGGATCCGGACGAGCATCGCGAGCGTCGGGCCGTCACCACTCATCTGGCCGCTCCTGGCCGATGCACTGCGCGACGAGCCGCCGACCGTCACGTTCCCCGAAATGCTGGAAGCACTGAGACAAATGGACGACAGTGCATTCCAGCGATCCGTACTGGGCGGTGTGTTCAAATCGGCAGGCACCGTCGACGGCCTGATGTCCGGCCGTACGACTCTCCGGGACGCCGTGTCCGCCGAATCGCGCGGACAGAGCAAGCTGCTTTCGCTGATCGGCCTGCTTCCGTTCATACGAAAGAACGCAACGGCCAGGACATTCGAGCGCATCGTGTCCGCACCAGGAGAATACCGCAGCGAAGTTGTAACCGTGCTCGAGTCCTTCTGGAGCTCCGCTTTTGCTGACACCTGGGCACGGCTCGAGCCGCAGATGAAGGAATCGGCGCGCGCGATGAAACAGCAGATCGCGCGTACGGGACTTGGCGAGCTCGCCCGCGAGTGGCAGCTCCCGCTCATCGTGGATGAGGAAACCGTATCGTCCCGCAGTGGAAGCACCAGAGTGCGGGTCGACTCGGTGCTTGGCGTGCACCTCATTCCTTCCGCGTTCAACGTCTCCAGACTGTGGGCCGCATACATCGACTCCCACAAGCGCACGCGATTCTATCTACCGGTGCTGGATCCGGTGCTGGATCCGGAGCTGTTACCCGATGCAGCAGCGTCGGCCGATCCGTCGCTCGTGTTCAAGGCGCTGGGGGATACAACGCGATACGCGATGGTGGGCACCATCGCGCGCACTCCGATGACTTCAGTGGAGCTGGCTCGCGCATTCGGTGTGTCGAAACCAACCATTTCGCATCACGTGCAGCAGCTTCGCGCCGCCGGGCTCGTCGATGAAGCACCTGTGGAAAACGGCGTCGTCCTCTCGCTCAACAGGCGAACGCTCGAGGGAGCTTCAGCCGCTGCCGTGCGCGAGATGTTCAGCGGAAGATCCGCTGAGCGCGTGATAAAGCGAACGAGAAAAGCCAACAAACCGCGCTAAACCAATCAATCGGAGCAACTGATGGGCTCGGCATTCGGCTCGCGAATTCTCGACGGCAAAGTCGCAGTTGTCACTGGAGGTGGCAGCGGAATCAATCTCGCCATCGCTCAACGATTCGCCGAGCACGGTGCGAGCGTCGGACTGATCGGGCGAACTCAGGAGAAGCTCGATGCAGCAGCGTCCGGAATCAGCGATGCCGGAGGGAAAGCCGCGGGCTTTGCCGCCGACGTGCGCGACTACGATGCACTCTCCAGTGCGATTGCCGCGACGCAGGGGCGATTCGGCGAGATAGACATCGTCGTATGCGGTGCCGCGGGGAATTTTCCTGCGCCCGCCCTCGGGATGTCCGCAAACGGGTTCAAGGCAGTGGTGGACATCGACCTGCTTGGAACGTTCAACACCTGCCGCGCGGCATTCGAATACCTGCGGCGCCCCGGCGCATCCATCGTCAACATCTCCGCGATGCAGGCATTTGTCCCGATGGCGTTGCAGGTCCACGTGTGTGCGGCGAAAGCTGGAGTCGACATGGTCACGCGGACATTGGCGATCGAATGGGGACCCATGGGCGTGCGAGTGAACTCGATCGCGCCTGGAGCCGTAAACGATACGGAGGGGATGAAGCGACTCGCGCCTACTCCTCAGTCGCGGCAGCAGTTCGAGCAGATGATCCCGTTGAGGCGGTTCGCAGAAAAAGGAGAGATCGCGGATCTCGCTCTCTTTCTGTGCTCTGATTCGGCAAAGTTCATCACCGGCGCGGTGATGGTCTGCGACGGAGGCCAGTCTCTCGCAACCCAGCGCTCCGACCTGCTCAGCGACGCTACAGCTCGTCGATAGACTTCGGCCAGTCCTGCTTCAGCAGGCGTGACAGCGCTCGATCGGCGAGCAGCTTCCCGTCAGTCTGGCACCGTGCGCAGTAGTTGGTCTCATTGCTCGCGTATCTGATCCGCTGAACCGGAGTGCCGCACACCGGACATGGTTTTCCATATTTGCCATGTACGGCCATCTCTTCGTGAAACGCGGTGACCTTCTTCGGAAATTCGCCTCCCGCTTCCTTCCGCAAACGCTCGGTCCATTCGGTCAACGTCTCACGAGTTGCGTGATAGAGCCGGGTGATCTCTTCCGGTGTCAGCCGCGACGTGAGCTTGATGGGTGAGATATGCGCCCGGTGGAAGATCTCGTCGGAGTACGCGTTGCCGATCCCGCTGAACAGTCGCGGGTCGGTGAACGATCTCTTGAGTGTGTGATTCTCGCTCATCAACTGCGCAGCAAGGGTTTTCTCGTCCATCTCGAGCGGCTCGACTCCGCCGCGATCGATCTCATCGAGTGCCGTCTCTCCGCGAACGACGGTGATGGACGCGCGCCTTTGTGTACCTGCCTCCGTGAGGAGAAGCGTTCCGTTGTCGAAGTCGAATGCCGCAAGGCCGAGCCTTCCCGGAATCTTCGCGCCCGGCTTCAGCCAGCGGAAACGGCCGGCGATCATGAGATGGATCACGATCCACAGATCATCGTCGAGTCCAATCGCGATGCGCTTGCCAATGCGTCTTACGTCGCTGACTGTTTTTCCTTCTACCTCATAGATGGACGGGTCGACCGAGCGGACCACGAAAGGGCTGGCGATGCGAACGCGCTCGATTTTCCGTCCACCTGTCTTCGCCGCAAGCAACTCGACGTACACCGTCACATCGGGCAGCTCCGGCATCCGCTGCTAGCGACCGCTCGCCATCGCCGCGAACAGGTAGGTGAGGTTGGCGGTGCCGTCCATTATCGGCTCGTTCGTGGAGTAGTCGCCGACGTCGTCGTGATACACGATGAATCCGGTGTTGAATGGAGCGTACTCGTCGGGATCGTGCAGGCTGATGCCCCGGAGATTTCCGTAAATGGACCGGTAGACCGGACCGTCGAGCATTCCACCCGTGAGCTGCAGCCCCATCTTGCTCGTGATCACTGCGTGCGGATCGCGTGCAAAATAACCGGAGCCTGGAAGTCCGATGATCATCGACACTCCCCATGGATTTGCTCCGAGCAGCCAGTCGAGCGCCGCGGCCTCGTATTCACGGAAGCGGTTGTCGCCCGTCATCTTCCTGTAGAGCCAGGCTTGTGTCGCGAAGCTCGCCATGAGGTTGCTCGAGCACCAGATGAAGGGAATGCCAACCTTGAATCCGTTTCCCGCTCGCGCGACCACTGCCTGGAGCCCCCGCCTGTAAAAAGCGGCCATCTGTGCCTTCTCGGCAGCTGATCCATGTCGCCAGGTTTCGTAGTGCCCGTTGTTGTGCCACGGATACCACTGATAGTGATTCGCGGTGTCCTTGCCCATCCACGGAGTCACCGGCTCATTGCGCGCGTGCAGCAGTGCGTCGCCGTTGAAATGGAGCTGACCGGTGGCGTCGACCAGCGAAGCTGCGCCGAGCTCCATGTCGTCGTGCCAGTTGTCCTCTTCATAGAAGTACGGAGACCGCGCAGGCGCGGTCTGGCACACGCCGGGATGCTGTCGCCCTAACCGGTAAGCAGCGAGTGCTCTCGCTCGCAATGTACCTGCGAATGCCGGATCCTTCTTCGAGAAAACTGAAGCGGCAATTCCGAATGCCGAAGCGTACTTGCCTGCTGTGGAGGCATAGCCCGTCGATCGGTTCTTCGCGTTGAAGAGACCCTGCGGTTTTCCCGTGCAGGGATAGACAGGCCGTTCCTTTCCCTTTCCCCACCCGTAGTCCGACGAATCCCTCCAGGGAAAATCGAAGTACATGTGATCGCGGTCGTCCGCGACCTGGTTGAACATGTCCTCTCGACCGGGATACATGCGGAGAAGCCAGTCCAGACCGTGCCTTGCTTCATCGAGCACGTCCGGAATCCCATTGGCACCGGGAAGGCCACGCGCGTCGAAGCTGTCTCCGAAAGCTTTCGGGTTGTCGCGATATGCCATGAGCATAACGAACGTGGCATTTGCCGAGGTCGTTACGTACTGGAGGTAGTCGGATGCATCGGCCCATCCACCGGATACCTTGATGAACTCATTGGTGCGGGTGGGATGATCCACGATCCGTCCATCGTATTTATGGACAGAGTCCTTGATGACTGTGTTGAATCCCGAACGTTGCTGTCTCATGTACACGAGCAGCGTATCGGCCGCGCCGTCGTAGGCATTCGCTGTTATGAAAACCGATGGAGAAACCGCGTCCCCGGCGACGACCTTGTAGCGACCGGGCCTCCTGAACGCAGAGAAGTCCAGGCGATGCGTGGAGGCGCATGCGGCGAAGGATCCTCCGGGCACAGCCTTGCTCGGTCCGAATACCGTCAGTCCATCGCTGTCCTGGACGGTGAACGTCCGGATGGTCGTCGAGTCGAGCGAACAGGCGACCGCGACCTTGGGACCCGGCGGCAGATAGCCGAGCTGGTTGATGCGAATGAAGGTGCGCTGGACGTACTGTGCTTGCAGCGCAGGACCGACTGCAAGAATCGTCAGCGCGAGAGCGAAGCGCCCGGTTCTCATGCAGCTCATCGTACGAATCGTACGCCGGCTACCGTGGCCGGATGATAAAACTTCGGCCGTTACTGAACCCAGGTTTTTACCTGTGCGTACACGGCTGCGTCCTCGTGCAGGTCCGAGTGACGGATACACGCTGTCTGGCTGTTCGTCGCACCCTTGAGAATGGTGCTCGATTGCGGATTGATCACTTCATCGCATCCCGACCACCAGGTTGCGTAGCGGATGATTCTTCCTGGTGTCTCGTCCTTCCTGTTGAGAGCGTTGAGGAAGCTGGAGTTCGGCCTCATCTCGACGCAGGAAGTCTGCAGACAAAACACCGCTGTGTTCGTTCCGTGATTTGGACCGCCCAGAGAAATGAATGCGTCGACCCTCGAGCCACCGCCGAGGTTCTTGATGTAGTAGCGTGCGGACAATGCACCCATGGAATGGGTGACGATGTCAACCTTCGTGGCACCAGTCTGCGCGAGGATCTCGTCGACCTTCGCGCCAAGCTGCTGTGCCGTTGTCGCGTTGGACTGGCCGCTGTTGTAGGTCCAGTTGAAAAGCTCCTGCTGGGCGTCCCACCCGTCCGCCTTGAACCGGTCGATCATCGTAAACCATGCCGCACCGGTGGAGTTCCAGCCATGCACGAACAGGACGGGATTTCGAGCCGGTGTGGCGACGAGCGCAGTGGCGCGAGGCTCTGGACCCGTCAGGCTATCGCTGGAGGAGCAGGCGAAAAGAACCAGCAGAAATGCAGCAGTGGCAATACGGCGGACGATGATGTTGCGGGTCATTCGGATTTCCTGTTCTTGAAAGCGGGGAGACTACATTAGTTTCCGTCCGCCAGCTGGTCAATGACACTGGGCCTAAGGCAGCGAATCCAGAACGCGGCGCTTGCCGAAGCTGTCGACGTCGAACGAGATCGCGCGCTGCTTCCCCGCGACTGCGCCGCGGACAATAGCGAGCGCGTCGTAATAGTCGAGGTACCGGAATGATGAGATTCCGCCGCGCACGAATTCGTACTTCGTTACGGCATCACGCCACTGCTCGCGCTCGGCTGAAACATCGACCGATATATACGGCTTGAAGTCCTCCGCGTCTTCCCAGTTCTCGGCGTACCACACTCCACGGATGCCGCGGTGCACTGGATGGCCTGTCACCACGCCCTCGAGTGATGCGAGAAGAACAGCGTCCTGAACTATCGCGCTCGTACGCGCGTGATCCCTGTGGATGCTGTTTTTCCAGTGCGTGAAAATGAACGATGGTTTCACCTGGCGAATGACGTCAGCGACGTAGCGGCGTGTGGCTTCGTCGTCCGGCAGCTCACCATCCTTGTATGGGGCGAAGATCGACTCGGCTCCAGTCACTGAGTCGGCCGCGAGTGCCTCGCGCCTCTTTTGGGCACCGTAGGCGGCGGGCGACATCTTCGGGTTTCCGCCCTCGCCGAGGGTCATGTGGAGTATCACCACGCGGTCGCCCGCCTTGTGCTGCTTGATGAGCAGCGCGCCCGTGGTCAGCTCCATGTCCCCGGCGTGAGCCCCGATAGCCAGGATGGTGCGGGACGGGGGCGCCGCAGGCGTTTGTGACCCCGCCCGCGCCACGGCGCAAACAATGCTAAGCATGAGGCAGACACGTCTCATGGGGCGTGAAGCTACGGTTCCACGGGAGCTTGCGCGAGCATGGCAAATGTCCCCATGGTAACGTCCGTCGATCAGGCCTTCCGTCGTCTGTCCGACATCGATCGGACGGGACGCGCCGTTGCGCACGCTGCTCGAGCAGCTGGATCGCGCGGTGACCGGAGAAGGGGCTCTCATCCTTCTTGGCGGCGACGCGGGTGTTGGAAAAAGCAGACTTGTGCGTGAGCTCATTCACGATTGTCGGAGAAGACACTCATGCAATTCGCGTCGCTTGGCCGCACCGGACTGACGGTCTCCCGCATCTGTCTTGGATGCATGAGCTATGGCAGCTCCAAATGGCGGCCGTGGGTGCTCGATGAGCCGGAAGCGAAGCCCTTCTATAGAAGAGCGCTGGATCTGGGGATCAACTTCTTCGATACAGCCGACATGTACTCGATGGGTGTCAGCGAGGAGATCACCGGCCGCGCGTTGCGCGAGATGGCCAACATGGAGGAGATAGTCCTGGCGACGAAGGTTCATTTCCCGATGGGAGATGGACCGAACATGGGTGGCCTGTCACGCAAGCACATCGTACAGGGATGTGAAGCAAGCCTGCGACGACTAGGCGTGGAGACGATCGATCTCTACCAGATCCACCGCTTCAGGAGTGACGTGCCGATCGAGGAGACTCTTTCCGCGCTCGACCATCTCGTGCACCAGGGGAAAGTGCGATACATCGGCGCGAGCTCAGGATACGCGTGGCAGATGTCGAAGGCGCTGTCCGCGTCCGAGCGAAATGGATGGGCGCGCTTCGTCTCGATGCAGAATCACTACAACCTCGTGTACCGGGAAGAAGAGCGTGAGATGATTCCGCTCTGCGTCAACGAAGGAATCGGTGTGATTCCATGGTCGCCGCTCGCGCGCGGACGACTGGCGCGTACCACTCCATCCCCGGCCGAAGGAACCACGCGTGCGGAGAATGACCAGTACGCAGTGGATCTGTACGATTCTCCGTCGGACATGGAAGTGATCGCCGCCGTCCGGAAGCTCGCTGACGAGCTCGGTGTGAAGCCGGCCGAAGTCGCGCTTGCCTGGCTACTCTCAAAGCCGGGCGTTGTCGCTCCAATAGTCGGTGCGACGAAAATGGGGCATCTCGAAGCCGCGGTGAAGTCACTCGAACTGACGCTCACGGACGGCCAGATCAAAGAGCTGGAAGACCCATATCGGCCGCATGTGGTAAAGGGACACTAGGAACACTACATTCTTCGCATCCGTCCTCTAACAAGGCTGGAGAACCGAATGAGCAAGCCGTACCTCCGGTACTGAGTCAGTGCCGCGATCAGGCATTCTCCTAGCTGCATTGGCGGGTACGCTCGCGGCATGCGCGAGCGTGCCGTTGGGGGCGAGAGAGCAGCCGTTTCGCGTGATGACGTACAACATCCAGTATGGGCACGAAGGTCTGGACAGCGTGATCGCCGTCATTCGCGCCGAGAAGCCCGATATCGTGGGGCTGCAGGAGCTCGACGTGCACTGGGACCAGCGGAGCAACTTCGTGAATCAGGCGGAGCTCCTCGCGAAGGGCACCGGAATGGACTTCCGGTTTGCGCGGATCTATCAGCTTCCGAATGCCGATCCGTCAAAACCACCCCGTGAGTTCGGCGTCGGCATTCTGAGCAGGCATCCGATAGTCGCATTCACCAATCACATCATCACACGGCTTTCAACACAGGAGACCAATCCTGTGCCGGCTCCGCTACCTGGATTCCTCGAAGCGCTGGTAGATGTTGCCGGAACTAGAGTTCGTGTTTTCGACGTGCACCTGGATTTCCGCCGTGATCCTTCAGTGAGAGCTCAGCAGGTGTCCGACATGCTCGGCTACATCGGCGAGAGCACGATGCCTACGCTTCTCTTCGGTGACATGAATGCGCATCCGGATGCTGCCGAGCTTCAGCCTCTGTTCAGAAAGCTTCGTGATACGTGGCCGTACTTGCAGGGCCCCGGCCTTACTGGCCCAGCGAAGGCTCCCACTGGAAAAATCGACTACGTGATGATGTCGGACGGATTTCGCGTGCGGAAGGCGTATGTGCCTGCCGTGTATGCGTCCGATCATTTCCCGGTTGTTGTCGATCTTGTTGTCGAGAAAGGAAGTCGCTGAGCAGGAATTCACTTTACAGAGGAGGGCCGGATGTTGACGAGAAAGTCCGCAAGCAGGCTGGCGCGTGTGTGGCTCATGGCAGCGGCGCTGGCAGTCGCAGGGATGTCTCTCGGTGCGAGAGCGCTCGTCGCTCAGACGGGAACCCTCACGGGTAGAGTGGTCGATGCGCAATCGGGCGCACCGGTCACCAACGCTCAGGTGATAGTCGTCGGCACGCAGGTCGGAGGCGCGGTTGATAATGATGGCCGCTTCCGATTGGCGAACGTACCGGTGAGCGCGCGTGAAGTAAGGGCGAGGAGCATCGGCTATCAGCCTACCACCGCTTCTTTCTCACTTACATCAGGCGGAGCGGCCACGCTGAGAATCGCGATGACCGGGAGCGCTACGTCGCTCGACAAGGTGGTGATCACCGGTGCTGTAGGTGACACACGCCGTCGCGCGATCGGCAATGCGGTCTCCACTGTGAACGTCTCCGACGTGATCAGCCGCTCGACTGTCAGCAACATCACCGAAGTTCTCCAGTCGAAGACTCCGGGCCTCACGCTGGTGCCCGGCTCAGGCTCGGCGGGAACATCATCGAACTATCGTCTCCGGGGTGCCGGATCTCTTTACGCCGGCAACACACCGACCATCTACGTAGACGGCGTGCGGGTGAACGACAGCCGCATCTCGGGGACCCGGCCTTCGGATCAAACAGGCAACTACAACGTATTCGGGCAGACGATCTCATCACTCGACGCGATCAACCCGAACGACATCGAGTCGATCGAAGTCATCAAGGGCCCGGCGGCGGCGACGTTATATGGCGCGGAGGCTGCCGCTGGCGTGATTCAGATCATCACCAAGAAAGGCCGCCCGGGAACAGCGCGCTGGCAGGCACGCTTCGAAACGGGCAACACGAAATGGGATGACGATCTGAAGCCGGTCAACTACGCTGTCGCAACAGCCGTGCGCATCGCGGACACGGTCGGCTTCCCGGGGTTCAAGGGACTCCAGGTGGGCGACATCATATCGCACAAGGCGATGACCGAGCCGTTCGCTCTGCGAACAGGCAGCCTTGCCAAGGGCAGCCTCTCCGTGGGCGGCGGCGGCGATCGTTACACGTACTTTGTATCGGGAGCGCAGGCACGGGAAGAAGGAGTGAACCTCAACAACTATTCGAACCAGGGATCGCTGCGCGGCAATTTCTCATTCGTTCCCTCAGACAAGCTGACGTTCGCGACGAACATCGATTTCGCCAGAAGTCACGTTCGATTGCCGCTCAACGACAACATCGCGTTCGGCCTGATCATCAGCTCGTATCTGGCGATACCAGGGCGCAAGTACAACTACCCTGCGGGACTCAACGAATCGCAGATCCTTCCAGAAGTAGCGAACACCTACGACAACCAGACCCGCTCGGACCGGTTCATCATCGGAACAGGCGTGGATTACAAGCCATTCGAGTGGCTCTCCAACAAAATCCGCGTGGGGCTCGATCAAAGTGTCGGACGGGCCGCGCTCTATTTTTCGCCCCAGCCACCCGGCATCAATCCGTTCAGCGCGCGTGCCAGCTTCGAGCTCGACAACACGAAGGGATTTCTGGCCCAGGGACGCCCGATCAACCAGAACCTGACGCTCAACTACGACGTCACGGCAACCCGGCAAATTTCGGCGAAGATGGTTTCCAATTCTTCATTCGGCGCGCAGTACCTCGGCAACACGTTCAGGAGAACGGACGCGTTCGGGCAGGATCTGGGCGCAGTGGGAATCAAGTCCATCAGCTCGGCCGCGATAACGACGAGCGGAGAGTCGTTCTCCGAACAGAAGTCCGTCGGATTCTACGTGCAGGAGCAGCTGGCGCTTCGTGACGTACTCTTTCTCACCGGTGCCGTGCGCGTCGACAACAACTCGGCGTTTGGATCGGAGCTGAACCGCGTGTTCTATCCAAAGGCTTCAGTGTCGTACGTGATCTCGGAAGAGCCTTTCTTCAGGATGCCGCTGGTGGATGACCTGCGACTCCGCCTCGCATGGGGCCAGGCGGGAAATTCACCGGGACCGTTCGACGCACTGCAGAGCTACACCACGTCAGTGGTGACGAATCCCACGGGCACGTCATCGGCGCTGCGTTACGGATCGTTCGGAAATCCGAATCTGCGTCCAGAGCGCGGCAATGAGATCGAGGCAGGATTCGAAGCGTCCTTCTTCAAGGGTCGCGCAAACCTCGACTTCACGTACTACAACAAGGTCACCAACGATGCCCTGCTGCCGGTTGCAGTACCACCTTCGACAGGATTTGCCGGCACGATCCTGACGAACCTCGGCAAGATCTCCAACACCGGGTTCGAGATTGTGCTCACGGGTACTCCAATCGAGCGGAAGTTCGTGTCGATGGAAACCACCGTTGCGATCTCCACGAACAAGAACAAGCTCGTCTCCTTCGGCGACGAGCGGAGCCCGGTGATCTTCGGATCATACGCACCCTCCCAGCGATACCAGGAAGGCTTCCCGCTCGGCGCGCTGTGGGCACAGCAGGTTCAGCGCGACGCCAACGGGAAGGTCGTGAAGGCCGCGAACGGCCAGCCGATTCTGGATCCGGTCAGCGTCTACATGGGACCGTCGGCCCCGACGAAGGAAGTGTCCTTGTCCTCGAGCCTCCGCTTCTTCCAGAAGCTGCGTCTGTACGGCCTCGCGGACTACAAGGGCGGCAACTACATGTTCAACGTGAAAGACTGGCGGCGTGACAGAGCGGGGCTCACCTGGGAGACCGTGGACCCTGCGGCCGATCAGGACGAAGTGCTCGCCCGCAAGCTCGCCTCACAGACCTTTATCCATATCCAGAAAGCGGACTTCGTGAAGCTGCGGGACCTGTCGCTGAGCTACGACCTTCCGCAGATGATGATCGCAAAGTTCGCTGACCGCGCCACGATCACGGCGGCAGGGCACAACCTCAAGATCTGGACGAAGTACGGCGGGGCAGATCCGGAGATCAACTTCAACGGCGGCGAGTCGACGTTCAACCGCAACGACTCGTGGACAGTTCCGATGACGAAGCGGTACTCCCTCTCGCTCTCGGTGAACTTCTGATGCCAAACACAATGACTTTCGCCTCGAAGGCACTGCGCACGGTATGCGCCGCCTCGGCTCTCGTTGTTTCCAGCGCATGCAGCGACCTGCTCTCGGTGAGCGATCCCGGATCGATTCAGTCACCGCAGCTCAAGGATCCGGCGCTCGAACAGCTGCTGGTGAACGGAGCGATCGGAGAGTTCCAGTTCGCTTACGGGTACTACGCGCTGTGGTCCGGTGTTCTGGCCGACGAAGTGTTCACCGATCACACCA
>JBDTRZ010000008.1:0-60330 GCA_039931395.1 Gemmatimonadales bacterium
TGGTAACTACCACGACATTCCGGGCATCAGCCAATGTCGGCAATGTCTTTGTTGTTCCAAAGACAAAAAGAGAATTTCCGTAGTTCTCTGAGCCTCTGAGACCTGTGGCGCGGTTAGGTGATCGCTACGACTCGGGAAAAGTCTCCTCGACTCTCCGCTCGATCGCCGCGACTTCGCGCTCAGCTTCGCGTAGCTCGCTGAGGCCGTCCTCGAGACGCTTGCGCTCCGTCTCGAGGAACCGCTCGTAGGGAGCGATGACCTCGAGCAGCTGCTGCTCGTACCTGGTGAGCTGCTCCTCGAACTTGGTGCTGAGCAGCGTTGCGAGATCCTCGTTCAGCTTCGTGATCTTCGTCTCGAAATCGCGAATCAGATGACGCCGGCGGTTGGGAATGATGAGCCATCCGGCGATGGCGAAGATCGTCGCCGTCAGGATGCCGGTGACGTCGAGCGCAGCCGTCGTGAAGACTGTGATGAACAGTGCGCCGAGCCCGATCGCGAGAACGTTCACACCGAACGCCTGCGCAATGGCGGCCTTGACCGACTCGACGATCTCGCGAGCTTCCCGCTCGGTGTCGAATTGGCCGAGCCTTTTCTCCACCGGCTCGCGAAGGCGCGCGAACAGCTCCTCTCTGTTGTAAGTGAAAGCGGTATCGCCGTGCGGCGCGAGAGCGCCGGACGCACGGAGCCTCGCCGTGTGCGCATCCAGCTCGGCGAACACTGTGCTCCACAGCCGCAGGTTGCGCTGCACTGTCCAGTCCACCATTCGGTGGACGACGTTCTCGATCGCCTGCGGAGCGTCGGTCACCACTTCAGACCTGAAGCGATTCTCCACCGCGTCCTTGTTGCGGAGGAAATTGGCGTTCCCGATGCGGATGGTACGCTCGAACCACGATCGTCCGCGCCGCTCCAGCTCGTACAACACGTTGCGGACTTCGATCAGGTAGCGCTCCGAATCGGTGCGCATCTCCTTCGAGTACTCGTCGAGCTGATCGCGGATCGATCGCAGGACCTTGGAGTCCTCCTGCACGACGTCGAGGCGAGTCTCGAGTGACGCAATATTGGTCCTGAGGAGGTGTCGAAGAACACCGAGCGGCGTCAGGAGCTTGAGACGTACACGCTCCGTCTCGCGAAGAGTCTCGAGCACGTACGTCTCGAGCGCCGGATACTCGTTGCGGGGATCCGGGATCGGCGCGCTGTAGCCGGGGGCTTCACTCTCCGGCGAAGCACTGCGCCGAACGGCAAGCCTTCCCTTCAGTGCCTGCAGCGCGCTGATGAAGTACATGGTTGGCGCGCCGGCGCCGAGACGCGCAGTGACTTCGCGCGTGAGATACTCGCGCACGCGATCGAGCTGCTCGTCGGAGTTTCTCCGGTCGATGCCGTTCACGATGAAGACCACTTTCTTTCCCCACTGGCGGATATGCGTGAGGAAGTCGAGCTCGCTTGCGGTAAGCGGCTGGAGAAGGCTGGTGACGAACAAGATGAGGTCAGCCCGAGGAACGAACTCGCGCGTGATCTCCTCCTCCATGCGCTCGATGGAGTTCGTTCCGGGTGTGTCGACGATGTCGAGGTCGCGCAGGACATCCAGCGGGTAGTGATAGAGCTGAACGTTGTCGGCGATCGTCTCGGGTGGTCCCGCTTCGCCATGCCTGAGGATCGAGATGGAGCGCGTCGTGGGCAGGTCGCCCATCGCGAACACTTCGTCGCCCAGCAGGGCGTTGATGAACGTGCTCTTGCCGCTGTTGTATTCGCCGACCACGACGAGGAGGAAGAGCTCGTCCATCTCGTGAACCAGCGATGCCAGCCGGTCCAGGTCGGCGCGCGGGCCGTCCGACCGCGACAGGACATCCCGAACACGGATCACGAGCTTTCGCTCGAGCGCTACGAGCTCTCCCTGCTGCCGTGTAAGGACCTGTTCCAGACAAGACTCCGAATAGAGGTTAGGAATCGACCATCGGCTGCATCAAAACTACGGGCTCTGCGAAGCGGAGTGTAAGCAGAACGTAAAGGCGCCGTTCTTGCCAATCAGTACATGAATCATGCGAACGCGTCTCGCAATCGGCGTACTCATCGCCTTCATCGCATTTGCCGGCTTCGCCGCATCCACTTTTGGTTGGTACGGTTACCGGGTCTACACGGAGATGACCCCCGGCTCGTGGCGTTCGCCTACCGAGGTCCTCGACCGCAATGGCAAGACCATCGTCTCGCTCTACGGCCTCGAATGGAGAGTGGCCGAGCCGGTGGTTCTGAGCGATCTCCCGAGCCACGTGCCTAACGCGTTTCTGGCCGCTGAAGATACGCGGTTCCGCAGTCACTTCGGAATCGACCCGATCGGAGTCGGGCGAGCTGCTGTCTCCAACATCGTCGCGGGCGGCGTCAGTGAAGGCGGCAGCACCATCACGCAGCAGCTCGCGAGAACGCGGTTCCTCACCACGAGACGCACGTTCACCAGGAAGTGGCTCGAAGCGGAGCTGGCGCTTCTCATCGAGCTGCGGCTCTCGAAGGACGAGATTCTCGAGGCCTACCTGAACGAAGTCTATCTCGGTCATCGCGACGGGCGAGAAGTGCGGGGACTGGGCGAAGCTGCGCGGGTGTACTTCGGAAAGACACCAGACAAGCTCACCGTGGCCGAAGCGGCGCTCATCGCGGGAATCATCCGCGCGCCCAATCGCGACAATCCCGACGAGAGTGCGAAGGTCGCAAAGCAAAGACGTGACGCAGTGCTCGGCGTGATGGTGGACAGGAAATGGATTACCGGCGAGGAGCGTGACAAGGCCGTGGCGACCGAAGCGGAGTTCAGGCCCGGCTCGCGCCGGCTGCGGCCACATCCATACCTGCTCGCAGCGCTGCGACAGGAGTTCATCGACCGGCTGGGTGAGAGGCGACTGGCGATGGGCGGGCTGAGAATTCATACAGCCGTCGACCAGGGCATGCAGGTGGCGGCGGAGACCGCTGTCCGGCAGGGAACTCAACGGCTTCGCGCGGGTCATTCGTGGCTTCGCAGAAAGAAACCGCTCCAGGCCGCATTGTTGAGCGTCGAGCCGGGGACCGGCGGAATCCGCGCGCTCGTCGGTGGATCCGACTTCCGCAGATCGCAATACGATCGAACGCGACTGATGAAACGACAGCCGGGCTCCGCGGCGAAGCCGTTCACCTACACGGCGGCGATTGCTTCGCAGCGCATCACTCCCTCGAGCATAGTCGAAGACGCGCCGTTTCAGATGCGTCTGGCCAGCAATCGCACGTGGGATCCGAAGAACTACGACGGGCAGTTCCGCGGCCCTGTGACTGTGCGCGAGGCGCTGGAGAAGTCGCTCAACGTGCCGGCGGTGCGCATCGCGACAGATGTAGGAGTCGAGAGAGTGCGGGACGTATGGCGCCAGGCGGGGATCGACCGCGACCTGTCGGCGACGCCTGCGATCGCGCTCGGCGTGGACGAGGTATCGATGCGTGAGCTCGTCGCCGCCTACTCCATGTTTCCGAATCTCGGAGCCCGGAGCCAGCCGCATCTGATCGAAAGTGTGGCATCGTCCAACGGTGACGAGATCTACAGATACGAGCTTGAAAGAACCGAGGCGATCGACCCGGCCGTGGCGTACGTGATGCACACGCTTCTTCGCGGAGTGGTGATGCGTGGGACGGCCGCATCGCTCAACCAGTGGGGACTCGGCACGGTCGCTGGAAAGACCGGCACCACCAGCAACTATCGCGACGCGTGGTTCGTCGGATACTCGCCTGATCTGCTGACAGCAGTGTGGGTGGGATTCGACGACGGCAAGCCGCTTCGGATGTCGTCGGGCGAGGCGGCAGTTCCGGTGTGGGCGGCGTTCATGTCGAAGGTGCCGCACAGCACGAGCGACATCGCGCCGCCGCAGGGCGTGAGCGTGATGGAGGTCGAAACGATGACCGGACGCGTGTGGAAGCCGGGATGCGGCCCGTCGGTTACGGAAGCATTTCTCGCCGGCACGGAGCCGCGCGAGCCGTGCGGTGGATACTTCGATGGGCAGCTGATGACCGAGTTTGCGGAGCCGGCGTTCCTCACGGAAGAGCAGCTGATGCAGATGTCGGCGTACGACACGACGATGAGTCACACGCAGATCGTCGACGATCCGGACCTCGCGGGTGACATGATCGCTGAGGACAGCATCGATCTATCGGAGACGGATACTGTGCAGGCAGCGATACCGCTTCCCGATACGACGAGGCGACGCGGGGATGAGAGGAGGCCGCAGCCGAAAGTGATTTCACCGGTAACGCCTCCCGTGACACCGCCTCCGGCGGACTCTCAGGCAGTTCCCGTCGACTCGGTGGCGCCTTTGCGCTAGTGGACGTGCGGCGGCACACCGCCATTGAGGCGCTGCGCAATCTCGGCTTTCACCGATCCCGCGATTGCGGTCATTGCGCTTTGCCATGCGGCGTCCAGCTCGCGCAGATCATCGACTGTCAGCGTGCGATGCGCCGAGCGTGCGGCGGAAACTATTTTCCCGGCAATAGCGGAGCATTGATCGAGAGACGCGGACACTGTGGGTGCCGCGGATGACCCGGCAAGGTCGAGAAAAAATGCCTTTCCCCCAGAGAGGAGACTGAGGGCGCGCGCCGCGCCAATGGGAAAGTGGTCGGGTGGGGGAAGATGAAGTCGCAGGAAAGGAATCGCCCAGTTTTCCGCCGCGAAGATTCCATCGGAGCTGGGAATGCGAATCCAGGCGTGCAGGAATGCGACGCGCGTACCTGTGGCAGATGTGTGCATCGTGTGATGCTCGGCCAGCAGGCCTTCCTCATCAATTGTTCCATTGTGCTCGTGCCACAACGCGTCAGGCCCGAATGCTTCTGGTGGAGACTCACCCGGTGCGAGCGGAATCGCGTAGACAACACCCGTCAGCGTGGGCCGTCCTTCGATCGTCACGTACGTCAGTACCGCGGGGCGAGAGACGTCGAAGACTCCTTCGACGATCAGGCGGGGACTCAGCCAGTGCTCCCCCATCGAGGGGAAATCTCTTCCGACTCGACGGTAGCCCGCCGCAATGGCGACAGCCCTGTCAGTGTAAGGTTCCGTTGCGTTGCGGGCAGTCTCGACCAGAAGAACCGACCGCGCCTGTGCCTTTGCCGTCGGGAGTGGCGCGATTGCAAGAGACACAAACGCGAGTGCCCGCAAGAAAGTGAAGTGCGTAAGTCTCACCGGACTACGGTGATTTCTGGTTGCGCCATCAGTGCAAGGAGTCGCTTCTGAATGTCCGGCGTCATCCCTTGAGGGAAGTGACTGATCGAACGGAGCCTTGCGATCCTGTCCGCATTGGGCATTCCCGCGGTGAGGCCAAACGCGTCACCCAACTTGTTTGCCGTAAGGCGCCTCACGACACTGAACGGAGCGAAGAGGATTCTGCCCTTCGGTTCCATCAACACGAGGCCGTCGTTGCGCACTTCGAGCAGCTCTCCGACGTATCTCGCCGACCGGGCCTGCAGTGTCACCTGCGCACCGACTGGTTGTTGGGCGAAAGGCATGCGCGCGGGATTGGCGCCACGCACACAGCCGGTCGTTCCCAGGGCGGCGGCTGCAACAAGAGAAATCATGATTCGTCTCATGGTCATCTCGCCGAAATGCGGGTGGAATAAAATCGTCGCTCCATGTCATCCTGCTTCGCACGCCAACCGCGAATCGCGTCGACAAGCGATTCGTTGGTCGGAGTGAACGGCTTCCCGCTCGCTGTCCTGATCCAGGAGCCGCGAACCCATTCGGTATAGTAGCCCTGCGACGCGACGAACCACGATCGCCCGGCCTTCGGAGCGGCGCCCACATCGAACTCGATGGCGAATGCCTGCCCCGGGCTCGTGATGAGATAGCCCGTGTCTGCGTCGCGAAGGGATGCGGCCGCTCGAGTGTTCTGCGCGGTGTCGCTCATCGCGACACGTGACGCCGGAATTGTTCGGGTGGATGGTCGCCGCCAGCTCTCTGCAATGGCGATAGCGTCTATTCGCCAGTCGTCAGCGACGAAGGAGAGCCGGATGTGGACACTGTCTCCGCCGCTTCGGACCGCCGGGACGAGAACGGCAATCTTGTGAAACGCGATCGGCCCGGAGTCACCCAGACGGGCGATGCGTCGATACTGCGCTCCGTCGCGAACCGAGACGCGCATTCCCATGTTGGCCGTGTACCAGCGGCCCATGTCCACCGCGTTGCTGATGTTGCCGAGGTCCTTGCCCAGCCAGTCGAGCGACTTGATTCCCGGAGCGCCCAGTATGTGGTCGTAGAGGAGAACCGTATTCAGAAGGCTGTTTCTCATGTCGAGCACGAGGGCGATGCTGTCCACTCCCCGAGGCGCAGCAACGGCGATGTCGATGTAATCGTCGAGGTCGGCGGCCGTGACGTTGCGGACGATACCGTCATCTGTGCTGAAGAGCTCGCCATCGGGAGCAGCGACTGTTCCGGAGATGTTTCGGCCTGCACGATCCGATACTGAAGCCGCGGGTCGCGCATTGCGCACGGCCAGTGCGTGCCCTCCCTGGTCTGGCAATGCAAGCTCATCGACATCATGCCGCACTTCCATCAGCTCGACGTGATTGATGTAATGAGTCTCGAGGGCCTCATTTCTGACGTGCAGCACTACCCTGCCATCCGCGGTCGGCGTCAGCCGGAGGCGGTCGACATCCCGCTGCTCGAACAGTGGAGCTATGCTGTAGGAGAAGCCCTCGGCCTGAAGAAGCTCCGTGCCTGCGCTGTCGGCATAGATGGTTGGGCAGGATCCGAAGATGGCGATGGCGAGACCGGTCGCCCCTACGACTGATGCGGCCAGGACTCCCGCGGTCGCGAATACAGATGCGGCGACCGAGATGTCACGGTCGTAGGTCTCCATCCCCACAATGCTGTCGAGCGGGATCGGGGTGGCCGCCGTCGGTATCGACGAGCCTAGCGCGTATCGGCCACCGGTTCCCGAAACAGTGTTGTCCGCGAGTGTGACCCCGCCCGGGTAAACCACTGTCGAGCCATCGAAAACGTGTGCCTTGACGGGAGAATTGACGCTTACCGGGAGGCGCTTCAGGTCGAGCTGCTTCACCAGTGGCTTCTGGAATACGCACGCGACGGCGCCTGCCGTGAGAGCGGCGAGCAGGGGCAGTCTCAGGGTTCGCAGAGCCAGTAGTCGAACAGAAGCCATGACGCCTCGCATGAATGGGTAGGCCAGCGCGAGCAATCATGTGGTCTCCAGAGGGCTCCTGTAATACGTAAGGTGACGTAGACGTGGCGAGCTTCTTTCCGCATCTTCATTGTTTCAAGACCAATAACGGGAGCGGACATGATTCTCGTCGCCGGCGCTACGGGACACCTCGGAACCGAGGTCGTTCGTCGTCTCAGAGAGAAAGGTGAGGCAGTGCGAGGGCTGGTGCGCGCCACCTCTGCTCCCGAAAAGACCGCCGCGCTCGAGGAGCTCGGAGCGGAGACGTTCACAGGCAACCTCCGCGATCGCGCTTCCCTCGACGGTGCCTGCAAGGGCGTTCGCACAGTCATCTCCACCGTGACGACAATAACCACTGCGCAACCGGGCGATTCCTTTGAGGATACGGATGCTGCTGGCACCATCTCGCTCATCGAGTCTGCAAAGTCAGCGGGAGCTGAGCATTTCATCTTCGTGTCGTTCGACATGGAAAGCTTTCCAGATACGCCGCTCACCGACGCAAAGCGGGCGGTGGAGACGCATCTGAAGGCTGGAGGAATCGACTACACGATCCTCAGGCCGCCGCCTTACATGGAGATCTGGCTTGGGCCGATGATTTTCGGAGATCCCGCGAGCGGAGAGGTGAAGATCTTCGGCGAGGGCGAGGGCAGCGTACCCTACATATCCATGTTCGACGTAGCCGAGGTTGCGGTTCGCGCGGCGAGCCTTGCCTCAGCTCGAAATGCAACGATCACGTTCAGCGGACCAGAAGGTGTATCGCAGCGTCAGGCTGTGAAGATGTTCGAGGACGCGATGGGCAATCCACTCAATGTCACCGCGGTTCCAGAGGAAGCTCTGGAAGGACAGTGGCAGTCGGCACAGAATCCGGTCGCGAAGACCTTTGCCGGGTTGATGCTGGGAGTCGCTAGGCTGAACGAGACCGCGAGGCCCCCGCAGGATGAGCTCGCGTTTCAGATGGGGACGGTCCGGGACTTCGCCAGGAAGGCGACGGGTCACTAGGCGACGAGCAGCTGTCCCTAAGTGGTACCTGCCGCAACGACCGTCAGGTTGAACGTGACAGTCAGGCCTTCCGCGGTCGCCTTCACGACGACCGGGCCGGTGCTGGTCCCGGGACGGTAGGTTACCGACGCGAGGCCCTGGGCATCGGTCAGCAACGTCACATCGCTGACAGATCCGCCGCCGGACGACACAGTCCACGATACCCTCACGCCTTCGATCGCGACCGCGCCGGCGTCGAGAGCGCGCACGGAGAGGGGCTGCGCGTCGGTTGATCCGACCGCGATGGTTTGATTGTTTCCACCGACGATGGCCAGGACGGACAGTCCCTGATTGACGTCGCCAAGGTTGAAGCACGCGGCCAGTGAAAGGGTTCCGGCCACCTCCAGTATTCTCGAACGGAGCCGCCTGACGCGTGGAATGTGTCGCATCGAATATCTCGCTTGGTGAGTTTGTGAAATCTGTCGCGTCTTCATTTGCCTGGGCTCGCTTTCTCGTACGTGCCCATGAGCTGCGCGGTGGCTACGATGTGTCCTTCCATGGCTTTCTCGAGGTCCTGCCTGGTTGGCGACACCAGCGTGTGAAGCGTCGTATCCAGAGCGTAGAGCTTGAAGAAGTAACGGTGTCGTCCGATGGGTGGGCACGGGCCGCCGTATTGTTGCTTGCCCCAGTCGTTCTTCCCCTGCATCCCTCCCGCAGGAAGTCCCTTGCGCGAGGCGTCCTCGGGAAGCCCGATCGAATCGGCGGGCAGATTGTAGAGCACCCAGTGCACGTAGACCCGCTGCGGCTTGGCAGGGTCGGGAGCGTCGGGATCGTCGACGATCATCGCCAGGCTCTGAACGCGGGTGTCCACGCCCTTCCATTCGAGCGGCGGAGAAAGATCCTGGCCCTCGCACGTGTACTTTGCGGGAATCGGTCCGCCTTCCGAAAAGGCGGGCGAAGAAAGCTCGAGTGGCATGCCCTGGTCTCCTGCCGGATATTACGTCTTCCGAATTATAGGCAAGCACGGGGCCGACGGAACCGTCCTGTCTCGCGAGTGGAGAAATGACACTAAGCGCGCTCCGAATGCTTTCCGCAGCTGCCCTGTTGTGTGGCTGGTCTTCCGGCGCCGGAGCCCAGCCCGGTCGCAAGAGCCAGCTCGCGACGGTGAGCCAGCTGGTGGGCCAAGCCAGAATCGAGATCGTCTACCGCCGCCCTGTTGCGCGGGGCCGCGAACTGTTCGGCGCGCTCGTGCCATGGGGAAAGGCATGGAGCCCGAGCGCAGACAGCGCGGCGCTGTTTTCCACGTCCACCGATCTCACTGTCGCAGGCTCGCGACTTCCGGCCGGCAGATACGCCTTGTGGATGGTCCCGGACCGTGCGAGCTGGAGCGTGATCTTCAGCTCGGCTCAACCTGCGTTTCATCTGCGATTTCCGCAGGCGCGCGATGAAATGCTGCGCGTGAAAGTGCAGCCCCGCGAAGGCGATCATATGGAGACGCTCGCTTTCTATTTTCCAACTGTTGACGGAGACTCTGCCGTGCTGAACATGCACTGGGGCAAGACGGTGGTGCCGATCCCGATTCACGCACCGTAGCGGCGGTCGCGCGAATGTGGACACGACTTGGTGTTGTGCTCGTTGCCGGAGCACTCATCGGCGGGTGCAACAAGCGATCGGACAGCGCGATCGACACTGCGAAGCCGTCCAGCTCAGCAGCTGTAGTCCCAGAGACAGCGGAGTCGCGATCAGCGGCTCCCGTCGCTCGGGACACGACAAGCCCGTGTCCTCACACGGGGCAATGGGCGGCCTGCAACGTGGAGAAGCGACTCAAACAATCGGGATTCGTCGTCAAGCGGGTGGGAGGACAGGCACCGAAGCGCGCCGGATTCAGTGTGACCCCGAGAGCATACACGCTCGGCAGCTCGCGTCTCGAAGTCTTCATCTATGACAGCGAAGCCGATCTCTTACGCGACATGGCGAAGCTCGACACAGTAGCGGTTGTGCCCGCTGGTGTTGCGGGAACATGGGAGTCGGCGCCGCTTCTGATTCGCTCGGGAAATCTCGCGGCCGTACTGCTGGCGCGGAATCAGCGTCAGGCCGAGCGGGTGATGAACGCGCTTACAGCTGGGGCGCCGCAGCCCGGATCCCCGCGCTGAGCTTCATGCTGCGTTAGACCGGCGCCGCAACTTTGCTGTCGTTGCTGCCCTCGTCAGCCCGCTTTTCCTCTCCGATTTCAGGCAAGCTGTCGGAATCGATCCAGCCTTGCGCGGCGGCATGCCTGGCCGCGCCGAGCGTGTCTTCAGCGAGCACAAGCGTGGATCGAGCGGCCAGGATCTCGTCAGCGAGCTTCCGGATCGACGTTGAGCGCTCAGGGTTGAGAGTGACGTCGCGAATGTAGATGGCCATCACCCTGTTCGGGAACTCCTCTACGATGTGGCGATAGATCTCGGGGTCGTGCTGGCTGCTGTCGCCGATCAGGATGAACGGCATCGCGGGATACAGCTGCATGATGTTTCTGATCGCGACACCCTTGTGGTCGAAGTGCCTCGACGACGAAAGGGCATTCAGGTCGATGTCCCAGTCTCGAAGCAGGAGCGGCCCCTTTGGAATCTTCTGAATGTCGAGGAAGTCGCTGATGACATCGTAGATATTCCACGGACTGCTCGAGACGTAAAACACCGGATTCTTCTCATCGCCGCTCGCGCCTTCGCGGAGCGCGCGATAAAACGCGGCGACTCCGGGAAACGGCAGGCGGGTTCGCGCGTTGCCGAGCATCACGGTTCGCGCGGCGCGGATGAAGCTCGACACGCGCGACTGAATCACGGTGTCGTCGATGTCGCTGATGATTCCGAAGCGCGCTGTCGCCGCCGGCATCAGGATGTCGCCCGACCCCTTGACCGGACCCGTCTCCGATGGCACGGGCGACTCGAGCGTGACATGGTACTCCTGCCATTCGTTGTCCGAGGGCTCCTTCGCCGGCTCGATCCACCCGCCGAAGTATCCCTCGTCGTCGGCCCGCACAGTGACCGTGCGGCCGAGGTGCTCGATTTTCACATCAGCGAATCGAAGCGGGTCACTGTCAGCCCGGCGCCAGGTGTTGAGCACGTTCCTCAGCGTGGAGTCGCCGGCCGTGCTGGTGAGGTCGCGCTTCTCGACCACGCGACCATGGAGCCAGGCACGCTGGCGGCTGCCGAAGCCGCCGTAGCAGAGGACCTCGAAGGGGTCGTCGTCGAAAACGGCGCTCGCGGCCCGCGCTGCAATCACCGCTTTTCTGCCGAGGCTTCGCAGCACGGCCTGGATGTCGCCGGACCAGTCGTTCATCGTGCGCTCATGTCGGGAAAGTGAATCGCAATCGCGATGCCGGTGGGTCCGACCGGTTTGCGGGATTCGTGCGGGCGGTGGCATTGTAGGGTCCGGCTTCACCAGACATTCACCCGACACCCCCGACGTCGTGACCGACCCGGCCCTGGTTTCCGCGACCCAACAGCTGTCTGTGCGCGCGCGCCTCCGCAGGAACCTCACAGTCCAGGTTCTGGTGGCGATCTCGCTCGGCATTCTGCTTGGCGCGCTTGCACCCGATTGGGGCAAGGCGATGAAGCCGGTCGGGGATACTTTCATCAATCTGGTGAAGATGGTGATCGCGCCGATCATCTTCCTCACGATCGTGAGCGGCGTCGCGAACA
Source organism: Gemmatimonadales bacterium (assembly GCA_039931395.1). Lineage (GTDB taxonomy): Bacteria > Gemmatimonadota > Gemmatimonadetes > Gemmatimonadales > Gemmatimonadaceae > UBA4720. The sequence goes on from JBDTRZ010000008.1 coordinate 11,822, forward strand.
TGCAGGACATTCGCAAGGTCGGGCGGGTCGGTGGGAAGGCATTCATCTACTTCGAGATCGTCAGCACTCTGGCGCTCGCGATCGGCCTGATCGTGGTGAATGTCACGCAACCCGGAGCCGGGATCGATGTGTCTCTGGCGAGCGGTGATGTCTCGAAGTACGCGGCGTCCAGCGCGCAGCTCGGCTTCGTCGAGATCATCACACACGTCGTTCCTCCGAGCATCATCGGCGCCTTCGCCAACGGCGAGATTCTGCAGATCGTTTTCTTCTCGCTCATGTTCGGCATCGCGCTACTCGGCGTCGGTGAGGCAGGGAAGCCGATTCTCATCCTGGTCGAGCGCCTCTCGACGGTTTTCTTCCGGCTCACAGCGATGATCATGCGCGTCGCTCCGATCGGCGCCTTCGGGGCGATGGCCTACACCATCGGGGCGTTCGGTCTCAAGGCGCTGCTGCCGCTGGCCCGGCTGATGGGCGACGTCTACCTGACGATGGCTGTGTTCATCTTCGTCATCCTCAATCTCATCGCGCGAGTGTACCGGTTCTCGCTATGGGAGCTCCTGAAATACATCAAGGACGAGATCCTGATCGTGCTCGGAACGTCGAGCTCCGAGGCGGCGCTGCCGCGGATGCTCGCGAAGATGGAGCGGTACGGATGCGACCGGAGCGTCGTAGGACTCGTAATTCCTGCCGGCTATTCGTTCAATCTTGACGGAACGTCGATCTACCTCTCGATGGCCGCGATCTTCATCGCCCAGGCGTACCGCATCGACCTGTCCGTGGGGCAGCAGCTATCGCTCCTGTTTGTGCTGATGGTGACGTCGAAAGGAGCCGCGGGAGTAACGGGATCCGGATTCATCGTCCTGGCGGGAACGCTGGCTGCGACCAAGGTGGTGCCCGTGGAAGGATTGGCGCTGCTCCTTGGAGTGGATCGCTTCATGAGCGAAGCGCGCGCCATCACGAACGTCATCGGGAATGCCGTCGCCACGGTGGTCATCGCGAAAAGCGAGAACGCGTTCGACGAGGTGAAGCACGAATCAGCGCTCGCCGGGCTGTCCCTCGATCAGTAGAGACGGAACGGTACGGCTTCTCGAGCGAACCGCTCCGATTCGTTTCGCCAGTCACGAATGAGCGCCTGGATACCACCCTTCTCGACGGCGGTGCGCAACGCACGCGATCCCGAAAGCTCCTCGATCCCTGAGCCGGCCTGCCATCTGAATTGCCGTGGGTGTCGCGCGTAAATCTCGCGCAGCAGGTGTGCCGCGATCTCCGATGATGCGACCTGGTCGCGATCCCTCACAACGATACGAATCATCGGTATGGTCTCGCCGCCAAACTTCTGCCCGCGCGCAATCCGGCGTGATACCGCCTCGAATCGCACGCCAGCGAGCGACTTCGCATTCAGCGCGCGCGCAATTGCCGGAGCGTCGGTGAGCCACCTCGCACCCACGACTCGAAAGGGCTCATCGGTGCCGCGCCCCTCGCTGACGTTCGTCGCCTCGACGAAGGAGATTCCAGGATAGAGCAGCGCTGCGCTCGCATCGCGAATGTTCGGCGATGGGTTGACCCACTCCAGTCCTGTGTCCTCGAACCACATCGAGGGGCGATATCCCCGCATCGGAACGACCGTCACGTTTGCGTCGATCTGCTTCGTGCCCGCGAGATAGCGGGCGAGCTCACCGGGAGTCAGTCCGTATCGCAGCGGCACATTGTGGAGGCCGGTGAACGAGCGATACCGCTTGTCGATGAGACCACCCTCGACGACATCCGCGCGAATGGGATCAGGCCGATCGAGAACGATGAACCGCTTGCCGGCCCTGGTAGCGGCCTCGGCGGCGAGCGTCATCGTCCATACGTAGGTGTACATGCGAGCGCCGACGTCCTGGATGTCGTAGATGAGGACATCCACCTCAGCGAGCATTCGGGTTGTGGGCACTCTCGAGTCGCCGTACAGGGAATGAATCGAGACTCCAGTCTTCGCGTCGACGGTCGAAGCGATGCGCGCGCCACCCTCCGCGGTTCCGCGAATCCCGTGCTCCGGCGCGAACAGCGCAGTCAACCGTACTCCAGGTGCGTTGTAGAGAAGATCGATAGAGCTGCGCCCCTTCTCATCCCGGCCGGTGTGATTCGTTATCAGCCCAACCCGCTTGCCTCTTACGAGATGAGCGGAATCCTTGAGCAGCACCGAGATTCCCGGCGTAACCTGGGCGGGCAGGTCGCCCGCCAGACACCACGCGAGTGATGCAAGGAGAATCGATCTCATGGCCAACGCGGCCCGGCGGTGCTCAGCCGGTAGAGAAACACCGCCGCGCGCCTGGTCAGCGGCCCGAACATCCTGAGGTCGGCGGTCTCCTTGTCGGTGTGGTCGTCCCAGCCCGCGAGCCCGATCGCGTCCAGAGCCATCGGGATGAACGGCGCCGAGAATGAAACATCAGCGGCGCCGGCTCTCATCGGATCTACAGCGACCACCGGCCAGTAGCCGAGATCGCGGCTCACCTGATTGTAGACGGAAAGCAGGCGCCTGTTTCCCTCCGTCGGTGCGAGCGGCGGATACCCATCGTCGAAAGCGATTTCGGACGACGTCTTCGGCAGCGACTGCGCGGCAATCGAGCGCATTGTGGTCTTTGCGGCCGCTAGCTGCTCGGGCGAGAGTGCGCGAATGTCTCCTGACACACGCATCTCCTTCGGTACGACGTTCGACTTTCCAAACGCAGCTCCGCCAGGTTGTGTGCTGTCGATGCGCACATCGGTGCCACCGATCGCGTACCCCGGGTTGAAGGTCAGATACTTTTCGGTGCCCAGCCGAACACGGAACTGCTCCAGCACTCTCGCCGATTCGAAGATCGCGCCTGCTCCGATGTCAGCTCTGAAAATCTGCGACGAGTGCGCCGGTGTTCCGGTGGAGCGCAGCGTCCATGAGCTCGCTCCCCGTCTCGAGATCACAGCGGTGCGTGGATCGCCCGATCCATCCTCGAATCCGATCGCGTATTGCGACCGTTTGGCAGCCGCAATGAGCTCCGCCCGTGCGAGCTCGAGTGGCCGGCCTGCGGCTTCCTCATCACCCGAGAAGACTGCAGTGATGCTCATTCCATCGAGCACACCCGCCGCGCGAAGGGCCTTGAAAGCATGAAGCATGATCACATCGCCACCTTTCATGTCGATCACGCCGGGGCCGCGCGCAGTGGTGTCGGTGAGCTTCTCGAATCGTTGAAACGGGCTCGTCGGCTCGAACACAGTGTCGAGATGCCCTATGAGCAGAAGCCTCGGACCTTTGCCGGTGCGCTCTGCGACGAGATGACCCGCGCGCCCGAACGCGGCGCCGTCAACCCACCGCGTCTCGAAGCCAAGCGCGTCGAGCTCTTTGCGCAGTATGTCACCGACCTGGCGGACACCTGCAAAGTTCATCGTGCCGCTGTTGATGTTCACGAGTCGCTCGAGCAGCGCGAGCCCTTCTGCGTTGCGCGAATCCACCGCGGCAACGATCGCTCGCTCGGTCGCACTAAGCGCAGCTGTCGGCACCGCGTTCGTCGGATTCGGCACCGGAGTCGTCACCGTTGCGGGCTGCGCGGCCGGTGATCGGGAGGGAGCAGACGGGGCGAGGTTTGCGGAGCACCCGGTCGCGCCGATGCCGATGTACGCCACGAGCGCCAGGCAGCGTCCGTAAGAATTGTTCATGTTCGAGAAGTTGAGGAATACCTATCGGTGACCGCAATGCAGTATTCTATCGCATGGACGACGCAGAACTGATCTCGGCGGCTACCGCCCTCGTTGGCGGTTTCTCACCAAGCCTCGACTGCTCGGCTGGGGGAGTTGCGGCTGCGCTGATCACCGCAGACGGCAACGTCTATACGGGAATCTGCGTCGACACGGCCTGCAGCATGGGATTCTGCGCCGAGCACGCCGCGGTGGCGGAGATGCTCAAGGCGCGCGAGTCGCACATTCAAACCATCGTCGCCGTGACGAATCCGGAAGGGGTCATTCCGCCGTGCGGACGCTGCCGCGAGCTGCTGTGGCAGATCGATTCACGCAACTGCGAGACGCGAGTCATCGTCGCTCCGGGAAAGGTGGTGGCGCTCTCCGATCTTCTGCCGCAGCCGCGGTGGCGTGAGTGCTGACGAATGAGGCCGATGCAGTCGTCGTAGGGGCGGGACTGGCGGGACTCGTCGCGACGGCAGAGCTAGCCGACGCAGGCAGGAAGGTGATTCTGGTCGATCAGGAGCCGGAGCAGAACTTCGGCGGCCAGGCGTTCTGGTCGTTCGGCGGTCTCTTCCTCGTCGACTCTCCCGAGCAGCGACGCATGCGCATCCACGATTCCTACGATCTCGCATGGCAGGATTGGCTGGGAACGGCGGGATTCGATCGTGAGGAGGATGACTGGCCGCGAAAATGGGCTGAAGCCTACGTGGGGTTCGCCGCGGGAGAAAAGCGGTCGTGGCTGCGGGAGCGCGGTGTGCGCTTCTTTCCTGTCGTGGGTTGGGCGGAGCGCGGCGGCTACGGCGCGACGGGGCCGGGGAACTCGGTCCCCCGATTTCATGTGACATGGGGCACCGGCCCGGGACTCATCGAACCATTCGTGATGCGTGTTCGCGAAGCGGTGTCACGCGGCCTGGTGACACTGCGGTTCAGACATCGCGTGAACGAGCTGGTGACGACGAACGGAGTCGTGATCGGCGTGCGCGGCGACGTGCTGGAGCCGAGCGACGCGAAGCGTGGAGTGCCGAGCTCGCGCAACGTTGCCGGCGGGTTCGAGATCAGAGCACAGGCGGTGATCGTGACGTCGGGAGGAATCGGGGGCAACCACTTGCTCGTGCGACGAAACTGGCCATCGCGCATGGGCTCGCCGCCGCATCGCATGCTCTCTGGAGTTCCCGATTACGTGGATGGCCGGATGCTCGGCATCTCCGAAGCCGCGGGCGGCAACATCGTGAACCGCGACCGGATGTGGCATTACGTCGAAGGCATTCAAAACTGGCATCCGATATGGACGAATCATGGCATACGGATTCTGCCTGGTCCTTCGTCCCTCTGGCTCGACGCGCTGGGCCGGCGACTGCCAGTTCCGCTGTATCCCGGATTCGACACACTCGGAACGCTCGAGCACATCATGCGAACCGGGTACGAGCACAGCTGGTTCATCCTCACGCAAAGGATCATCGAGAAGGAGTTCGCACTGTCCGGCTCCGAGCAGAATCCCGACCTGACGGGGAAGAGCATTCGCGGCGTGCTCGGACGCGCGCGCGGTGGAGCACCTGCGCCGGTGCGCGCATTTATGGAGCGAGGCGCCGACTTCGTCGTCGAGCGGACGCTGAGCGATCTCGTGCGAAGAATGAATGCCCTTACCGACGAGCCACTGCTCGATCCAACGCGGGTCGAGCGAGAGGTCGTGGCGCGTGACCGCGAGATGGACAACCCTTTCACAAAAGACCTTCAGATAGCCGCGCTGCGCGGGGCGCGGAGTTACCTCGGCGACAAGCTGATACGCGTTGCCAGGCCGCATAAGCTCCTCGATCCGGCAGCAGGCCCACTCATCGCGGTGCGTCTCAACATCCTCACACGAAAGACACTCGGCGGTCTGGAGACCGATCTCTCCTCGAGGGTCCTGAAGGCGAACGCTCAGCCAGTCGAAGGACTTTACGCGGCGGGTGAAGTGGCGGGATTCGGAGGTGGAGGCATGCATGGCTACCGCGCGCTCGAGGGGACGTTTCTCGGGGGGTGCATCTTTTCGGGGAGAATCGCCGGACGCGCCGCTGCGGCCGCTATCGGTTGATTCAAAGCTCCATTTGCCACGTCTGCGACGTGAGCGGCTTCCCCCAGCTCTCGTGTTTCTCTTCTTCGACGAGAGCGAATCCGGCCGCTTCGTAGATTCGTCGCGCGGAGATCAGAATGTCATTCGTCCAGAGACGCATCCGCTTGTAACCGGCAGCGCGCGCGAACTGAATGCATTCCTGAACAAGCCGCTGGCCCAGTCCGAGCCCACGCGCGCTCGGCTCGACGAGCAGAAGCCGCAGCTGGGCGACATCATCGGAGTGCTGCACGAGAAAGACGCAGCCGACATTCGCTCCGTCGAGCTCGGCGATCCAGCACCGCTCGCGAAGCGGATCGTGATGCCGGATGAACTTTTCCGCGATCTCCGCGACAAGCTCCTCGAATCGGTGGTCCCACCCGTATTCCGCGGTGTAGATCTCTCCGTGTCGGCGGACGACCCACTCGATGTCGTCGGGACCGTGAGGGCGGAGCTGGAATTCAGACATGTGCGCAAATATGAGGAATGGACTTTCGCTTTGTGCGCAGGGCAGTTTTGAGCCATGTCAAATCTCAAGCTGTTCAGCGGACTTGCCCTCTCGATCGGTGCACTCGCTGTCGATGCCGGCGCGCAATCACGCGCTCCGGCCAACTGCACCTACCAGCAATGTGCGCTCGGGCTAAAGCCCGTATGGAACGGCCTCTCCATCACGCGCGGTGAATCGGAGAGGCAGATCGCCAACCTCGGCTTTTTCTGGCCGGAAGATGTCTCGGGAGTCTTCTCTGGAAATGAATCAGCGGTCGCTGCGGCGGCAGACGCGGTGCGCGTACGCCAGGTGGCTGCAGTGCTCACTGATGCCGGGATCGTCCTTCTCGGCACAGGCATAGCCCGAGCGGGTTTTCAGCGTGACTTCGACCGTCTTTCCACGGTTCTGACTCTGGTGGGTGCCACGTCTCTCGGCGTGAGCGTCCCCTTTCAGTTTGCTGCGGACGGGTTTCTGAGCCGCGCTGTGTGGTTGTACAACTCGCGCTTTTCTCCCTGAGACTCTCTAGGGACTGGCTTCAGCGCTCGATGAGTCGTCATCGAAGCTCTCTCGTCCAGCCGCGCGCGCGCGGCTCTCCACAAATCGCACGAGCGCCAGAAGCCGTTGTCTCTCGAGCGGGAGGATGAGCTCGGCGAGCGTCGCGCGCTGAAGATTGAATGGAAGAGCCGGGACGTCTTCGTCATCGGAATGAAACGCGAGGAGCGCTCCGCCATGCGCCAGCGCGACGCGAACCGCCACACCGCCACTCAGGAGCTCATCCCGATGTATCACCGCCACCAGCGGTCGCGTGCCGTGAAGCCTCTCGAGCGCCTGTGGGACATCTCTCGCCGTCACCACCCGGTGATTCGCTCCTACCAGTGTCTGCGCAACTCCTTCGAGAAGCGCCGCATCTGGCCCTGCAATCAGAATCGATGCCACTATCTGGTGCCTGCTCCCTCAGCGAGCGCTTGAAGACCCGCTTATGAAATGCCATCTACGGTTGCCTGTCGCGACTGCGAACCCCGTCACAGGAGCCTCAGCACCGCTCCCTGCAGAAACCCAATCAGGAAATAGGCAATGATCGGCGTGATGTCGATAGGCCCCATTGCCGGAATGATCTGGCGCAGAGGCCTCAAGAGCGGCTCGCTGACGACGTAGGACCACCTTATCCACGGCGAATAGGGCGAAACGGGGAGCCAGGAGCTCACGACGCGAACGAGGATCGCGATCCGGAGGAAGTCGAAAGTCCACGCCACGAGCAGGCGGAAAATCCCGCCCGGCCCGCCCTGCATCGCGAACGCCAGTCCCATGATCTCGGCGCGCAGGAAGTCGAGAATGCTGATGAGAAGAATCCCGCTGACAACCACGGCGGCGAGCGCCCACAGGGGCGCGCTTGCAGGATTGCCGCCGGCGCGCACCACCTTACGCTCGATGGGCTCGAGAATGGGATCGATCCTGGACCTCGAGAAGCGCGCCAGCGGGCCGAACAGATTCACCCGCCGTGTGCGTACGAGCCAGTCGATGATACAGAAGATCGCGAACACGCCTGCGAAAACGGCGAGAGCGAACCGGATGGCGTTCAGTACCTGATCGAAGATTGCAAGGCCGGTTGTCATTACCGCGCCAGAACCTTCATCCCCAGATTCCTGACGAGGAAAGCGAACTTGTCAGCCGCTTCCTCGATCTGCTTCGTGGTCGGCTTCCCCGCGCCGTGACCCGCCTTCGTCTCGATGCGGATCAGAATCGGAGCAGGGCCCGCCTGCGCTGCCTGCAGCGCGGCCGCGAACTTGAACGAATGACCGGGGACAACTCGATCATCGTGATCGGCGGTGGTGATGAGCGTCGCCGGATATTTCGTGCCGGGCTTCATGTTGTGCAGTGGTGAGTACGCTCTCAGAAACCCGAACTGCTTCGGATCGTCCGATGATCCATAGTCCGACGTCCACGCCCACCCGATGGTGAACTTCTGGAAGCGCAGCATATCCATTACACCCACCGCCGGAAGTGCCGCGCCGAACAGGTCGGGTCGCTGATTCATCACGGCGCCAACAAGAAGTCCGCCGTTCGATCCGCCCGAGATCGCAAGCTTTGGAGTCGAAGTGTACTTCTCCTTTATCAGGTACTCGGCCACAGCGATGAAATCGTCGAACACGTTCTGCTTGCGTCCCAGGATCCCGGCTTCATGCCACTCCTTGCCATACTCGCCGCCGCCTCGCAGCGTGGCGACGGCGTAGATGCCACCCATCTCCATCCAGACGAGATTCGCGGGCGAGAATGACGGGGTCTCGGAGATGTTGAAACCGCCGTAGCCGTACAGAATCGTCGGATTCGAGCCGTCGAGGACCGTCCCCTTCTTCATCGTGATGAACATCGCGAGGCGTGTTCCATCCTTGCTGCTCAGGAAGACCTGCTTCGTCTCGAACTGGCTGACATCGGCAGGCAGCTGGGTTGCCTTGTAAACCTCGCTTGTGTGCCGCTTGAGGTCGTAGCGGAAAACCGTGCGCGGCGAGAGATATGACGCGAACGAGTAGAACATCTCGTTGTCCCTCGGCTTCGCGCTGACCTCGTCCACTGTGCCGATGCCCGGCAGCTGGATCTCGCCCATGAAGGGATATCCTGGCGCAGTCTGCGCTCGGCGGTCTTCCGTGGGCGCGGGGGCGCGGGGATTTCCAGTAGGTCCGGGCAGACGCCCTCCGGGTCCCGACACGCCGCGTCCCCGGCGCGGATCGTCGAGCCTCGGCATTCCGTAGAGACGCAGACTCGAGTGCGCGTCCTGCAGATATGTTGCGACGAGCTGCTCGCCGGCGGCGTTCACCGACTGCAGCGCATCCTTCCCTTCGGGAATGACGGTAACCCAGCGAGTGGGCTGCTCATTGTTGATGTCGATCTGAACCAGCCGGCCCTTCGGTGCGCCGAGATCCGTTCGCACGAGAAAGTATTCACCCATGTTGTGGATGAACTCGTACTCGGCGTCGAGCCGGTCGATGAGACGCACCACCGGCGCGTTGATGATCGGTTTCTTCGGATTGTCGAGGAAGATGTAGTAGAGCCGCGTGCGCGGGTCCGTACCTTCGAATACCGTGATGATCGCGAAGGTGCCGTCATTGGTCACCCTGGCGTCGAAGAGCCAGTCAGGCTCGTCCTTTCTCTCGTAGACGATCTGGTCCGCCGACTGCGGACTGCCAACCCGGTGGTAATAGACGCGCTGGTTGCGGTTGACGTTGGTGAGCTTGTTTCCGGACGTCTGAGGCTCGTACCCCTCGTAGAAGAACCCCCTGTTGTCTCTCGTCCACGAAACGTCCGAGAACTTCACCCACTCGAGGGTGTCGCGCATGTCGCGTCCGGTATCCACGTCGCGGACGCGAAGCTCCTGCCAGTCCGAGCCGCTCACCGAAACGCCGTACCCGAGCAGCTTCCCATTGGGTGAAGCGGCGGAGACGGAGAGCGCGACAGTGCCGTCGGCGGAAAGAGCGTTCGGGTCGAGCAGCACGCGCGACGGTCTGCCGCCGTCCTTCACATACAGGATGTTCTGGTTGAGGAGACCGCTGTTCTCGAAAAAGAAGAGCCGGTCGCCTTCCTTTGTCGGCGCATCGTACTTGGGGTAGTTCCACACCTGGGTGAGGCGGTCCCGGATCGCGTTTCTCTCCGGAATGGCGGCCAGGTAGGCGAACGTGAGGCGGTTCTGTGCTTCGATCCACGCCTTGGTGGCGGGAGAATCCGTGTCCTCGAGCCAGCGGTACGGGTCGGCGATGCGCGTGCCGTGATAATCGTCTACCTGGGTGCCGCGAGCTGTGACTGGATAGCTGAGTCCCGCGGGTTGCGTTTGTGCTTCAACCCCGGCGGCCAGGGCGAACGGCAGGAGTGAGGCCGAAAGGAGCGTACGCTTGAGATGCATGATTCTCTTGATCGATTTTGGAAGGTGAATGTACGGAAATCGAGCGAGATGGTTCCAGACCGGGTAGAATCCGATAGGTAGGTTACGATTGCGGACTGCGAACCGGGCCAATGTGATGCCTGCCACAAGGAAAACTGAGCGCCGCTACTGGCTCCTCAAGACCGAGCCGAGCTCTTTTTCATTTGACGACCTGTGGAACGCTCCCAACCGTACGGCGTTCTGGGACGGCGTCAGGAACTTCCAGGCGCGGAACACCATGCGCGATGCGATGAAGCCGGGTGACCTCGTCTTCATCTACCATTCGAGCACAGACCCCACGGGCATTGCCGGAATCGCGGAGGTGGTGAAGGAGGGCTATCCGGACCATACGGCGTTCGACGCGAAGGATCCGCACTACGATCCAAAGAGCAAGCGCGAGTCTCCGACGTGGTACATGGTGGACGTGAAGGCGGTGAAGAGATTTCCGGAGATCATTACTCTGGAGCGGCTGCGCGGTGTAAAAGGACTGGAGAAGATGGTGCTCCTCCAGCGGGGAAGCCGGCTCTCCGTTCAGCCGGTATCGGCTGATGAATGGGACATCATCAATGGTCTCTGACTCTGTGCCTCTGTGGCGCGCTTGGGTATTTTTGGAGTACCAATAGGAGAAAGCATGGCGAAGACAGCCACTGAAGCACCGCGCGCCGAGACTCAGAACAAGGCCGCCGCGATCGACATCACTGACGGCCGAACCGGCGAGACATACAGTCTCCCGATAAGCGAAGGCGCGATCCGCGCCAATGACCTCAAGAAGATCCGGACGGACGACGAAGACGATCCCGGTCTCCTGAGCTATGATCCCGCTTTCCTGAACACCGCTTCCTGCCGCAGTGCGATCACTTTCATCGACGGTGACAAGGGAATCCTCCGCTACCGTGGCTATCCAATCGAGCAGCTCGCGGAAGACTCGACATTCCTCGAGGTAGCGTGGCTGCTCAGGCACGGCGAGCTCCCGAACCAGTCGGAATACGACCAGTTTGTTCACGACATCACGTTCCACACTTACGTACACGAGAACCTGCGCAAGTTTCTCGAGGGATTCCGTTACGACGCGCATCCGATGGCCATGCTCAACAGCGCCGTCGCGGGACTCGCGTCGTTCTATCCTTCGTCGCGCAACATTCTCGACGAGCGCGAGCGCAACATCTCGATCATCCGGCTTCTGGCGAAGGTCCCGACGATCGCGGCGTTCTGCTATCGCCATCTGAAGGGTCTGCCGTTCGTCTATCCCGACAATGACCTGTCATACGTCGACAATTTCCTCTCGATGGTCGCGCGAATGACGGAGCCGCAATACAAGGCGAACCCGATATTCTCGAAGGCGCTCGAGGTGCTGTTCATCCTCCACTCCGATCACGAGCAGAACTGCTCCACCAGCGCGGTGCGCGCCGTCGGCTCATCGCATGTCGATCCATTCTCGGCGATGTCGGCCGGAATCGCCGCGTTGTTCGGGCCGCTTCACGGCGGAGCGAACGAGCAGGTGCTCCGCATGATCGAGGAGATCGACTCCGTGAAGAACGTCCCGAAGTTCATCGAAGACGTGAAGACGCAGAAGGGCGCCCGCCTGATGGGCTTTGGCCACCGCGTGTACAAGAGCTACGATCCTCGCGCGAAAATCGTGAAGAAGCTCGCCGACGACGTATTCGAGGTAGTTGGAGTCGACAAGGACCTGGAGATCGCGCTCGAGCTCGAGCGGATCGCGCTGTCCGACGACTACTTCATCTCGCGGAAGCTCTATCCGAACGTGGACTTCTACACGGGTCTGATCTATCGGTCGATGGCGTTCCCGACGGATTTCTTCACGGTGCTTTTCGCCATCGCGCGCACCGCCGGCTGGCTGGCGCAGTGGGAGGAGATGCTGCTCGACAAGGAGCAAAAGATCGCGCGTCCTCGGCAGATCTACGTCGGGCCCGGTGAGCGTCCGTACAAGCGGACCATCGAGCACAGCTACCCGGTCGCGGAGCGGCACCACAAGGACGCACTGCGCCAGTGACCTGCAAGGCCAACTGAGAGGGACATAGCTACGAGCTGATAGAGGCGCAGCTCCGAGTTGCGAGCTAAAGACGCACTCCTTCATTCGCCAAAAGCGCGATCTTTCGGTCGATTCCGCCCGTATAACCGCCGAGCTTTCCTCCGCTCGCGACAACTCGGTGGCAGGGGACGATCACCGGAACGGGATTCGCGCCGCACGCCTGTGCAACTGCCCTGAACGCTTTCGGCCTGCCGATATTCCTGGCCACCTCCGCGTAGGACCGGGTGCTTCCGGCCGGGATCCGAAGCATCTCCTTCCACACCTCGATCTGAAACGGCGTACCCTGCAGGTCCAGCGGGAGTTTTTCCGACAGATCCTTTCCCGCGATCCGCCGTTCCACCGTCCGCGCGAGCCTGGCCATTCCACGATCGTCACGGTTGGCTGTCGCGGTGGGGAAGTACGATCTCAGTCTCTTCTCCAGCTCGGTGTCCGACTTGCCGATCGAGACCATGCAGAGGCCTTTTCTCGTCGAAGCGACGAGAAGACGGCCTAGCAGGGAATCCGATGTCGTGTAGGCGATCTCCATCGCTCTCAATCTCGCTTAAACTCTGTCCAGCAGCGCCTTGAAGCGCGGGTCGTTGCGGAGTGAGTTCAGGTCGGAGTCGTGCTCCATCCACTCCCGGTGACCATAACCTTTGTCGATTGCGCGCTCCAGGCAGCGCAGCGCGTCGTCCTTCATTCCCTCGATCGCATACACGCACCCAACGTTGTAAAGAAGCTGCGGATCTTCGCGATCTATCTCGAGCGACCGGTTCGCCCATTCCAGGGCCTTTTCGGTTTGTCCGAGATTGGACCAGATGCCCGCGCCAAGATTGAGGGCGCGCGCGTCGTCGGGATTCGCATCGAGCCACGCCTCCATGCTCTTCACGGCTCGTTGTGACGCCTTGTTCGCTTCGGCTATGCGTCCCTGGCCCGCGAATGCCTGAGCGAGAAAACTCGGAGCCTGGTAATCCTCGGGCCTGAGCGCGCACGCCTTTTCGAAGAGGGGGACGGCTTCCGTCGAGTTGCCCTGCGCGATGCATGCCCGACCATAGAAATAGGGCGCCTCATAGAGCTTCGGATCGAGTTTCATCGCGATCTCGAATTCCTCTCCGGCCTTCTGGTACTCCTTGCTGAGGGAGTAGGACAGGCCTCTCGCGGAATGAGCTTCGGCAAGATCGGGGTCAAGACTCAACGCCTTCCGGCTCGCTTTGTCAGCCTGCTTGAGATTCGACTCACGCGCGTCGAAATACATGAAGAGTATTGAACAGCAGTCGGCGACACCCGCGTACGCCCGCGCGTAGTTCGGATCCACTTCAATCGCCCGCGTGAACATCTGCCGGGCGAATTCCAGGCTGGTGCGGCGGTGCTGATGGAAGAACTTGCGTCCGCGCAGGTAATAGTCGTACGCCTCCACGTTGTCGGTCGCAGCCTTCTCGATCGCGCGCTTCTCGTCCTCGCTCAATACGACGCGCAGCGCTTTCACAATGTTCTGGGCGATCTCATCCTGGATCGCGAACACATCCTCGATCTCCCGGTCGTACCTCTCCGACCAGAGTTGCAGACCGTTCGCGACGTTGATCAGCTGCGCGCTGACGCGGATCTTGTTGCCCACCCTCCGTACGCTGCCTTCGAGCACTGCCGACACTTCCAGCTTCCTTCCGATCTCGCGTATGTCTCCGGTCTTGCCCTTGAAGACGAAAGTGGAGGTGCGCGATGCAACACCAAGCGACTTTATCTTCGAGAGAGCGTTGATGATCTCTTCGGCCATGCCGTCCGTGAAGTACTCGTTCTCGGGATCCGCGCTCGTGTTCGTGAACGGAAGTACCGCGATCGACTTGACTACCTGCGCTCCCTCGGGAGCGGGCGTCGAGACCGGTGTAATGACAATCGTCGGTACCAGGGCCTTCGCGAATTCGCTCGAGGTGTAGAACCGCGCGGCCGGGTCCTGCGCCAGCGCCTTGTCCAGTGCCGCGTGGATCTCCTCCGGGAGGTCCTTCATCGTTTTCCGCAGCGACGGCGACGGCCCGGTGAATCGCTTGTTGAGCACCGCTTGTGCTGTCGGCCCGGTAAAAGGGCGCTCACCGCTCAGCATCTCGTAGAGTACGCACGCAAGACTGTACTGGTCGCTGCGTCCGTCTATGTCCACCTCGCCTGCCGCCTGTTCTGGGCTCACGTATGCCGGCGTTCCCACTACCATCCCGATCTGGGTCAGGGTGTCCGCGCCGGCGGCGGTGAGGGCCTTCGCGATTCCGAAGTCCATCACCATCGCCTCACCCTCGTTGATCATGATGTTCTCGGGCTTGATGTCCCGATGTACGATCTTGTTGCGGTGAGCATAGTCGAGCGCGGCGGCGACTGATCGCGCGATCGCAAGCGCTTCCTCGGGCGGAAGCTGCCCCTCGCGGTTGAGGCGGTCGCGGAGAGACTCGCCCTCGATATACGGCATGACGTAAAACAGGAACCCCTGCGCCTCGCCTGAATCGAAGAGCGGAAGGATGTGCGGATGATTCAGACGCGCGGCCAGCCGTATCTCGCGCAGAAAGCGGTCTGTGCCGAGGGCGGAGGCGAGCTCCGGATGCAGCACCTTCACGGCTACGTCCCGCCCGTGACGGAAATCCTCGGCGAGATAGACGGTGGCCATGCCGCCGCGGCCGAGCTCCCGCGTGATCGTATAGCGATCCTCGAGGGCTTTGGTCAGCTTCTCCTGCATTCCGTCCGACTTCTCCTGATCAGGGACCGAAAAGCTACGGCAACGCGAGCCACCGAGCCAGCCGAAGCACCCCTAGCGGGCCCTGTATCCCGGGCCTCGCAATGCCTTCCCCGGCAATGCGCTCGTCATCCTGCCATCGTCCAGAACCGCCACGCCATTCACGAACACGTAAATCACTCCAGTCGCCAGCTGCTGCGGCTGCTCGAACGTGGAATTGTCGATGATGGTAACCGGATCGAACACAGTGATGTCGGCGTACATGCCGGCCCTCAACAGGCCGCGCTCACCGAGTCCCACTCGCTGAGCGGCGAGCGAGGTCATTTTTCTGATCGCGAACTCGAGCGTGATGACGGAATCCTGCCTCACGTATCGCCCGAGTATTCTCGGAAACGTGCCGAAACCGCGCGGGTGTCCGCGCTCACCCCATATACCGAGTGAATCAGGGCTTACCGCTCCCGCGTCCTGTCCGACCGACACCCAGGGCTTCTTCATCGCGAGGCGAAGGGCATCCTCGTTGAAGGAAAAATAGATCGCGCTGGTTCGGCCACGATCGGCGATCAACAGATCGAACGCGGCATCATATGCGTCGCGGCCGCCACCCATCATCTGCGCGACATCTGGCAGACGCTTGCCCTGGTACTTCTTGAGGGAATCGTCTCTCACCGAGTTGATCATCGTTCTCGCTGCAGTTCGAATTCCCGCGGCGGAATCCGCGGAGAGCTCGCTCTTCAGCCGCGCGCGCACTGCCGGGTCGGCAAGCCTCACGACCATCGAGTCCTGCCCGCCCTCCTGAACCCAGGTATTGAGCATCGCGGACAGTCCCGTTCCGCTCGCGATGTACGGATACTGGTCCGCGGTCACGTCGATTCCTGCCGCTCGTGCCGAGTCGATGATGCGAAGGCCCTCTGCCATCTGTTGCGCCGAGCGCGACTTGATATGCCGGATCTCGGCCCATGTCCCCGCCTCGGCGGCGATCCTGACCGTTTCCCGGATTGCATCGAGCAGCCCGGCGCCCTCGCTCCGCATGTGCGCAGCGTATCCGCCTCGATAGGGAACGACGAACTTCGTGAGCGCGATCAGCTCTTCGGTCGAGAAGAACGTGCTCGGCAGATAGATAAGACCGGTGCCGAGTCCCACCGCGCCGTCGCGCATTGCTGAGTCGATGAGCGAGCCCATCCGCGCCATCTCGGCGGCCGTCGGGTGTCGAGTGGCTTCTCCCATCACCGCTTCGCGCACCGAGCTCGTGCCGACGTAGGTGCCGAGGTTGATTGCGCTGCCGCGACGCTCGAGCTCAGCGAAGAATCCGCCGAGCGACCGCCACCTCTCGCTCGAGTCAGGCGGCTCGCCGAGCACCGTATTCGGCCACGCCGAGTGGACTTCGCCGGTGATCTCGCTCGTGATGCCCTGCGTGATCTTGGAGACCGCGTGGGGCGCGCGGAGAATGACGTCCTCGGAGTGGCCGAGCATGTCGATGAAGCCCGGTGCGACGACGCGATCGCGGGCGTCGATGACGCGGCGCGCGGTCATTCCAGGGAGCGAAGGTCCGACGTACGCGATTCGGTCGCCGCGGACCGCGACGCTGCCGCGATACCAGGGGTTGCCTGTTCCATCCACCACGCGGGCGTTGGTGATGAGAAGATCGTAACCAGTCGCGGGGGACGGAGCAGTGCTCACTGCCGGCCGGCAGGCGAAGACAGCCAGCACAAGGCCACTCCATCTGAGTCGCATCATGTAGTTCAGGGCTTTGGGTTTTCTACGAAACCTTTCTGGTCTTCTTCCGCAGGAAGTCCATCAGGATGAACTGGCCCAGCGTCATCGTGTTGGTGAAGTAGGCCTTTCCGCGGCTTATCTCCGAGACCTTCTTCACGAACTCGACGAGCGCACGGTCTCGCGCCAGCATGAAGGTGTTGATGATGATGCCGGAGCGCCGGCAGTTGGCGACCTCCTTCAGAGTCTCGCTCACCACCGTCAGGTCGAGGCCCATCGAGTTCTTGTACACCAGCCCGTTGGGCATCGTGAGCGCGCTCGGCTTGCCGTCGGTGATCATCACGATCTGCCGCATGTCCTTTTTCTGCGCCATCAGGATGCGGCGCGAGAGCTTCAGACCTTCGGCGGTGTTCGTGTGATACGGACCTACCTGCGCCATGGGCAGCGTGGCGAGGGGAATCTCTTCCGCGGAATCGTGGAACAGGACGACGCGGAGCGTGTCGCCGGGAAACTGCGTGCGAATGAGATGCGTGAGTGCCAGCGCGACTTTTTTGGCGGGAGTGAACCGGTCCTCGCCATAGAGGATCATCGAGTGGGATGTGTCGAGCATCAGCACCGTTGCGCATGACGAGCGGTACTCCGACTGGCGAACCATCAGGTCCCCGTAATCCAGGTCCATCGGGACTTCGATCGAGCCCGTGCGCGCGAGCGAGTTCAACAGCGTTGCGTTGACGTCGAGATTGAGGACGTCACCGAACTCGTAAGGCTTGCTCCACGCGTCGGCCTCGATGCCGGTCGCGAGGTATGGAGTGTCGTGGCTGCCGAAGCTCGATTTGCCGAGCGAGCTCAGGATCGATCTCAGCGATTTGTAGCCGAGGAAATCGATTGCCTTGTCGGTGAGATTGAACTGTACGCTCTTCGACGCGGCATGAGCGAGGCCTCCGGGGCCGGTGACTGCCTGATGGCCGGCGGGCATCTGTGGCGGCGCGTCCACGTTGAGGTAGCCCTCGGCGGACAGTCGCTGCACGAGATCGTCGAGGAGCTTCGCGAGCTTCTCCTCGGAATCCTCATCGCCGTCGCCGCGCAGCGCATCGAGCAGCTCAGGGGTGAACTGGCCGCTCTCGATGAGCGCGTCGAGAATCGCCTGCTTGAGCGCCTCGAGCGACCGATCCGCTTCCTCGTTGTAGTCGCCCCAGGGATCGTACTGCTGTCCGCCCGCGAACCCCGACTGCAGCAGGAAGTCGGCGAGCTTGCCGAGCAGCGCCTGGAGGTCGACCGCGTCGGCGGCCTCGGGGGAAAACCTGGAGTAGGTGTGCGCGCGCATATTTCAAATTATACAGTCTGTTCGCGTCAACGGCTGCGTCAAAAAGCAGTTTGGGTATTATGGTGAACGATGCCCCCGCAGCCTCGCTCGCTGAACCCGCTCCGCGTACTCCAGGCGCACAGGAACTTCCGGCTGTTCTGGATCGGACAGACGGTCTCGCTGATCGGAACCTGGATGCAGACCGTGGGGCAGGGCTGGCTCGCGCTGCAGCTTTCGAACAGCGCGTTCATCGTGGGAGTCGTGGCCGCGGCGGGCTCGCTGCCGGTTCTCCTCTTCGCGCTCTTCGCCGGCGTGCACATTGACCGGCGGGACAAGCTCAGGATCGTGAGGATTGCGCAGGTGCTCCTCGCACTCGAAGCCGGAATTCTCTGGTGGACCGTGTGGAGCGGGCGGATCACGATTCCTTTGCTTGTCACTCTCGCGTTCATGAACGGACTGATCAGCGCGGTGGAGATTCCCGCGCGGCAATCGCTCATCGTCGACCTCGTGGGACGCGAAGACATCGTCGATGCGGTCGCGCTGAACTCAGGCGGATTCAACCTCGCGCGGATCATCGGCCCCTCGATCGCCGCGGCCGTGATCGCGAGTGCCGGCCTCGAATGGTGCTTCGGCATCAATGCCCTCAGCTATGTGGCAGTGATAGGGTGCCTGATGGCCATCCGTCTTCCGAGATTCGTTCCAACGGAGCGGCCGCGGAATGCACTGAAGGATTTCAAGGAGGGCATCGCGTACATGCGGTCGAGACGCGAGGTCACGGGGCTGATGGGAGTGATCGCCGTGTACGCCACCTTCGGATTCGTGTACCTCACGCTCATGCCCGTGATCGCGCGGGACGTCCTGCACACGGACGCCAGCGGATATGGCCTTCTGGTGACATTCGTCGGGGTGGGCGCGGTCTCCGGAGCCCTCCTTCTCGCCGCGCTTGGCTCGCGCGTCCGGAGAGGGAAGCTCTTCACGGTCTCGGCCTTCTCGTTCGCTGCGCTTCTGCTGCTGTTCTCGCTGGTAAACGTGAGATCCGTCGCCGCCGGAGTTCTCTTCTGTCTCGGACTGACGATGCTCATCAACGGCGCGCTTGCGAATGGCATCCTGCAGTCGGTTGTTCCGGATGAGCTGCGGGGCCGCGTGATGGCTGCCTACGTCTTCGTCTACGTGGGGTTCACTCCCATCGGCTCGCTCATTTCAGGCGCCTTCGCTCGCGTAACGAGTGTTCAGTGGGCGATCGGCACGGGAGCAGTGATCATGCTTGGCTATGCGGCCTGGGCATTCTGGAAATTCCCGGAGCTGAGAAGGATCTGACGGAGGGTCAGCGCCACCGAAGCACTGAACTTGCCTCATCGAGCGCCATGTCTCTGAAAATGAAACCGGCCGGGGTCACGTGACCGCGACAGTCACTGTATCCGAACCCATGGTGCTTTCGCCCCGTCAGGTCCGCGTCGTGATAGGCGGGCTCCTGCTCGTTCTGCTCCTTGCGGCGCTCGATTCGACGATCGTCGCGACGGCGCTGCCCACGATTGTCGGCGAGATGGGCGGTCTCACGCATCTGTCGTGGGTCGTCACAGCGTATCTGCTTGCGCAGACAGTCGTGACTCCGCTCTACGGAAAATTCGGCGACCTCTACGGCAGGAAGAAGGTAGTGCAGGTCGCGATCTTCGTTTTTCTCGCCGGCTCGGTGCTCTGCGGATTCAGCCGCAGTCTCCCACAGCTCATCGCATTCCGCGCGATCCAGGGACTCGGCGGTGGCGGGCTCATGGTGACGACTCAGGCAGTCGTCGGCGACATCGTTCCGCCACGCGATCGCGGGAGATACCAGGGGCTCTTCGGCGCAGTGTTCGGCCTCGCCAGCATCGCCGGCCCGCTCATTGGCGGCTACTTCACCACGCATATCTCCTGGAGATGGATCTTCTACATCAACGTCCCGCTGGGAATTCTTGCCGTGGCGGTTTTGGCAGTCACACTTCCGGGAACCGCAAAGCGCGTGACCCATGCAATCGACTATGCGGGCGCGGGACTTCTGGCGACCGCATTGAGCGCCATCATCGTGGTCACCGATCTGGGCGGGATGACGTATCCGTGGGGATCGCCGATAGTTCTCTCGCTCATTGCGCTCGTAATCGCATCGCTGGCCGCGTTCATCTACGTCGAGCACCGGGCGAGCGAGCCGGTGCTCCCGCTTCGGCTCTTTCAGAACAAGACATTCGTCATCTCGACGGTTGTCGGGCTCATCGTCGGCTTTGCCCTGTTCGGCTCGGTCACCTACCTGCCGCTTTTTCTCCAGGTCGTGAAAGGCGACAGCCCGACGGCGTCCGGGCTGAGAATGGTACCGATGATGGGTGGAATGCTCGTGTCGTCGATCATCGCCGGGCAGCTCATCAGTCGCACGGGCCGGTACAAGGCGTTTCCGATCATCGGCACCGCCGTGATGGTAGTGGGGCTTTACCTGCTGTCGCGAATGCACCCCGACACCTCGCTCACGACGGCGTCGCTGCTCATGATGACGCTCGGGCTCGGGCTCGGAATGGTGATGCAGGTGCTGGTTCTGGCCGCCCAGAATGCCGTCGACTATGGAGATCTTGGAGTGGCAACGTCCGGTGCCACGCTGTTCCGTCTCATCGGAGGATCGGTGGGGACCGCGGCATTGGGCGCCATCTTCGCGTCGCGTCTGCATGAGAATATCGCGCGCGCGATTCCCGGCTCGAACGCCGGCGCGGCGGTGGCGAGCCTCAACCCGACAACCATCGCCGCGCTTTCCCCCGCGGTGAGGAGCGTCTACGCGGCCGGGTTCACCTCGGCGCTCAACCTGATTTTTCTTGTGGCGACGTTCATCGGGCTGATAGGGTTCGCCCTCGCCTGGCTCCTGCCCGAGATGCCGCTGAGAGACACGGTCGCCGCACGGGCCAGAGACGTCGGCGACGAGATGAGCGAGGTCTTCCCCAATCCGGGTGACGAGGAGCGGTGCCGCGATGACTCACGCACCGAGAGCGAGAAATTTGCCGGGACCGCTCACAAATCGTAGTAGAACCGGTTATATTGAGCGATGAGAAAAAGCGCTCCGCGCGGCGAACTGCCGGCGGAGCGCTGTCAGCATGTGACCAGGGATAAGGGAGGGTGAAGTCCATATGCCGAAGACAAAGACTCCGCAGGCGATCTACCAGACTGAGAAGAAGCGCGCAGAGAAAGAGCGTCGCGCGTCTCACGCCGCGCTGATGAAGGACGCGAAGGCTGCGTTCGATCAGATGATCGAGGATGGGAAAGCGGCGAGAAAGGGTGGGCGGCCGAAGGGCAGCAAAACCCGAAAGGATTGATAAAGCAGATTGACGAAGCAAAGGAGGCGGGCCGACTGGCCCGCCTCCTTTGCTTTCAGGTAGTGCGCGGCCAGCCGCTACTCGATGCCTTTCTTGATCGCCTCGGTCATCTTGTCGGCGAAGGTGTCGATCTCGTCCACTGTGGTGTAGACGTTCGGCGTAATTCGGAGGCCGCTGAACTCCGGGTGAAGGATCGGCGTGTTGACTATCCGATGTTTCGCCATGAGCCAGGTTCCGAGCTTGCTGAAGTCGAGCCCCTCTACGCTCACCAGCGCAATGGCGCCGGAGTACTTGCTGTCGAGGGGCGTGAGAACCTTGACGCGCGGACTTTCGGCAAGCAGCCGCTTGGCCCACCGATCCCTCAGGTAGCGGAGGCGCGCGAACTTCCGGTCGGCACCGATTCCGCGATGGAATGCAAGCGCGGCCGAGATCGCGTTGTGGTTCGCGGCGGGGTGAGTGCCGATCTCCTCGTACTTTCGAATGTCTTCGTTCTGCGTCGCCGCGGCTGCCATGAGAGGCCAGAGCTTCTTCTGCTTGTCCTTCCGCACGTAGAGAAAGCCCGTGCCGATCGGCGCCAGAAGCCATTTATGTAGACTGGTGCCATAGTAGTCCGCCCGCAGGTCGTCACGCTTGAAGGGGAAATGCGCGAAAGCGTGCGCGCCGTCGACGAGCACCTCGATTCCACGAGGCCGCCCGAAATCGACGAGCTCGCGAATGGGCATGATCTGCCCGGTGAGGTTGGTGATGTGCGGAAGCTCGATCAGTCGCGTGCGGGGAGTGACAGCGGCGGTGAACTGCTCGAAGATGTATTTCTGCGACGGGGGCGGAACCTTGAACGACACCTGCTTCACCACGATCCCCTCGCGGCGCACGCGCTGGTCCCACGCCGTCAGCATCCGTCCATAGTTCTGGTTCGAGACGACGACTTCGTCACCGCGCTGGAGATCCAGACCCAGGATCATGATCTCGTTCGCCTCGGAAGCGTTGCGAGTGATCGCCATCTCCTCCGGGTCGCAGCCGAACTCCCGGGCCAGATCGCGCCGCACACTCTCGATCCTTGGCTCGAGCACCCGCCACATGTGCTCGACGGGGAGCTCGTTGGTGAACTTGAGATCGCGGATCATCGCGTCGAGCACGTGAGTCGGCGACGGGCTGATCCCTCCGTTGTTGAGGTTGATCATGGTCCTGTCGACGTCGAACGCACGCTGAATCTCGGCCCAGTATGCCTCGTCCTCGGCGACATCTGCGGGTACGCGCTCGCCGGCAA
This sequence comes from Gemmatimonadales bacterium, assembly GCA_039931395.1. GTDB lineage: Bacteria > Gemmatimonadota > Gemmatimonadetes > Gemmatimonadales > Gemmatimonadaceae > UBA4720. The sequence goes on from JBDTRZ010000008.1 coordinate 34,340, forward strand.
TCATGTTTGCGCGGAACATCGACCCGATCGCGTTCTCGCGGAACATCGCCGTGGTGCCGAGTCCCGCCGCGGCCATCCCTGAAACGAAGCTTCGCCGGGTAGTCATCCCTGTGCGGCCGGCACGCATTCCTCGAGGAATCCTTCGCGAATGAAGGCAACCGGAATCTGCCCCTGCGACATGAATCTCTCGTGGAATTTCCTGGGCGAGAACGACGCTCCCGAGCGAGCCTTGCAGGCATCCCGCAGCTCGATGATGGCGGTCTTGCCGAGGTTGTAGGTGATCGCCTGGGTCGGCCACTTGGAATAGCGGTAGATCGCGCGCGTCGCGGAATCGAATGCGGCCTTGGCGGCCGGGTCCGTCGCAGCGCGCAGCCGCGCACCTGGTGTGAACAGAACGTGCTCGGTGAAATAGTCGATCGCCTCGTCGAACGTCATTCTCCCGGTGTGGAGGCCGACATCAACGCGAATTCGCACCGCGCGCAGCAGCTGACCCTGGAGCTCGTACAGGTACTCACCCGGCGAGTAGAAGCCGTACTTGTGGTTGGGAACCGGCTCGCTCATCAGCTCTTCGCTGTAGAGTCCCCAGCCTTCGGTCGCCATCGAATCGCTCCACATCGCCGATGAATCCTCCACCGCGCCGGGGGTGAGCCAGCGGATATTGGACATCTCGTCCTTGTGCAGTGTCATGTAACGGAAATGCCAGTCATGCCCGGGGAATCCCTCGTGCACGGCGGTGTCCGCCACCGACGCGAAGTTGTTGAGCTTGAGCGCTTCGGGATTGTTTCCGGTGGGCGTGAGATAAAACCGTCCTACGCCGCTCTTCCTGAACGGCGGCGCGGGATAGTACGCGGCGTCGATCGTACTCTGCAGGACGGGCGGGGTGGGGACTACGTCGAGCTTGTAGCTCGCTGGCACGTCGAACAGGTTGTGCTCCCGCCCGAATGCGACCGCGCGGTCACCCGCTTCTCTGTACCACTTGAAGAGCTGGTCGTCATTCTTCGGCGAGTCCTTGGACAGGAAATCCATCACGCGCTTGACGCTCGCGTAATTCTCCGGCTCGCTGCCGAAGCGAAGGCCCAGCTTCGCGTTCGTCGAAAACTCCCGCGCGACTTCGACGATCTTTCCGGTGAACAGCGCGACCTGTGAAGCGCCGTACTCGTAGAGCTCAGCCGCGCTCCTCTGGTCGCGCAGCACGTTGTGCACGCGCCATTCGTACTCGCGCTCGCCGGCTGCGTACCGATCGACCGCCTCGTTCACGTCGTAGGTCTGTCCGAGAAACGCCGCGAATTGTTCCCATGCGAGCGCTGCGGCCGCTCCGGCCGTTCCGATCTGGGCCAGCATCGTCGTCGCGAATGGTCGAGCGCCGATGAACTGCTGAGCTGTTTTCGGGAGCGTATTCCTGAAGTAGTCCGCGTTGGCACTGCTGCCGGCGATCCCGTCGCGCTGAACCATTCGCTTGTCGGGAATGTTCCCGCTCGCTTTGCCAGCGAGCAGGTTCGCCTTTGCGACCTCGAGATACGCAGGAATCCCCAGCGTGCGTGTCACGACCTGCTGCCACTCGGCCTCGTTTCCGAGCAGGCCCCCCGCAATCTCCGTCATTTGCTGGATCTGCCAGTCCACGCCGCGGAAGGGCTCGGCCACGTAAGTATCCAGGGCGCGCTGGTGATACCGAAGATCCCCGACCTGATGAATCAGGAAATCGAGCTGGGCGCCCATCAGTCCCTGGTCAGCGCGCTCGCGGGGAGCGAGAGTCGCCGCGGCTGTCAGATCGATCGATGTGCGAAACGACCGGTAGAGTCGCAGCTCCGCATCGAGCGATGCCTGCCGGTAATCGCGAAGTCTCGTGTTGGTATCGGCGAGAGTAGGACTGTATCCGTCTCCGCCGAGATACGTCGAAGTGACGGGATTCTTCTCGAGATGGTATACGAAGTACCGGTCGCGAAGCTCGGTGAAAGTGCCTGGCAGTATCTCGGGCTTGGGCGGTGGGGCGGCAACCGGTGGAGCGCACGCTTCAACGTTGCGGAGGATTCCGAATCCCGCCGCGGTGACTGTAGCTCGCTGAACGAAAGTGCGACGATTCATTGCGATTTCAGGTAGCGTTCGCGGAGCACTTCGAGGGTGTGATGCTCGTGGCCTGCAATGATGAACGCCAGCGCGCGGACCGAGACCTCGAGACCGTTGGCGATGCCGCGCCTTGACATGGCCTCATCGTCCAGCGCGGCGAAGAGGTAGAGCGAAGCCCGCCTCAGATGCTCGAGCTCGTTGGTGAGATCGGCGAGAGTCTCGCGGGTGAACGGTGCGTTCCGCACGAAAGTGTTCTCGTCGAACCCTTCCAACGGCGTCGGATCCGCGCGGGAGAATCGGAATGCCCGGTAGGTGAAGACGCGCTCCGCATCGCCCAGGTGTCCCACCACCTCTCGTATGCTCCATTTCCCGGGAGCGTAACGATGGTCTCCGCGGGATTCAGGGATGGAGCGAAGAACTCCTACGGTCTCGGATATCTGGCGGCTCAGCGTGTCCACCACATCCACATCCGGGACGCGACCCACGTACCCGGCGTAAAAGGGCGCATACTCATCGGGCGTGGGTCTGATCGAGCGGAATGGAGCGTTCATTTCCTCAATCCTCGAATTCTCATAAAGCGGTTCGGCGATGATACTTGGTCACGACCTTCTTGAGCAGAGAGATCTGACCGCCGTGATACGCGGCATGCTGTGCAACGCCGCTCACCATTCCTGCCACGGTCCTGTCGCTCTGCGGTGCCTTCGCGAGCAGCTCGGCATCGGACATGCCGGCGACGACTTTGCTCAGCCGCTCGAAGCTTTCGGTGAGCGCCTTGCGCGCTTCGTCCCATAGCTCCTCCGAAGGATGTCCGGTGTCGGGCCAGTCTTCGCCCTCGTATGGTGCAGGCTGTCCGCCCTTTATCCGGCGCAACGCGATGTTCGACCACGATTTAATGTGCAGCATCAGCTCCCAGATGTTGTGCGCGCTGGGAATCGGGCGCTGAATCGCTTCCTCGGAGTGGACGTGCGCGACAATCTCATGCAAAGACGGTCCGTGCCACGCCTCACCGCGAACCGCGCGGCGGAGGTCGTCGGCGAGTAGCTCACCAAGTGTCATTTCGTCCGCTCCTCACTGATACGCTCGAGTTTCGACTGCATGTCGGCGAGAAGCTGCTTCATGTTCTGAATCTCGCGAAAAGTCCGCACGTTTACCTCGTAGTCCAGCTCGCTGCGCTTCTCGGCGTGAGAGCTCTGCCGGTTCTGGCTGATGAGAAGAAAGCCGGTGATGAATATCGCCTCGATCGACAGCAGGATTCCCAGCAGCCCGAAAGGATACATGTCGAACATCGGCCCGAGTGTGACGAGCCCGGTGTTGACCGCGATCCAGAGAACGAACCAGATCGCGTGGACAACGATGAAATACGGGTTTCCGATGAAAGCCGCTATGCGATGGGCAATCTTTTCGTGGACCCGGCTCTCCTTCTCGATTTCCTCTTCGGCGTACCTGAATTCACCCAGCGCTTTCCTGCATGCCGGGTTCACACAGAAGACTGCGTCGGCCGAATTCGAGGTCCCGCACTTCGGGCAAACCACCCGCTCCTGCGATTCGGACGCCGCGCCAATCATCTGTCGCTCAACCCCGCTTTCCGGATACGATATAAAGCACCGCGATGTAGAGAGTGGCAAGCACCACCATCATGATTCCGCCGCGCAGCGAAACCGGCAGAAGGTAGGATGCGTTCGAGCCGTCGGTGACGATGAGATACACCCACTCATCGAGCGCCAGGGCAAGTCCGCTTCCGAACAACACTGCCGACAGGTCGAGGAGGCCCGAGCGCCCCGGAAAAAGCGCGAGTGGAATGCCTCCCGACACGATGAGAAGCAGACCCGTGAAGAGGTGATGAATATTGTATCCCGCCATGTCGAAATCCGAGTTCGGCGACATGTGCAGCAGAGCCCGGACGACGAGAAAAGTTGCGACCAGCGCAATGACTACGATGCGGGCGCGGCGGGTATCCATGGCGGTTGAAATTACCTCGCTCCCCGGCACTGCGGCGGGGGGAGAGTCCGGTCGCGCCGCCGCTGTGCGAGTTATGTTTGCACCAATCAGGAGGCCGTGACCGCGAAGTGACGCGATCGAGCGATTTGACGGCACGCACCATTGCCGACCGTTACATAATCGACCGCGAGGTGGGCCGCGGAGCGATGGCCGTTGTCTATCGCGCTCGCGACACGAAATACGACCGCGACGTCGCTCTCAAGATTCTGAACCCCGATCTGTCCGCAAGCATCGGCGCACGGCGATTCCTCGATGAGATCAGGCTGGTTGCGCGCCTCAATCATCCCCATATCGTCGTGCTTCACGACTCGGGAGAATTCGACGGCCTTCTGTATTACGTCATGCCGCTGATCGAAGGCTCCACGCTGAGAGTGCGTCTCGAAACAGGCGGAAGAATTCCCGCTGCCGAGGCAGTACGGATCACTCAGCAGGTGGCGAACGCCCTCGATTACGCCCATCAGATGGGCGTCGTGCACCGCGACATCAAGCCCGACAACGTGATGTTTCATCAGGGCGAGGCGCTTGTCACGGACTTCGGGATCGCCAAGGCTCTGACCGCCGCCGCCGGTGACAACCTCACCAGAACGGGCACGGCGGTCGGAACTCCCGCCTACATGAGCCCCGAGCAGGTGACGGGCACGAACGAAGTGGATGCGCGAAGCGATCAATACAGTCTGGCGTGCGTTCTCTACGAGATGCTGTCCGGACATCCGCCGTTCACGGGCCCCTCCGCGCAGGCCGTGATGGCGAAACGCTTCATGGAAACTCCGCCTCGCATCCGGTCGATTGTAAACGATGTGCCAGAGACTGTGTCACACGCTCTGTCCCGGGGTCTCGACGTCGAGCCGTCGAGGCGATTTGCAACGACAGCGGAATTTGCCAGCGCCCTCGCTGCCGGGATCGCACCGACCGGCGACGGCCGCAACCTTCCCAAAAGGCGCTCAATTGCCGTGCTCCCGTTCACGACGATGAGCGCCGATCCGGACAGCGAGTACTTCACCGAAGGCGTGGCAGAGGAGATCATCAATGCCCTCGCCAAGGTGGAGGCGATTGACGTCGCTTCGCGCACATCGGCGTTCGCGTTCAAGGGACAGAATCAGGACATCCGCGACATCGGCAGAAAGCTCGATGTCGGTACCGTGCTCGAGGGCAGCGTTCGCAGGGCTGGACAGCGGCTCCGCGTAAGCACCAAGCTGATCGACGTCGACAGCGGATATCACCTCTGGTCGGAACGCTACGACCGCGAGCTGGCCGACGTCTTTGCGATTCAGGACGAGATTGCCGAAAGCATCGTCAAGGCGCTGCGGATCGTCCTGACGCCGCGCGAAGCGCAGGCGGTGAAGTCGGTCCCGGTGAAGGACATCCGCGCGTACGAGTACTACCTGCGCGGGAGGCAGCTCTTCAATCAGCACCGCAAGGCCGGCCACCACGAGGCAATCGAATGGTATCGTCGCGCCATTGAGATCGATCCGGAATACGCGCTTGCCTACGCCGGAATCGCCGACAGCTCTTCTCTCCTGTACATGTACCGTGAAGCGACTTCCGAGAATCTTGAGCGTGCGGAGGAATCGAGCAGACGCGCGCTCGAGCTCAACCCGAACCTCGCGGAGGCGCACGCCTCGTATGGGCTCGCGCTATCCATTCGCAAGCGGTGGAAGGAAGCAACGGAGTCGTTCGAGCGCGCCCTCGAGCTGGATCCGCGCAGCTTCGAGGCCGCCTATTTCCACGGGCGGGCGTCGTTCGCGCACCGCGATTTTGAGAAGGCCAATGAGATGTTTGCCCAGGCCGCCAGAAGTCGCCCTGACGACTACCAGGCGATCACCATGCGGGCAATGGTCCTGCGGAATCTGGGTCGCGACGACGAGATGCGAGAGGTTGCCGCGGCCGCTGTTGCCATAATCGAGCGCCGAATCGCGATAAATCCCGGAGAGTCGCGCGCCTATTACCTCGGCGCGGGGACCCTGTTCCTGATCGGCGAGCGAGAACGCGCGTTCGAGTGGGCCGACCGTGCGGTCGCGATCGACCCGAACGAGGTGTCGACGCTTTACAACGTCGGCTGCCTGTATTCAATCGCCGGAGAAAAGGAGCGGGCCATCGCAAATCTGGACCGCGCAGTCCAGCTGGGCTTCGCCCAGCGGGAATGGATCGAGAATGATGGTGACTGGGATCCCATCCGGGACGATCCGCGTTTCCCGCAGATTCTTGCGCGAATGGGACCGGCAAGCTGAACCGCGATCCGCCCTAGCGCGGCGCGGCTGACATCAGATACGCGCGATAACCGTCTCCTATCGGCAGCCACGCCGCAGTGTCAGCCCAGGAAGGAATGCCGTCCGCAATCACAGCGGTTGCTCCCGCTCCGCGAAACAGCTCGAGCTGTCGGCGACGCGTCGGCTCATCCTGAGCCCAGAACCGCGCCGTCTCGTCCGGCCATATCTCCGCGACGATTCGAAGGCGTCCGAGATGCGCCCAGTAGGCGTGCATCGAGTCGCCGATCACTCCGACCCGTGAGCCGCCCGGCACTCCGCGCGAGTGAAGCGCTCTTGCGATCTCGAGGTGCGAGCGCCCATCCGGAAGTCGCCGATCGATGAACGCGATCTGAGACAGAGTCATCACTGCCAGCGCGGCCGCCAATGCCGTGGCGACAATGGCAGCCGCGCGGTTTTTCTGCCGCGACGCTGCGTCCATCGACGCCGCGATTCCGAAAGCCAGGGTGGGCAAACCAACCGCGAAGAAAGGAGCAATGTGCCGGCCCAGGACCAGCACCAGTGAGTAGAGAACGAATGCGCTCACAACGGGGATCACGACGAACCATGCACCGGCAAGCGCGCGCCTGACTGCCGGAGCGCCCGCGAGAAGTGACAGCGCGATCACGGCTGAGAGACCCGGATAGAACCAGCTTTGATTCAGAAAATCTTCCGCGCTCAGCGCGAGGCGGTGCAATTGCAGCCGGAGATGCGGCTTCACCCTCACGCCTTCGTGCCAGTACGACGGATCGTACCACGGGGGATAAGTTCCTCTCACCGGGCTGCCGAACTCGAAGATGGTCGGAGCGGTGGACAGTCTGCGCGTGGGGTGTGATGGCTTGCCGTGAGCGGCGTCTTCCTGCGCGTGATTGATCGCGGCATCGTCGACATACCAGGCGTAGCTCAACTTGCCGGTGTCGCTGTAAGTCAGCCGGCTTTTGGACTGTGACAGAACCGCGATCCAGGGCGCAGCGATCATACCAAACGCGACGCTCGCTACGATGAGATTCCGCCAGCGATTCTGCGTGCCTCGCAACATGAATGCAGTGCAGCCGAGCATGACAAGGGCAACGGGGAACATCACGGCCTTTGCCAGATATCCCACACCCAGGATCGCGCCGAGCGCGGCCATCAGAAGTGTCGAACTCCCGGAACCGTTCGCCACGCGGAGCATCAGTCCAACCGCGCAGTAGAAGCAGGCTGCGAGCAGGAAGTCAGGACCGCCGCGCCCCACGTCCTGCAGGGTAACGGAGGCATACGCAAAGGAAGCGTAGGCCAGTGTCAGCCATGCCCGGCGCCACTCGCCTGCCTCCGCACCGGAATCACCGAATCGCGCGAAGAGCTGGCGCACAAAAAAAGAAAACGCCACGAGAGCCAGCAGGAAATCGAGCGTGTTCAGCGCGTGAATCATTGGAAACTCGCTCGCCGGCGAGGGATGAAACACGCTGATGAGAGCGGCGATCAGCCAGGAAAAGAGGGGACTCCAATAGCCGTTGACGGCACCAGCCCAGTCCCCGTTCGCATACGAGTACGCCACGTCGACGTAGGACATTCCGTCGGCGTCCATTCTGTTTCGCCATAGGAACGACTGGACTATTCCGACGACAGCAACCGCCAGCTGAAGCAGCATCGTGAAGCGTGCGTCTGACAGCCGCTGTCTGGTTCGTGCCATGCTCCTCCGGGCGCCGGGTGAGAGGCGGTATAATTTACGGGTTCTTCGCCCAACCCCGGCTGACATGGCAATCGATCGTGGATGCCGCAACACCTGCGGATCCGGACATCAGAAGCTGATCCAGTAGGACGCTTTCACCAGCAAAGTGTTGTCAGGCCGCGCCGCAAAGAGATCGGCATAATCCCGACGCGGCGAGAAGTCCCCGAGATTCCGGTCTCCCTGATCACGGCCCTGCGACCACACCACGAATAGCGACGAGCCGGGCTTGTACTCCCACCGGACGACCATGTTCGACCGCAACTGCTTCTCGTTGAATCCTTCCGGCGCGCTCGCCAGCTGGTATGGCTTGAACCGCGCGTCGTATGACCCTGCCCTCGGTGCATCGAGCTCGCGGACGTTCGTGTAGTTGCCGGTGGTCACGAACGGCTCGCCGTAAAACTGGAGCGAAAGGTTCGGCGTCGCCGTGACGCTGAGCCGGGTCTGAAAGCTGAGCAGATGCTGGTCGAGGTGCGCGAAGAGGTAGTGCGCGGTCGGACTGCCGACCGAGCCGACGTTTCCGTACCACTGCGTGTTGTCCTTGTTGCGCTGGTATCTCCCGCCCAGCTCCATGGTGATGTTGCTCGCCGCGCGAAACGTCAGGTACGGACGCACTCTCCACAGCTGCGACCGGCCGCCATCGCCTGTCGTGTAGATCGCGGCGAACGATTTCTGCAGCCGTCCACGCGGATCGCTTGCCCAGTTGATGAGCAGGTTCGAGGCGGGTGAAAGGCTGAGCGCGGGGCCGCCGCGAGCGCACCGGTCGCAGTAGACCGGACCGGCGTTGTCGGTCCACACATCGGCGGAGAAAGTGGACGAGTTGGTGAACGTCGTCGCCACGAACAGCTCCGGCGTCCGAACCGTCGGCATTCCAGCCGCGTTGAACTGGCTGAAGAGCGAGAGCTGCGCCTGGAGTCTGCGATAGAATGAGCGCGGCTGTGGCGAGACGAGAGACACGTAAGTGTAAACGGTCTGCTGATCTGCCTGCGAGAGGAATCCGATGTCGTTTGCCTCGAAGCGGGGGCTCAGTCGCTGGTAGGACGCTCCACCGCGAAGCACTCCGGACACTTTCTCGATCTGGCCTGCGATGGCTGTCCCGGAAAGCGATGTGCGATCGGGATCGTAGTCGAGATGAGAGTCGGGCCGCTGAAAGAGGTGGACCCCCGAGCGTTGCGTCCGCGCGATTGCCGCAGCGGTTCCCGCCACTCTGCTCATCGCGAAAGAGCTCGTCGCCGAGTACCTGCCTCCCGCGAACCGATGCCGCGCGTCGAATCCGGCGACGCTGGCGGTGCGTCTCAGATAATCGTCGCTGGTATCGTCGAGCTGCCTGTTCACCCCAGTGAAGATGAATCCGAGTCCGCTCTCGCCCTTCCTGAAATCATGGGAGAGGCGTGCGACGCCATAGGCGGTCTGTGGCTCGACCAGGGTCTCACCGGCTGTCTCGCGCTGGGTGATCGCCGCGAGAGTGCCGAGCGTCGTTCCACCGGAGAGGCGCCCGGTGACTTTCGTCGCTCCAAGTATTGTCGATGCGCCCGGCACCTGAGCGGTGCGATCCTGGACGAGACCGCCCAGTTGTGGCGCACGTCCAATGCGTCGCGGATAGAACAGCTGGATGGAGTTCGCGTCGAACTGGAAGATCCCCGTGCCTTCGACGAAGAACGGCCGGCGCTCCTCGAAGAACGACTCGAATGCCGAGAGATTCAGGACTGCCGGATCGGCTTCGATCTGGCCGAAATCGGGATTCACCGTCGCGTCGAGCGTCAGACTCGAAGACAGACCGTATTTCAGGTCGGCGCCGATTGACTGCTGCTGCGACCGGCCGTAGCCGTTCTCGGTGACGGTACTGACGTTCTTCGCGATTGCGTAGGGAACTATCTCGAGACGTCGTGGAGAGCCGAGCCCCGACAGGCCGGAGATCTCGCCGAATTGCGACGCCACTCCCGGGCGGGTTCTGCGATACACCGGCCAGCTGAGCCTCTCGTTCGTGCGCGCGATGTCGCGCATGATCATCAGTCCGAAGGTGTTTGTCGCCATCTTCGGATAGCGCAGCTGCGACAGGGGAATGCGGAACTCGGCTGTCCATCCCAGTGAGTCGATGCGTGTGGCGACATCCCATACGGCGTCCCACGAGGCGTCCTCGCGAACGTCGTCGTACAGGTAGTAGTCGCGCTTGACGCCCGCCGGATTGACGGCGAACTCGTAACCGGTGCGGCGATCGTGATAGGAATCGATCATCACCTTGATCTGCTCGCTCTGCGTCTTCACGTCGCGACGGCTGAGGAGCGAGATGATGCTGTCGGGATGTGGGTCGAACGCGCGGACGAACACGTACAGGTTCGTGGCGTCGTTCACCACGCGTGCTTCGGTGCGAAACCGCGGCTCGCCATCCTCAGTCGGCTCGAAGACGCGGAAGTCGGAGATGGGGGATGCTGTGGCCCATGCGGCATCGGCGTCCGATCCGTCGATGGCTGGCGGCGACTTCGCCTGGCCCGCTGTCGCCGTGCTCTGCTGTGCGAGGGCGGCATGCGGGCGCAATGGCAGGTGCGACGCCACCACGACGAGGCACGTGAGACGAAAAACTCGCAGCAGCAATGCTAAAAATTTAGCATTTACTGGCGCACGGAAAGACGAATTCTTCATTGCAGTCGCTCTCTGGGAATTGGGTTTCACTTGCTGAACGCCGCGCGCATCACAGCGGTGTAATCGGTACTGCTGGAAATCGACTTCGCGGCAGCCATGAAAGCCTCGCGCAGCTGCGGAGTGGAGAGAAGCTTTTGCTCCACCGCCGCCGTGAGCACGGCACGCTTGTCGGTGTCGGAGCTCATGTGACCCTTCACCTCGTTGAACACGGCGAATGCGATAGCCTGGTCGGAGTGTGCATATGGAAGGGCCGCGTTAAGCACCGCTCGCAGGTCTGTGTCCGAGTCCATCGTGGCTGTTACGTCGAAAAATGCCGAGCGAAGCGCAGCGCTCCGTCGCCGGAGTGCTCCGGCAGCGATGGTCTGGAGCAGAGTTCTCTTGTCGGTGCTGCTGGAGATGTCCTTCGCCCCGCGGAGCGCGAGCAGGATCATGTCAGGATCATCGGTAACTGCGTACTGCGTGAGCGTGTGCGTGCTGTCGGAGCTCGTCGAGCTCTTGCCCAGCGCACGGCCAAGTGCGACCCCCATCGCCTCCTGTGCGGCACCGAGCTTTGCCACTGCGGCGCCCAGCGATTTCACGCCCTTGGCCGGTGATGCAGCGAGCCGCGTCAGCACAGCAGACAGATCGCTCGGCGAATCCGCGAGAGTACGCGTCACGTGACGGGACACCTGTGCATATTCGGATTCAGTCAGCGGTATTCCGTCGAGCAGAGCGGCGTAGTGAGCTCGCTTCGAAGACGGGCTCATGATGCGGCCGATGTGGGCGAGCACGAGACTCACGCCACCTTGCGCCATGTCGCGCGCCACTCTTTGCGGAGCGTCGACAGCTGCCTCGCGCAGCACCTCCGGTACGATTCGCGCGAGCCACGCGCGCATCGCGTCGTCATAGGCGACCGGCGCACCGTTCAACTTCGCAGAGACTTCCATCGTGCCGTTGTCGCGCGGCGCTATGTGCACCGCGCGATCCGCGTCGGATGTGACTTCCCTGAAGGTCGCGTACGCGCCGGTCGAGAGCGAGAGCAGCCGGTCATTCGCGAACGTCGCGTCACCGATCACCGCTGCCTGGGCGCACCGGCCACCGGAAGTCGCCATGTACTCGATCGTGCGGCTGCCCGCATCGTCGTCGCCCACGTGGATGTGCGTCGACGCCGAGCTTCCCGGAGCCCGCCGTGCTGAATCGCATGCGGTGTCGCTGATGAGTCTCTCGCTGGCGGACGATTTTTTCACCGCTCCGGCGTTTGGCGCGACAGCCTTCGTCAATGGACCGGCGGCCGTCCCATTGTGAAATGGTCTCAGCGCCGCGAGAGGAATGACGAGCAGTGCCAGCGCGACGGACGTGATCACCGCGCTCGATCTGCCAAGCGTGTGGCGGTTCTGCCGAGGGTCGAGAATCGCGAGCATGCGGCCTTCGAACTCCGACCGTCGTGCCATCGCAAGTGCGGCAAAGGCGGGAGCTGCGCTCTCGTGTCGCGGGGATCCGATGGACTGCACCATCTCGAGCAGCTCTCCGGCATACAGTGATGGCACGGTTCCGTCGCGCAGCACGTAGTCGTCGCACGCGTGCTCGCGCTCGACGCGCATGCCATGCGCGGCGAGCCAGATCAGCGGGTCGAACCAGAGGACCGCGACCGCCACCTGTGCGAGCAGCTGCGTCAGCGCATCGAACCGTTTGACGTGCGCCATCTCGTGGACGAGGACAAACCTGCGCCGTGCCTCGGGCCACTCGTGGGAATCAGGCGGCAGAAGCACGGCGGGATAGACGATTCCCCATGTCACGGGAACGGCGAGACGGTCGCCGCGAAGCAGAATGAGAGGGCGTGTGATGCCGAGTCGGTTGGCGAGTCGCTGGGTGAGTGAGAGCCACTCGCCGTCGTCGACTCTGTCGCCGAGCTTTGCCAGACGTCCCACTCGCCAGGTTCCGATCGCGAGGCGGAGAAGAACCAGCGTGGTACCCAGTATCCACAGCAAACCGAGTGTGGAGATTAGCGGCCAGTTCGCTCGGAGGCCGGATTGTGCAGGGGTGGAGATCGCCGGTGATGGCGAGCCTGGTCGTGATGTGGGCGCTGCTGCGCCTGTGCTCGAGGTGACTGCGTCAACCGTCGGAGTGGAGGCGGGTGATGCAGCCGGGGGATTCGATACAGCATTCAGAGCGGGTGTGGTGACCGCCGGCGTGTCGAGCCATGGTGGAGCAGGCAGGACAGGCAAGCGCCATTGCGGCATGAGGAGCGTCAGCACCGGCAGCGCGAGATGGCCGATGACTGCCGCACTCCACGCGGCGTGCCGCGCTGCAGCGGACCGGTCGCGAAGCAAGTAGGCCACGATTGCGGCGGCTGCGATGAGCACCGATCCCTTGAGAGCGGTGTCGATGAGCAAGCCGAATACAGGAGTGAGCGCTCCCGATCTGATCGACATCAGCTGCAGCGACAGCGCGCTCATCTGCCTTCCCGCCGGGCTTCAGCAACGAGCTTCGCGACTCGGTCGAGCTCCGATTTGCTCAGCGCCGCACCCTGGAGATCGAGCAACGCGGCAACCGCTTGCTCTGTCGAGCCATCGAAAAACGTCTTCAGTAAATGGGTGAGCGCGCCCTGTCGGGCCGCGTCCTTTCTGATTGTCGGGCGATAGACGTAGGCACGACCGTCCTCGACATGCGTGACGCGGCCTTTCTCCTCGAGTGTGCGCAGCATGGCCCTCACCGCGGAGTAGCTCGGTGGATCCGCGATTCCCTCCATGACTTCGGCGACGGATGCGTGATCGCGCTCATAGAGGAAATCCATGATCTGCCGCTCTCGGCGGCTGAGGCCGGACACGATCTGGTTTACCATAGGAAGTGGTAAGAGTGCTAGTATTCTAGCATATGCTAGAAAATTAGCAATAGAGGCAAGCAAAAAGGCGCCTCGCGGCGCCTTCACTTCATCGGCGTGCAGCGGGATCAGCTCGCCCGCAAAGTCCTCTCCGGCTCCGCGTCGTCCACGAGCATCGGTGCCTCCCACGAATTCCCGAGAATCTTCTGAAAGCAGCGCTTCGGCACGATCTCCACGCCCTGCGCCTCGAGCCGTCCGTAACGCGCGAGCTTTTCAGGGTAACGGGAGATCGAGGTCGCCTGGTAGTCCATCGACAGGAAGAACCTGTCGCTCAGACTCAGCGCGAACAGCTCGTTGATATCGCGGGCGCGGGCCAATCGCTCCACGCCAAGTACCACCTCGGTGCCCAGCCCGTTGCCATGCTCCGAGCCGGCGACGGCAACCGACGACACCTCGGCCAGCGAAGGCGAATACTCCTCGAGAGCGGCGCACGCGGCCACCCGTCCGCCGGCCGACGCAACCACATAGTTGTCGATGTTCATCGCGACCTGTTGCTGCGTGCGGGGGAGCATCAGCCCCTGGGCCGCATAGCACGACACGAGGTCCCAGATCTGGTCCGCGTCCGCGCGGGTTGCCTTGCGGACGACTGGTCTGGGGGTCTCGAGATCGAACGAAGAAAAGGGTAGGGCCATGGTCGTCGATTGATTATGCACCCGGAATGTATAAATAATCACCCGGGAGTGCGCAAGGGTCTTGGCAGGAGGCCGTCCCGGTGATTGATTGCGCGGACTTTGCATGGTCCGTACAACCCTCTCGAAGAAATGGATTCGCGATCGACTCTCCGCGGCGTGATTGCCGCCTCTCTTTTTCTGATTTCGGCCTGCAGCAAGCCGCCACTCGACACCGCTCCCGGCCCGAGCGCTCCGAGCGCTCCGAGCATTCCACTGAGCTCTCCCGAGCGTGCCGTGCGCCGGGACATTCCGATTCCTCCGTCCATGAAAAGGGCCTACGCGGCCGGCACCCGCGATTTGAGCGGCGCCCCCGGCCGGCAGTACTGGCAGCAGAAGGTGGATTACCGGATCGAAGCGACGATCGACCCTGCGACGAATCAGCTTCGCGGGGCCGAGACGATCACGCTTAACAACACGACGCCGGACACCCTCAAGACGATTGTGCTGCGGCTGTATCAGAACTTCTTCACACCACGTGTCGAGCGAAACGACTATGTCACCGACCTGACCGACGGGGTCACGATCGAGCGGTTGTCCGTGAACGGCTTAGCCGTTTCGCTCACGGACAAAAAACAGTACACGCTGAGAGAGCGCATCGCCACGATCACTCCCGCCACGCCGATCCTGCCGGGAAGGACTGCAACGATCGAGACTGCGTGGCGCTTCACCGTCCCCGCGGTGGACACGACGGTCCGCGGCCAGAGGATGGGAAGGTACGGGAGCTATCTGTACCAGGTCGCACAGTGGTATCCACAGATAGCCATGTACGACGATCTCCGTGGTTGGGATCTCGACCAGTACCTCGGCAATGCGGAGTTCAACAACCAGTTCGGCAGCTTCGACGTGAAGATCACCGCGCCTGGCGGCTGGCTCCTCGGGGCAACCGGCGAGTTGCAGAACCCGGCGCAGGTCTACTCGCGACGAACGCGCGATCGGCTTGCGCTGGCGATGAGCGTCGACACCACCATCCACGTTGTCGACGCGGATGAACGCGGCGCGGGTGCGACCGCTCCAGGCGCGACGCTTACCTGGCATTTCAGGGCGCCGCTGGTGAACGATTTCGCGTTCGCGCTCTCGCGAGACTACGTCTTCGAGGCGACGCATGCGACGATCCCGGGGAAGGGGAAGATTCCAGTCCATGTTCTGTATCTCCCGCAGCACACCAGGTATCGGACACTCAACACGGCGCAATTCGGTCGCAAGGCGCTCGAGCAGCACTCGGCGTTTCTCTTTCCTTACGAGTTCTCCCAGGGGACAATCGCTGACGGTCCCGAGACCGGCATGGAATACCCGATGATCATCTTCAATGGAGCGTCGCTCGGAGTCACGGTTCACGAGTTCGGGCACCAGTGGTTCCCGATGATGGTCGGGTCGAACGAGACTCGCTACGGATTCATGGACGAGGGATTCGACGATTACATCGGTGTTCCCGCGGAGGCCGCGATCGGCAATACCGCGGTGAACTGGCAGGGCGGCGGGTCGGGTTATCGCCGCATTGCGGGGACCGAGCTCGAGGCGCCGATGATGTGGCCGACGGACTACGCGGGCCCGTACTCCGGCGTCGCGACATACAGCAAGGCGCCATTGGCGCTGCACGCGCTGGGTGCGGTCGTCGGTGATTCAGCAGTGCGCCGCGCGTTTGCCACCTACGCCCGACAATGGAAGTTCAAGCATCCGACGCCGTGGGATTTCTTCAAGTCGATGAACCGGTCGCTTGGAAGAAACCTCGACTGGTTCTGGTACGGGTGGTTCTTCACGACATACGCCGCGGACCAGGTGATAGAGTCGGTGGCGACATCAGGCACTGACGCGGTGATAACGGTGCGCGACAGGGGCGATCTGGCGATGCCGGTCATCATGAGGGTCGACTTCTCCGACGGGTCCTTGTCGACGACGACTACTCCAGTGGACTCGTGGTTCAGTGGGTCGAGGACTCTCACTCTACGAGTTCCCCTGAAAGGACGAGCTGTCAAAGCCGTGACGCTCGATCCGGAGAATCGATTCCAGGATGTCGAGAGGGCCGATAACGTCTGGCCGCGGTTCTAGGCTCCTGTTGTCAGGACACGCAGGTATTACCGCGGCGCATATACAGTGGTACGTCCCGCGCGATCGAAGGTAAGCACGTCGTATCTCTCCTTCGTCGGACCCTCCATACCCGGTGAGCCCATCGGCATGCCGGGAACGGCGAGCCCCACGATCGCCGGCTTGTCCTTCAGCATCTTCAGGATGACGTCGGCGGGTACGTGGCCTTCCACCACGTATCCGTTGACGACCGCCGTGTGGCACGCCTGAATTTCCGGCTTCACACCGTACTTCGTCTTTACAGCTGACAAGTCGGGCATGTCGATCGCTTCGACCTTGAATCCGTTTTGCTCCAGGTGCTTGATCCATTCCTTGCAGCAGCCGCAGCTGGCATCCTTGTAGACCTCTATCGTTGGCGCAGGGAGCGTGTTCGTCGCTACTACAATCGGCACACTCTGCGTCTCGAAAGTTTGCGAGCTCTTCGTCTCGTTGCGGTCGCTGGTGCACGCGCTGAGCGCAAACGCCATCGTTGCAGTCAATCCGATAATTCTCACGTAACGCATTTCACTCCTGTTCGACCGGTGCATTCGCCTCGACCCAGGCGCGCCATCCGCCTGCCATCGATGCGACGTTGGTGTAGCCCATCTTCTGAAGCGAGTCCGCGGCGAGCGCAGCGCGAAATCCACCGCCGCAATACAGTATCAGCTCGGCGTCCTTGTCGGGAACGAGCGTCTCTATGTCGCGCTCGATCACGCCCTTCCCGATGTGCTCCGCCTCCTTCGCATGTCCCGCGGCCCATTCGCTTTCCTCGCGAACGTCCACGAGCCGCGCGCTTCCACCATTGACGGCCTGGAGAGTCTCGGCGACGCTGACTTCGCGAATGCGTGTCTTGGCGTCGTCCACGATCGCGAGAAAGCCTGGAGAATGCTGCTTGTGCGCGGTCATTTCTTTCCGTCCAGCAGAGCGATTGTCTTCGTCGAGGGCGTCCGCGATTTCTGGAGACGACCGGCGACGTCCTCGACCTTCTCCAGAACCCGAAGAACATTCTCACCCGCGAGCTTCCGCATATCCTCGTCCGACCAGCCCCGGTGCGCGAGCTCCGCGAAGAGGGCAGGATAGGTCGACACGTCCTCCAGCCCCTTGATCGTCGCGCTGATTCCGTCGAAATCGCCGCCGATGCCGATGTGGTCGACACCGGCAGTTTTGCGCATGTACTCGATGTGATCCGCCACCTGCGAAAGCCTCGCCGAAGGAGCGGGATGCGCAGCCCGCCATGCTTCGCCTTCGCGGCGCACGGCTGCGTCGTCCTTGCCCAGCCGCTGCCGCGCCTCGCGCTGCGCTTCGGTGAATGCGTGATCGTAGTCCGCGAACTCCTTCGAGATGAAGCTCGGGACGAAGGTGATCATCACCACTCCTCCATTTGCGCCGAGCCGCTTGAGAATGGAATCCGGCACGTTGCGCGGCACGTCGACGAGCGCGCGCGCATCGGAATGCGAAAAGATCACCGGCGCCTCGGTGACGTCCAGCGCGTCGCTCATTGTCGCCGGTGAGACGTGCGAGAGATCGACGATCATCCCCAGACGATTCATCTCGCGTACCACTTCCTTCCCGAACTCCGTCAGTCCGCCATGCTTCGCGGTGTCGAGCGCTGCATCCGCCCAGTCCAGCGTGACGTTGTGCGTCAGCGTCATGTAGCGCGCGCCCAGGGCGTAGTATGAGCGGAGTGCGCCAAGCGAGTTCTCGATCGCGTGTCCGCCTTCCATGCCGAGGAGAGAGCCGATGCGGCCGCGCTTGAACGAGTCGCGCACGTCCTTCGCAGACAATGCGAGCTGGAGACGCTCTGGATACATCGCGATGAACCGCCGCGCGATGTCGAACTGCTCGAGCTGAATTCGCGCGTACCCGGAATCCTTGACGTCGCCCGGGATATAGATCGACCAGAACTGAGCACCGATCATTCCCTTCCTGAGACGGTCGAGATCGGTGTGGCCACGCGTCCGCTGGCGCAGATCGTACGCAGCGACATCCATCGGCGCGGTCGAATCCTCGCGAATCGCCCACGGGAGATCGTTGTGTCCGTCGATGAGCGGCGTCGACGAGAGGATCTTTCTCGCGCGAGCGAGATCTTTCTCAGTTGCCTGGGCTGACATTGACGTGGCGCTCAGTGCGGTGAGGGCTGCTATTGCCAAAAGACATCTCATGAACTCGTTCCAGTCTGAAGAGTGCGGGCAGAAGGCGTAACATAGCGTGCTGGACTGGCCTCCTCCATCCGGCTAGAATCCGCGCATGAAAAACGACGGTGCGGGAACGCTCGACTTCGGCGATCAGAAATCTCTCGACGCGGCTCTGTCGGAAACCGCTCGCGGCCTTTGGGAATCAGGGATCCTCAGAATCACGCGACAGGTTCGCGGAATGATCGCCAGCGGCGAGACAGTGGTGAATCTCACCGTCGGCGATTTCGATCCCCGGTATTTTCCGATTCCTCGCAAGCTTGCGCAGGCCATCCAGGACGCCGTCGCGCGTGGCGAGACGAACTATCCGAATCCCGAAGGGCTGCCGGTGCTGCGGCAGGCGATATCCGATTACGTGTTCCGCACCGCGGGCGTTCGCTATCCTGTCGACTCGATCGTCGTCTGCAGCGGCGGCCGCCCAGTACTCTACGGCGCCTATCGCGCGGTCGTGAATCCCGGCGACAAGGTGCTGTTCTCGGTTCCCTCGTGGCAGAACGATGCCTACTCCTTCCTCACAGGCGCGGATTCCATCGTCGTCGAGGCTACGGCGGAAACTGGATTCCAGCCCACGGTCGAGCAGTTCCGTCCGCATCTGTCCGATGCGGCGATGATCTGCATCTGCTCTCCCGGAAATCCCACGGGCACCGTGATGACCGAGCAGCAGCTCCGCGACATTCTCACGGCGGTCGTCGCCGAGAACAAAGCCAGAGAATCGGCTGGGCGTCGGCCGATATTCATTCTTCACGACCAGATGTACGGGGCGCTCGTGTCGAAAGGGCAGAAGCACGTCTATCCCGCGGCGATCGTCCCGGAATCCGCGCGGTACGTGATATCTGCGGATGGCGTGTCGAAGGCGTACGCCGGAACCGGTTTGCGTCTCGGGTGGATGCTCGTCGCGCCGGCGGTCGGCGTGAGAATTCGCGACCTCTTGTCGCACGCCGGAGCCTGGGCGCCTCGCCCCGAACAGGCGGGAGTCGCCGCCTTCCTCGGCGACGAGCAAGCGATTGCAGAGTTCAGAGTTGAGATGGACGCGCGGCTCGCCGAGCGTATGAAGGCGTTGCACGACGGGTTCGTCGAGCTCAAGGAAGCGGGCTATCCAGTCGATTCAATAAACCCGCAGGGTGCCATCTATTTCTCCGCGCAGTTCAGGCTGCACGGAAAGACGGTCGACGGCAGGAAGCTCCAAACGGATGACGACATCCGGTTACTTCTTCTCGAGCGTGCGGGAGCGGCGATGGTGCCGTTTCAGGCGTTTGGCGTCACCGGCCACACGGGGTGGTTCCGGCTCTCGGCCGGTGCGGTATCCGTCGATGAGATCATCGCGCTATTCCCGAGAATTCGGGCAGTTCTGGACGAGGTGTCCGGGTAAGGGAAAAAAATCCGGGGGCTTGAAACTTTGCCGCTCGGGGCGCGTCCGGTACTCATGTTCCTCGATCCCCGCGCTGTTTTCATGCTGATAGTGCTCGTGGGCGTCACGGGCTTTGTCGCGAAGGGACTGCTGGTGACCTGGTATCGCCTGAGCCGTGGAGAGAAGCCGGCCGAGAGCACCTTGCGTGATATGGAAGAGCGGCTGCGGCAGGTGGAGTCAGTGACCAGCGGGCTCGTCGTGGAAGTGAGCGGCATTCGCGAGAAGGAGCGGTTCATGACGCGACTGCAGGCGGCTTCCGCCAGCCGGGAGACTCAGGCCAAGTCGGACACTCCGAGGGAAGGCGAGCTGTCGCCGATGGTGACTCAGAGCATTCCCGTCATTCCCCGACTTCGCTTGCCGCATACCTGACAGCGGGTCCCTCAATCAGGCTTCGGCCTTGCGCTTCACGAGAGTGAGAATCGTGTAAACCGCGACCGGCTCCTGGTCCTGGTTCGTGACCTCGACATCCCACGCTACGACTCCCTGAGGCACGGAATTGGGCGGGGTCTCCTTCGCCGTCTTCTGCTTGCATGTGAGTCGCACTTGTATGGTATCGCCGGCGTAAACCGGCTTCACGAATCGAAGATTGTCGAGCCCGTAGTTCGCGAGTACCGGCCCGGGTGCCGGATCGACGAACAATCCCGCAGCCGCGGAGAGCACGAAGTATCCGTGCGCTACTCTCTTTTCGAACAGTGACTCACGCGCGGCGATATCGTCCATGTGCGCATAAAAGAAATCGCCGCTGATCCCAGCGAAGTTGACGATGTCGGCTTCGGTGATCGTGCGGCGGTGCGTGATGAGCGTGTCGCCGACCTCGAGCTCCTCGAAATGCTTCCTGAACGGATGCACGCGGTCGGTGGGCTGCGCTGAGCCCTTGATCCATTCGTTCGATATTCGCGTGAGCGTCGTCGGCGATCCCTGAAGGGCAGTCCGCTGCATGTAGTGCAGCGCACTTCTGACGCCGCCGAGCTCTTCGCCGCCGCCCGCGCGGCCCGGTCCTCCATGCACGAGACCTGGAAGCGGAGATCCATGGCCAGTCGAGGACTTCGCGCTCATCTTGTCGATCACCATGATGCGGCCATGGTGTGATGCCGTTCCGAGCACCACGTCACGTGCGACGCGGTCGTCGGAGGTGAACAGCGAGCCGACGAGACTTCCGCGGCCGAGCTTTGCGAGCTCCACCGCTTCCTCGACCGTCGAGTACGGCATCACAGTATTGACTGGTCCGAACGCCTCGATCGTGTGCGGTGCATCGACGTTGAAGGGCGAATCGCAGTATAGGAGTGTCGCAGGGAAGAATGCGCCCTTCGTCTTGTCACCCGCAGCGACTTCGAAGTTGTCGGGATCGCCGAACACAAGCTCGGATCCGTCCTTCAGGGATTCGACGTTCTTCCGCACGTCTGCCACCTGCGACTTGCCGACGAGCGGGCCCATCCTGATGCCTTCGGTCTGCGGGTCTCCGACCTTCACTCCGGCGAGCCGTTTGGATATCGCCTTGATGACGTCGTCCACCATCGGCGCGGGGACAATCGTGCGGCGAATTGCGGTGCACTTCTGTCCCGCTTTCGCGGTCATCTCGCGAACGACTTCCTTGACGAAGAGATCGAACTCTTCGGTGCCTGGCTTCGATTCGGGACCCAGCATCGAGAAGTTGAGCGAATCCGCCTCCTGATTGAAGCGAGTGGAGTTCTCGATGATCGCCTTGCCTGACTTGAGCTTCCGTCCAGTGGTCGCTGATCCGGTGAAGGTGACTACGTCCTGTCCGCCGACGTGATCTAGCAGATCTCCAGTTGCACCGACGATGAGCTGGAGCGCGCCGTCGGGGAGAATTCCTGACTCGATCATCGCGCGCACCATTCCTTCGGTGAGATACGACGTGATCGTCGCGGGTTTCACGATGGCCGGCATTCCGCCGAGGAAGGTTGGTGCAAGCTTCTCCAGCATTCCCCAGCACGGGAAGTTGAACGCATTGATGTGGACAGCAGTGCCTTCGAGCGGAACGCAGATGTGGCGGCCGACGAAGGTGTTGTCCTTCGACAGCGGCTCGACGCTTCCTTCCATGTAGAAGGTCTCGTTCGGAAACTCGCGGCGGCCCTTGCTGGAGTACGCGAAGAACGTCCCGATCCCGCCTTCGATGTCGATCCACGAGTCCGTTTTCGTTGCGCCTGTGGCTTCGGAGAGTTTGTAGAACTCGTCCTTCCGCTCCATCAGGTACTTCGCCATCTCCTTGAGCATCCGCGCGCGTTCGCGAAACGTCATCGAGCGGAGCTTCGGGTTGCCGACGGTGCGCGCGTAGTCGAGCATGCCCTTGAAGTCGAGGCCTTCGCTCGTCGCTTCGCCGATTTTCTCGCCGGTAACTGCGTGAACGAGATCGGTGGCGTTGCCGGTTCCCTCGACCCATTGTCCCTCTGCATAGCTCTTCAGTCTTGCCATTGGCGTTACCTGTCGGGTTTCGGCGAGGTTTCCCGCCACGTTTTGTATCCCGTCTGTTGTTGTGGCCGGTCTGGTTCCAGTTCGCGGAGAGGCTTAGTTGGGCGAAGCGTGTCGCGGAGCTGTGCGGGAAGGGACTGATAGAGCCGCGTCCCTTCGGTTTTCCACGTGATCATTTCGTCGCTCACGTCCTTTACGATTTTCGCAGGATTTCCCACGACCACCTTTCGTTCGGGGATCTCCATCTCGGCCGGGACGAAACAGAGAGCGCCAACGATGCACTCCGCTCCGATGACGGCGTTGTCCATTATCACGGCATTCATTCCGATGAGAGAGTTGCGGCCGATGCGCGCTCCGTGTACGACCGCACCGTGTCCGATGTGCGCGCCGGTCTCGAGGACAACGGTCACGCCCGGGAACATGTGCACGGTGCAGTTCTCCTGCACGTTGCAGCCGTCCTCGATGACGATTCCGCCCCAGTCGCCGCGGATTGCCGCGCCCGGGCCGACGTACACGTCTCGTCCGATTATGACGTTGCCCGTCACGGTTGCGTTCGGATGAATGAACGCCGACTCGTGAATCACCGGCGTGAAGCCGTCGAAGGCGAAGACATTGGACACCTCGGCGATCTCAGACTCTTTCGATGATCGTCGCCTTTCCCTGGCCGACGCCGATGCACATCGTGCAGAGCGCGTAGCGGCCGCCCGTCTGTTTCAGCTGGTGCGCTGCGGTCAGCAGCAACCGGGTTCCCGACATGCCGAGCGGGTGTCCGAGTGCGATCGCTCCGCCGTTGGGATTCACTCGAGGGTCGTCGTCGCCCACGCTCAGCTCGCGCAGACATGCGAGCGACTGCGCCGCGAATGCCTCGTTGAGCTCGATGACGTCCATCTGATTGAGCGTGAGTCCTGCTTTCTCGAGCGCCATTCTCGATGAAGGAACGGGTCCCATCCCCATGATCCGCGGCTCTACTCCCGCGACCGCTGACGAGATGATGCGGGCCATCGGGTCGAGACCGAGTCTTTCGACCGCAGACTCCGATGCGATGAGGAGTGCGGCCGCGCCGTCGTTGATGCCCGATGAATTTCCCGCGGTCACCGTGCCGTTGCCGTCGGTGCGGAAGGCCGGCTTGAGCTTCGCGAGAACCTCGAGAGTCGTGTCGGGGCGAATGAACTCGTCTTCGGCAAAGACAGTCGGCTCCTTGCCGCGCTTTTCCGATGGAATCGTGACAGGGGCTATCTCACGCTCGAACCGTCCCGCTTTCCGCGCGGCAGCCGCCTTCACCTGCGAGTTGCAGGCGAAGAGGTCCTGATCCTCTCGCGAGACCTTGAACTGCTCGGCCACGTTCTCTGCGGTCTGACCCATGGAGTCGATGCCGTACATCTCGCGCATCTTCGGGTTCACGAAGCGCCATCCGATGCTCGTGTCGAAGAGCTCTGCGTTGCGTGCGAATGGCTGCGTTGCCTTGGATAACGCGTATGGCGCGCGCGTCATGTGCTCGATGCCGCCCGCGATATAGAAGTCACCGTCGCCAAGCGAGGCCGCGCGCGCCGCGCTCACGACAGCGCTCATGCCGGATGCGCAAAGCCGATTGACGGTCTCTCCCGGAACGGACGTCGGCAGTCCCGCCAGAAGGAGCGCCATGCGTGCGACGTTGCGGTTATCCTCGCCTGCCTGGTTGGCGCAGCCGAGTACCACGTCGGCGATCTGGTCGGCGGGGACCGAAGGGTTGCGGCGCATCAGCTCAGCGATCGTGTGCGCTGCGAGGTCGTCCGCTCGCACCGGCGAAAGGGAGCCGGTGAAACTGCCGATAGGCGTGCGGATGCCATCCACAATGAATGCGTGTTTCATCGTTTCGAAATCTAAATGGCTGGGGTCGCGCCGAGACGTTTTGGAGTGCGGGGAAAGGATGTCGGCAGTGTGTCTAAGGAAATTACCCTGTGTGTGAATGCCTCTCCCACTCGTTCCCTCTTCGCATCTTCAGAAGGCTGCCGAGCCTGAGCGAAGGTATCGGTTTATGGAGGTGGTGAGGCGGGCGCTGTTGGAGAGGCGCTACAGTCAAAGGACTGTGGAGGCGTACCGGGGCTGGATAAGGCGCTACATCGACTTCAGTGGCCGGCGTCATCCCGCGGATATGGGCGAGGCCGAGGTTCGATCTTTCCTGTCTGACCTCGCGATAGGCCAGCGAGTTTCCGCGTCGACTCAAAACCAGGCGCTCGCGGCGCTCAACTTCCTGTACGCGACCGTCTTACATCGTCCGCTCGCTCAAATGCTCGATATTGTTCCGGCTCAGCGGCCGCGCCGGCTTCCTGTGGTATTGTCGACATCCGAGGTGAGGTCGATTCTACATGGGCTTCGCGATCCTGATCGGTTGGTGGTGTCACTACTCTATGGCAGCGGCCTCCGCATCCTGGAATGTGTTTCGCTACGTGTGAAGGACGTCGATATCGAGCGGCGCGAGATCACCGTGCGCGGTGGCAAGGGCGACAAGGATCGCCGTGCGCCTCTAGCCGAATCGGCTGTGCAGGATGTGAAGCGCGTCCTTCGATCGTCGTACAAACTCTGGTCGGCGGATCGACGCAGCAGCATTCGTGTCACCGGGATCGAGGGAGCGTTGGCGAGGAAACTGACGAATGCCGATGGGGAGTGGCCATGGTTCTATGTTTTTCCGGCGACGCGAACTTTCGTGGACTCCTCGGGTGTGCGGCGGCGTCATCATTTGCATGAGACGCAGGTTCAGCGGGCGGTACGCGCTGCCGCGGCCGAGGCCAGGTTATCGAAGCGGGTGACGTGTCATTCTTTCCGTCACACGTTTGCGACGCATTTGCTCGAGAGCGGCGCCGATATCCGCACGATTCAGGAGCTCCTGGGTCATAAGGATCTGCGAACGACGATGATCTACACTCATGTGTTGAATCGTGGCGGACTTGGCGTTCGGAGTCCTGCTGATCAGCTCTGAGTACGCGGTGGTGACTCCTCCTGACGGACTCTCCGCGATTTGTTAGAGGTCGACGGGATTAGACAGCAGAGCTTTGCAGTCTAATTCCGATGCCTCAGTGGTGCGGCCTGCGCAATGAAGTTGAAAAGCAAGGACTTATGTCTGACTGCGCATGTGCACTCGGAATTTAGACTGCGAGGATCGGTTCGTTTTTCACCGCTTCGCTGCGTAAATTCACTGTCTAATTGGCGTTATGCGCTCCAAGAAACATCACTGGTGGTCGATTATGACGGATCCTCCGTTGTGGCGCTGCGCTTCATGTGGCCGGAAGTTCGCGAACCGCAATCAGTCCCACGCGTGCGGCACATATGACCTTGCCGACCACTTCCGTGGCAAAGCGCCCGCGATTCGCGGTCTCTTCGATCGGGTCGTTCAGGTGATTGAGGCGATCGGCCCTGTGCGCGTCCTCCCCGAGAAGACTCGCATCGCCTTCCAAGTCCGCATGTCGTTTGCGCAGATCACGCCACGCCAACGCTGGCTCGATGGGCATGTCGTCTTGGCTCGTCGCCTGGAATCCCCTCGTTTTCGTCGCATCGAGACTTTCTCGCCGCGGAATCATCTGCATGCCTTTCGACTCACTGATCCCGAGGATATTGATGACGAGTTCCGCTCCTGGATGGTGGAAGCCTATGCCGTCGGCAAGCAAGAGCACCTTCGAGTTCGCGGCGCTGAGCAGCCGGGGAGATAGGTAACAGAAGTGTCCAGCAACATAGGTAACACT